>NZ_CAXUEK010000091.1:0-9153 GCF_964250165.1 uncultured Sphingomonas sp. | reverse complement strand
ATTGCGACTCGTCCGCTGCCACATCGAACGACGGTGGCAGACGATCGACAACCCGCCGCGCGTCTCGTCCGACCGCATCTGCGGGGGGAGATATTCCCGGCTGTCTGGGCGGTGCTGCCATCCGCCAGGGTCTGGCCGAGACCGATGTGCGGCAGCCATGTCAGTCGCGGAGCAGTTGCGGTGATCGGATGGCCATCGTCAGGCCCGGGCATGTTCGACACGATAGTATCGCCTATATGCCCTTGGTCTGCGGATGGCAGGGCGTGGGTGCCGGTGGAGCGACGATGCGGGACCTGGTCGATCGGATGCTGACGATGATCGACCGTGGATCGTGGTCTGCCGAAGGCGACGACCTGCGCTTCGGCATCACCATTGCCCAAGCGCGGATCGACTTCGATACCATGACGCCCACAGTCGGTCTGGCGTTCGAACGACTGGCGGCGACCATCGAGGCGACCATCGCCGCCGAGCGGGCGCGCCGCATGATCGAGGTCGCGGGGGTGACCTCGCAGCCGCCGCCATTGTGGCTGGTGAGCGGCTCCGATATCCTCGCCCACTGGCTCGTCTGGGCGGGCGCGAGCAATGCCTTGCGCAAGGTGCTGGCGCTGACCGACCAGGTTGGACTCGCGCCCGTCTACGGCGATCTCGACCGCCGCGCGCGGCGCGAGCTTGGCCAAGGCGGCGCTAAGATCAGGGTACGAGGCGGCATGGCGATCGCCGAGCGGATCGAGCTTTCGAACAAACCGCGCTGCACGGCGGTCCTCGGTCAGGACGCCCGCATCCGCATCGAGAATCACAAGCTGCCCGACACGTTGATCGATGCCCTGCAGCAGGATGAACGGCGCAATGCGTTGCGCGCCCTTGCCGAGGTGGTGAGTCACCCGTTCTTTACCGCCGCCGATCTTCGGATCACTGGTGTTACGAACGCAGGCTCGGCGGTCGTGTTCGAGGTCGAGAGCCGCTGGGCGCCGCTCGAGCCGGTGCCCGACGCAGTGTTGGCTGTGCTGCCCGCCGACGCCGATCCGGTCTTCCCATGGCGCGCGCCGCCCAGCGAACGTCGCCGGTTGGACTGCGTGGTCGAGGAGGCCCGTCATCGCGTCGCCGCTACGGGCGATCCTCGTTGATGATGGTGTTGCCGTCGGTCGAGTAAATGGCGTGATTCTCAGCCTCGGTGTCGAGATAGAACCCGCGCAACTGCTTGTACTGAATCACCGCCAGCGTGCCCGCCAACATGTTGAGATCGGCGACCTGGATGTTGCTGCGATAGAGCGCGTCGTCGGCGTCGCCCGTCATCGGGATGCGATCCCCGGCATGGACGTGGGCGCGCATGGCCGGCGTGCTGGTCGTCACCCTGACCAGCCCCATCAGCCGGTCGTCGACGAGGCTCAGGCCGAGGCCGCAATCGATGTAAGGCAGGTCTCGCGCCTCGAGCGCCGGGATAATGAACGCCCGCGCCGCGACGCTGTCGACGCAGACGAACACGAAATCGGCCTGCTCGATCAGGTCGATCGTCTCGGCGTCGAGATGCACCGCGTGCGCCTTGATCCCGGTATGCATCCGGCCATAGACGCGTGCGAAATATCCGACCTTGGACAGATCGGCAGCGATGTCCTCGATCGCCATCGCGCCGGGCCAGCGAAACGCATTGTGCTGCTCCGCACGGTCGCCGTCGATCAACAGGATGCGGTCGGCGGGCGTCTTGCTGATGAGGTCGAGCACCACCGATCCGGTGCCACCCAGCCCGATGATCGCGATTGTGCCGCCGGCGAGCCGTCGCGACACCGCTTCGATCCCGGCGCGGGACGAGGCGGTGTCGGGATAGACAAACGGACCGGTGTCGCTGTCCTTGGTCACTTCAGCTGGCATAGGTGGCGTTGACATTGACCAGCAGGCCGTCGGCGAGCGGAACGACATCTCCCGGCGTCAGCAATCCAGTCAGCCCAGTGTCGACCGGGTGGCGGTAGGTTACGGTCGCCACGCCCGGGTTCTGGCCTTCGCGATCGGGATAGGCGAGGCGAAGCAGCTGCCCGTAGGTAACGGTGCGCCCGCGCAACGCGTTCCAGCGGCCGTTGACCGAGATCATCGTGCGGCCTTCGGCGGCCTGAGGCTTCGGCGCCGAGCGTTCGGCTTCGCCGACCAGATAAAGCGCGCGACGACGCGGTGCGAGTGCCGGCGGCGCGATGATCGGCGCGGCAATGGCATCAGGCGTGTGGATGACGGTCGGCAGCATGGTCATTCTCCTTGGCTAGAAGGGCTGATGGTCAGACGGGGCGTCGTTCGGGCGCAGGCATTGCCGCAGCGCATTGACCATGTTGGCGTAAAGCACCTTGGCGGAGGTCTGGCCGTAGCGCGGCAGCTGCTCGCTGATCTGCTGCCACGAGACGGTGTCGGTTCGCGGGTCGATGCCAAGATCGCCCATCGCCTCGCAGCAGATCGACAGGGCCAGGACATGGTCGTGACCGGTCGGGACCGGCCGAAGCGCAACCGCATCCGCACGGGGAGCGACCCAGGACGGGATGCCGCGCATGACATCGCGCTGGAGGATCCAGGTCACCTCGCCGAGATCGACGTCGATGCCGAGCCGGTCCTCGCGCCAGCGGCGACAGCGCTCCGGATCGATCATCGCGGCCAGCCCGGCAAGCACGTCGTCACCGACGCGGTCTGCGCCGATCACCGAGACGATCGAATTGGCGCAACGCGCAGTTGCCATGGCGATGGTGACGGGCGACGCGCCCAAGGCCTCACCGATCTCACCGGAAGCGGCGACGTTGGCGGCGATCACAGGATCGGTCAGGTTGAGCACCGCGTGCGACACGCCGACCACTCGCGCCAGCCAGCGTGCGGCATGAGTGCGGCCCGCACCCGCGACGCCGCCGAGGATAAGCGTTCCGCCGCTGAACCATGGCCGCTCGGCTGCGAGCATCGCCGCACAACGCTCGCGCACCCAGGCGAGAAGGTCGGGCTGATGCTCGTGCATCATCAGGAAGGGGATGCCGTCGGGACCAAGCCGGTCGCCGCCGAGCAGCGCGAACGGCTCTCCGAGTTCGAGCGGCAGCGGCTCGTCGTCGGTACCATGACCGACGATCATCGCCGGCGTGGCGGGCTGGAAGGGGGCAAGCGTCGCCATCAGTCGCCCCGCCACATGCGCAACGGGCGCGTCCCGCCGGCCCCGCGCCCTTCCGCCTTCACCCGGCGTTCGGCGACGAACATCTCATCGACCAGCATCCGCGAGAGCGCCTCGCCGCCGTGCTCGGCGGCGTGATCGAGGAACCCGAGGAACCGCTCCTTCTGCCAGCGCAACCAGTCGCACAGCCGGTCGCGCTCGATGGCGCGATCATAGGTGACCGACCACTCCGCCTCGTCGCTGTTCCTGCGCTGCAGTTCGAGCACATGACGCCCGTGCTTGCCTTCTCGAGCGTAGAGATTGACGACGAAATGATTGCGGGCTCGCTTCGCGGCTTTCTCCACCTCTTCAGCGCGCTCGGCGCGCGCAGCGGCGATCAGCCTATCGGCCAGCTCGTCGAGTGCGGCGCTGCCGAACATCATCGTGAGACGACCGAGGAAGACGGGATCGAGCCGGCCTTTCGTTACGGCACCAAGCAGCGTGTCGCGATCATCGATCGTGTCAAAGCGGCGGCTCCAGATCGCGGTCGGCGCTGCCCGACTGCCTGGAGGCTGCGCGATCAGATCAAGGGCACATTCGCTCTTCGCGTTCTGGCGCAGATGGAACGCGCTGGCGGAATCATCAAGGAACGGAATGAACTGCATGGCTCATAGTACATACGATCGTGTATGTAATATGTCAATGGTTTTTCTTGCCGCTGGGGTGTGTCGTGGCAATCAGCGCTGGTGCCGACGATTACCCGACCTCGACTTACCCTTCGATATGCGCAGGCGATCCCGGTGCTCATGTCGGCATGCGGGATCGATCCGTCGGCGCGGACCGCGTTCGATGCGCGTATCCGTCAGCTCCAGCGCCTCGGCGTGCCCCGACACGACGACAAGCGGCCAGCCGGCCGGCTCGACTACGGGATCGTCGAATTGGCGGCGCTTGCTACCGCCACACGCCTGATGGCGGCGTTCATGGTGCCATCGCTCGCCGCCCGCTACGTAAACGAGCAATGGGAAACGCTGGCGCCGGTTCTTCTTGCCGGCGCCCGGGCGGCACTGCCGGCAAGCTACCTCGCCCGGCGACCGCTGGGTGACGAGACGATGATCGTCATGGAGGCGAATGCGCTGGCGGATCTGGGCCGGCAGGGTCGGCATGACGAGCGGTATACCGGCGCACTCGGCGATGTGATGGCAGTCGATCAAGCCGCGCTTGAGAACGCTGTACGAACGATCGGCGGCACGGGACTGATCCTGGACGCCACCGGCTACATGCCCGGGATCGTGGAAGGGTTCGCCCGAGAGATGATAGCGACCGAACAGGATCTGTCCCACGAACTCGACAGGTTACGCTTCTCTGCCTGACAGGCGAGATCACCGGTTGTTGGTGAACCCACATCGACAAAAAGACCCATACTCGGTCGTTCACGGACCGATCGGCGGCTCCCGGAAGCGGTCACCCATTCATGTCGCTTGCAAGCCACGTCTGGCGCGGCCACTTCACGTCCAGAGTGCTGAAGCACCGCTCGGGAGAGATAGGATTCTAGACCTGAGGATCTCCCCGATGCCGAGCGCCCCCTGCGCCACCGCCTCTTTCCGCGCCGATACGCCACCCCGGGGAGCTTTGTTGGCCCAACTGGCGCTCGCGTTGGGCGGCTTTTCCCTCGGCACCGGCGAGTTCGCATCCATGGGATTGCTCCCGAACGTCGCTTGCGATGTTCATGTGACCGTGCCGATCGCCGGGCATATGATCAGCGCCTATGCGCTCGGTGTCGTGGTCGGTGCGCCGCTGCTGGCCACGATATTCGCTCGGACGGGCCGACGAGCGATGCTGGTCGGGCTGATGGTGTTCTTCGCCTCTGCCAACGTGCTGTGCGCCGTCGCGTCCAGCTACGGCGTCATCGTCGCCGCACGATTTCTGGCAGGACTGCCGCACGGCGCGTACTTCGGCATCGCCTCACTTGTCGCGGCGTCGCTGGTGCCGGTCGACAAGCGCGCGCAGGCCGTCGCACGAATGATGCTCGGGCTCAGTTCCGCCAACATCGTCGGCGTGCCGTTCGCGACCTGGGTCGGCCAGGCCGCCGGCTGGCGCGCGGCCTTCGTGGTCGTCGCCGCGATCGGCATCGCGACCGCGCTGCTGTGTCGCCTCGCGCTCACGTCCACCCCGGCTCCTGACGATGCCAGCCCTCTCACCGAGTTGGGCGCGCTCAGGCGTGGTCAGGTGTGGCTGACATTGGGCATCGCCGCGATCGGGTTTGGCGGGGTGTTCGCCGTCTACAGCTACATCACGCCGATGCTGACGGAACGTCCGGCATGACCGAGGCGCGAGTTCCGTTGGTTCTCTCCGTCGTCGGCATGGGGATGGTGGCGGGCAGCCTGTTCGGCGGCTGGCTGGCCGATCGCGGAGTGATGCGGGCGATCGGCATTACGCTGTTGCTCAACGTCGTGGCGCTTGGGCTTGTGCCGATCACCGCCCACAATGCCGTAGCGATAACCGTCAACATGTTCTTCGTCGGCTTTGCGGCATTGTCGATGGGGCCGCCGTTGCAGACCCGATTGATGGATGTCGCGGCCGACGCGCAGGCGCTTGCCGCCTCGCTCAATCACAGCGCCTTCAACACCGCCAACGCGCTCGGAGCCTGGCTCGGCGGGGTTGCGATAGCCGCGGGGCTCGGATGGACCTCGACGGGGCCGATCGGCGCGATGCTCGCACTCGGCGGGCTTGCGATATGGTTTGTGGCCCGCTGGACGAGTTCAAGGGGCCGGACCGCGTCTCGTGAGGCGTCGGGCACGCACATGCGGGCGAGTTGACGGGGCTGCCGATCTCGGCGGCGCAGGGGTCCATAAGTCGCCCTTAACAGAGGTGAGCTGGCGCTCGCTGCCAATGTGGGAGCGGAAACATGGCTGCGTATCAGGGTTCTTTGCGTTCAAGCCGGAGAGCTCTGCCATGTCTGCCCCGCGCTACCGTCCTCCCCACGACTTCGGCCTCGGCGGCGTGGCGATCGGCTGGGAGGAGCTGCGGTCGGCCTGCATCCTCCATCCCGACGCCGCCGTACCGGCCAACAAGGACTGACCTCATGCAGACCCGCAAGCTCGGCCGGCAAGGCCTCGAAGTCTCCGCCCTCGGCCTCGGCTGCATGGGCATGTCCGACTTCTACGGCGGCCGCGATGAGGCGGAGTCGGTCGCAACGATCGATCGCGCGCTGGACCTCGGCGTTACGTTCCTCGACACCGCCGACATGTACGGCGTCGGCGCGAATGAGGAGCTGGTCGGCCGTGTCGTGCGCGAGCGGCGCGAGTGGGTCGTCGTCGCCACCAAGTTCGGCAACGTCCGCGGCGAAGACGGCAGCTTCAAGGGCGTCAACGGCCGCCCCGACTATGTCCGCGCCGCCTGCGACGCGAGCCTGAAGCGGACCGGGCTCGATTCTATCGACCTCTATTACCAGCACCGCGTCGATCCCGACGTCGCGATCGAGGAGACGGTCGGCGCGATGGCCGAGCTCGTGGCCGCGGGCAAGGTCAGGTATCTCGGCCTGTCGGAAGCCGCGCCGGCGACGATCCGTCGCGCCCATGCCGTACACCCCATCACGGCGCTCCAGACCGAATATTCGCTGTGGAGCCGCGACGTGGAGGCCGAGATACTGCCCATCTGCCGCGAGCTCGGCATCGGCTTCGTGCCCTACAGCCCGCTTGGCCGCGGCTTCCTCACTGGCCAGTTCAAGTCGCCCGACGACCTCGACGAAGGCGATAGCCGCCGCAACCATCCCCGCTTCCAGGGCGAAGCGTTCCGCAAGAACCTCGACCTCGCCGCCGCCGTCGGCGCGATGGCGAGCGACAAGGGCTGCACATCCGCCCAACTGGCGCTCGCCTGGGTGCTGGCCCAGGGTGAGGACATCGTGCCGATCCCCGGCACCAAGCGGCGCAAGTACCTCCAGGACAATCTCGGCGCGCTCGACGTCACGCTGACCGATGCCGACCTCGCCCGCATCGACGCGGTGCTGCCACCCGGTGCCGCGGAGGGCACGCGCTACCCCGCGGCGACGATGACGAACATCGACCGGTGAGCGCGCCGTCTTTCGACGCGGTATCGACCGGCAACCTCGCGGTCGTGACCGGTGCCGCAGGCGGCATCGGGCTGGCGGCGGCGAGCGCCTTCGCCCGCGCAGGGATGCGCGTCGTCCTCGTCGATCGACCGGGCGTGGCGTTGGACGGTGCCGCCGCCTCGATCGACGCCGCCGCGCTGCCTGTCGATGTCGCGGACCGCGCCGCCATGGCCGAGCTGGCGCGGAAAGTGGCGGAGCGTCAGGGCCCGGTGTCGGTGCTGATGAACAAGGCCGGCGTCGGCGCGGGCGGCGACGTGTTCGCCGATCCGGCGGGGTGGGACGAGGTGCTCGCCGTCAACCTCTTCGGCGTCCTCAACGGCGTGCAGGCGTTCGTCCCCGCGATGATCGATCGCGACGCGCCCGCGCTGGTCGTCAACACCGGCTCCAAGCAGGGCATCACCCAACCGCCCGGCAACACCGCCTACAACGTCAGCAAGGCGGGCGTGAAGTCGCTGACCGAAGGGCTCGCCCACAGCTTGCGCGAACGCACCGGCGACCGGGTCAGCGCGCACCTGCTCGTCCCCGGCTTCACCTGGACCGGCATGACCGCACGTCACCTGCCCGAGAAGCCCGCTGGGGCGTGGACGCCGGAACAGGTGGTGGCGCTGATGATGGAGCGGCTCGCCCGCGGCGACTTCTACATCCTGTACCCGGACAACGAGACCACGCCCGAACAAGACGCGAAGCGCATCGCCTGGACTGCCGGGGATCTGATCGAGAACCGCCGGCCTTGTCGCGGTGGCATCCCGATTGGCGGGATGCGTTCGCGCGCTTCCTGCAAGACTGATCCGCCCGCTGCCCGCCAGAGCCGGTCGGCGTCTTCGATAACGAGCATGACCCACAATCCGACATTCAGGCCGCCATCGTCGCGTCCCAAAACCTGCCATTCGTTCATTTGATGGAACCGATCGCTTCGGCGATTTCGAAGGCTGGTCAGATCGACTTGAATTGTCCCAAACTTTTCGTTGCGCATGGGCCAGTGCAAACATCAGCGAATTTCGATATAATTCAGAGCGCGCCGATGACTGTGGGCTCGAGCGAGAAGATCCGAAGGAATGCGGCATGACTGACCAAGGGGAAGCGGTCCGAGCAAGCCTCAGAACTGAAATTGACCGATTCCTGACAGACGTGAACAAGGGCACGAAGTCATGGGGAGCGCTTCACAACAGCGGGATTTGGCTCTCCGTTGTCTGTAGCTCGGCCGCGACAGTGATCTCCGGTGCGGCGATATTTGGCACCTACTCACAGATAAGCGGGCTCATTACCGCGATCCTGTCAGCCATCGCCGGTGCGACGGTCGGTTGCTCAAAAGGCTTGGATGCGGGCGACAGGTATCGCGTGAATTATCTTACACGAACTGAACTGGAGATACTGCGCACGACTGCGTGCGATCCTACGTCCGACATTCCCGAGATGCGCCGCAAACTAGCGGAACTCCGCCGCCAACATTCGGAGGCATTCACCAAGTTTGTAAGAGGTGGAAATTCAGCTGAATCACAAGCTGCGATCGCGCACGGGAGAGCCTAGCTTACCACCGGTATCGAAGAAGCCGAAAGTCATGGACCGTCACGTGAAGTCCAAAACGCGCACGGTGACCCACAAGCAGTCGCTCAGGGCCACTTCGCCCCTGCCCAGAAGCGGACACTCGTTAATGTCGATCTACGGTCGGTTTCGGCCAATGCGATGCTCAGGCTGAGCGGCCGAAATGTCGCACCGAGGCGAAAAGTGGGCCTTCGACTGTCGCGTTCGGCCACGTGGTCACGATGCACGTTCGGCCGCTTACCGTCGCCCCGAGCTGCCCAGAATATCTCTCACCTTGCGAGTGAGATCATCAAGCGAGAACGGCTTGGTCAGTAGTTCCATGCCAGGCTCGAGATGCCCGTTGCCGACCGCTGCATTCTCCGCGTAGCCGGTTATGAACAGCACCTTCAGATCCGGTCGC
>NZ_CAXUEK010000090.1:0-9747 GCF_964250165.1 uncultured Sphingomonas sp. | reverse complement strand
GGATGTCGTGCAGGCGGGAAACTTCGGACCGATCCGCACCTTCGTCCACTACGCCGATCAGGAACAGAAGGCGCGCTACCTGCCGGGGCTGTTGGCGGGCGACACGCTGATCGGGCTCTGCATGAGCGAGCCGGGTGCCGGCTCGGCGGTGACCGAATTGCAGACCAGCGCCCGGATCGAGGACGAGCGGATCGTGCTCAACGGCAGCAAGGTCTTCTCGACCCATAGTGCGGACGCGAGCGTGTACCTGGTGTACGTGCGCTTCGGTCCGGGCACGCAAGGCATCGGCTCCGTGCTCGTCGACCGGGATGCGCCGGGCCTGACCGTCGGGAAGCCCTCCTCCTTCATGAGCGGCGAACAGTGGTGCCAGCTCTATTTCGAGGATTGCGTCATTCCCGGGCGCAACCTGCTGCTCGGGGAGGGCGGGTTCAAGCGCCAGATCGCCGGCTTCAACGTCGAGCGCATCGGCAACGCGGCCCGCTCGCTTGCGGTCGGCCGCCATGCGTTCGAGGTTGCCAGGAAGCATGTGCTGGAGCGTCGCCAGTTCGGCCGGCCGCTCGCTGAGTTTCAGGGCCTGCAGTGGCAGTTCGCCGAAGCCGCCGTCAACATGGATGCGGCCCAGCTGCTGCTCTATCGCGCCGCGTCCGCCGAGGGCCTGCCGTCCGCTTACGATACGGCGGCCGCCAAGCTGATGTGCAACCGGGCCGGCTTCGACGCCGCGAACCTTGCCGTTCAGGCGATGGGCGCGCTCGGATACAGTCAGGAGAGCCTGGTCGAATATTGCTTCCGCCGAACGCGTGGCTGGATGGTCGCGGGCGGCTCGACGGAGGTGTTGAAGAACCGCATCGCCGAGGAGGTCTTCGGGCGCAAATTCGATCAGCGGGCCGCCTGATGACGCTCGCCGACGGCCTTCTTCGTCCCCGCAGCGTCGCGCTGCTCGGCGCCTCCGACGATCCCGCCAAGACGACCGCGCGACCTCTGGCCTTTCTCCGCCGCAGCGGCTTTGCCGGCACCATCTACCCGATCAATCCGCGTCGTCCGACCGTCCTGGGTGAGCGCGCCTGGCCGTCGCTCGAAGCCTTGCCCGAAACGCCTGACCACGTCTTCATCCTGGCACCTACCGATGATGTCGCGGCTGCGCTGGCATCGTGCGCCGAGCGCGGCGTGCCGGTCGCCACCATCCTGGCCGGGGGCTATGGCGAAGAAGGCCGGGCGGGTCTGGCGCGTGAGCAGGCGCTGCAGCAGATTCTTGCCGGGGGCAACACCCGCCTGCTGGGGCCGAACAGCATCGGCATCGTGAATGTCGCATCGGGCCTGACGCTCACCGCCAATGCGGCCTTCGCCGAAGACTTGCCGCGGGGCGGCCTGTTCGTCGCCTCGCATTCGGGGAGCATGATCGGCGCGATATCGTCGCGCGGCAAAGCGCGCGGCGTCGGCTTTGCCGGGTTCGTCTCGCTCGGCGCCGAACTCGATCTGTCGCTGGGTGAGGTGTGCGAAACGACGCTCGATGATCCGCTGGTGACGTCCTATGCGCTGTTTCTGGAGAGTATTCGGCACGGCCGATCGCTCCACCGTTTCGCGCTCGAAGCGGCGCGGCGCGGCAGGCCGATCGTCGCGTACAAGCTCGGCCGGTCCGCGCAGGGCGCCGAGCTGTCGCAGTCCCACACGGGCGCGATCTCGGGCGAAGACGTCGTCGCCGACGCCTTTCTGAAGGATCTGGGCATCGCCCGGGTGGAGACGATCGACGCGCTGGTGGAATGCCCGCCGCTGCTTGCCCGCCTGCCCATGCCGCAAGCCTGCGCCCGACCACCGCGAGTTGCGGTCGTCACGACGACGGGTGGCGGGGCGGCGATGGTGGTCGATCAACTCGGGGTGCGGGGCGTGCGGATCGCCGCGCCGTCGGCAGCGACCCGCGAGGCGCTCGCCGCGCGAGGGGTGGCCGCGGCGCCCGGAACGATCGTCGACCTGACCCTCGCGGGCACCAGGCCCGCGGTGATGGCGGCCGCGTTGGAAACGCTGCTGACCGCGCCGGAGTTCGATCTGGTGATCGCCGTCGCGGGCTCCTCGGCGCGCTTTCAACCGCACCTTCTCGTCCCCGCCATCGTCGAAGCCGCGAGCGCCGCGCGTCCGCTTGTCGCGTTCGTCGCGCCCGATGCCCCCCAGGCGCTTGCCGCGCTCGCGTTCGGTGGCGTGCCTAGCTTTCGCTCGCCTGAGACTTGCGCCGATGCGATCGCCGCCGCGTTCGCGCGTCGTCCACCCAGAGCCTTGCCGCCGCCGCCGCCAGGCGGTGGCGAGCAACGTCAACTCGACGAGGCGGAAGGCTATGCGCTTTTGACCGAGCTCGGCATCCCGCCGGCGCGTCACGCCGTCGTCGCGTCAAGTGCCAAGTCGTCGCCGATCGGCTATCCCGTGGCCGTCAAGCTGCTCTCCGACGCGGTTCTGCATAAAAGCGATCTGGGGGGCGTCATCCTCGGCGTTGCGGACGATGCCGCCTTTCGAGACGCCGCTGAACGGATCGGCGCGCTGTCATCCCGGCTGCTCGTCCAGGCGATGACGGACGGGGTAGGGGAGGTTCTCATCGGCTTCCGGCGGGACGCGGATGCCGGGCCGATCATCCTGCTCGCGGCCGGCGGCGTGCAGGCGGAGCTGTTGCAGGACCGCGCGCTGCGGCTGGCGCCGGTCACGCGCGATCAAGCCTGGACGATGATCGGCGAGGTGCGCCTGCTTGCCGCCCTGAACGGCTATCGGGGGCGCCCGCGGGGCGATCTGGACGGGCTCGCCGATGCGATCGTCGCCTTGTCGCGGGCAGGGGAGCGGGTGGTCGAGGCCGAGGTCAATCCGCTGGTCGTACGGCAACGCGGCGTGACCGCGATCGACGCGGTGGTGCGGGTGCGCGCGACCTGATCGAACCCGTTCCATGACTGCGCATCCAACCGCCAACCGGCGACGCGAAAAACGGGCCGGTTCGTACGAACCGGCCCGACGAGTTTCTCGGAGAGGAGGCCTGAAAGGCAACGCGATTGTGCGTTGCAAGACCGTGACGAGCAAGGCTCGGCACTCCGGATCGGTGGACAACTGTTCCGCGTGGCCGCTCCGCCTGCACGGCGTCGGGACGCTCGTCCACGTCGCGGCGATGACGCTCGTCAACAGCGAGCGACACTGGGCTATCGAGAAACGGGAGAGACCGGATGGCCACGAAATATGTCATGGCAAACGCCGCCGACGGCCACTCGGATGTCGTCATCGACAAGGTCGTACCTCAGGAAGGCGCGTTCGACCTCTGGGTCAATCTTGAAACGCCCGCCAATCTCGGCGGCCCGGCCGACCTCAACGAAGGCCGCACCTTCCTGCACGAGCCGCCCCCCGGCGGTGCGATCTTTCGCGTCGTGACGTTCGATGGCGCGTGGAAAGCGATCAGCCCGCCGTGCTCGCCTGCGTTCTCATCGACGCGCAGGCACCGCGTCACTGACGGTTGAGGTAACAGCGTCTGGCCGAGCCATACATGATGTTGTCGAGATCGACGGCACTCAACCCGGCGAGGGTCGAAAGCGTCGCATCATAGGTATCGCGGTAGCTGCCGGCGACGAGCGCGACCGGCCAGTTGCTGGCGAAGATGATGCGCTCGGTCCCGAACAGTTCGATCGCGCGGTCGATATACCGTTGGACGTCCGACGGCTCGGTCCGGCCCGTGAACGTCGCCCAGCCCGAATATTTCAGGAACACGTCGGGATGCCGGCTGAGCGGCGCGATCGCCTCCGACCAGCTCGCGAACGTCGCCGGCTTGCCGAGATCGGGCTTGCCGAGATGATCGATCACGAGCCGCACGTCGGGCACCTGCTCGACGAGGCGCAGCGCCAGCGGCAGGCTGGTATAGTCGGGGAAGTGCAGATCGAGCGGAAGGCCGCGCGCGGACAGCAGCCGCACCGATGCCAGGCATTGCTCGCGTCCGATGATATCGCCGTCGGGGGCCCAGAGATGGTTGTTGCGCAGG
This sequence comes from uncultured Sphingomonas sp., assembly GCF_964250165.1. Taxonomy (GTDB): domain Bacteria; phylum Pseudomonadota; class Alphaproteobacteria; order Sphingomonadales; family Sphingomonadaceae; genus Sphingomonas. Next base: position 5,756 of record NZ_CAXUEK010000090.1, on the reverse strand, counting down.
CCGACGAGCTTGCCGTCGAAATCCTCCAGCTGCCGTTCGGTGGCGGCGGGCGAGCGCAAGGTCGCCCAGCCGACGACACCGAGCACGCTCGGTTGTTGCTCGGCAATCTCCAGCAGCATCACCGTTTCTTCCGGCGTCGTGCAAGCCTGCATGAGGATCACCTCGGCGACATGGGCGGCGTCGAGTTCGCGGCGCAGGTCCGCCCAAGCGAAATCGCGACGGATGATGTCCCAGCTGGGCGGACGATCCGCGAGCCACGCCATCCACGGCGACGCATAGCGCCAGAGGTGAACATGCGTGTCGATCACCCGCTTCGGTTGCGATCCGTTCACCGTCTTGCCCCCCGAACCCGATGTGGCGCAGTCCGGATGGAAGTCCGCCGTCGTCGAGGGCAGCGTAGGCCGAAGGTCGAGCGGCTCAAGGCGAGGTTGCGGACGGCCGTCCACATCGTGCGATGACGGTTTATTCTGGCGCCGATCTAACTCTCGCGGCGGCCATTCCCGACATCATGTGGGAAGCGTCGACCGGCAGGCATTCAGCTCTTCGAAACGGCACCGATTCCGGCGTGGCAGAAATCGACGATCATGCGCGTCAGATCATCCGTGGATAGCGCGCTGTTCGACGGCAATAGTCGATCGTACCAGCCATATTGCATCTGTTCCGAAAAGGCGGTCATCACGACGAACGAGAAGACCCAGACGGCACGTTCGCGCGACAGGCTAGGCTCCGCCGTGACGATCGCTGCGATCCATCGGTTGGCGACTTTCGCGATCCACTCTGGCGCATTGGTCGATCCACTGTGGACGTCGAGCGCGACACATTCGCGCAGGAGCCGCAAGGACAAGGTCGAGCGTTCCTCACCGATGCTGCGCTTCACGATCGGATAGACAAAGGCATGCAGCACCGCGCGCAGCGTCGGCATGCCATTCTCGATCTCGATCGGCTGTTTGAGAAGCGCTTCCCGCTCCGCATTGACCTGCTTCCAGATCGAAGACTTGAGTTCGTTGAGGAGATCGAGCTTCGAACCGAAATAACGATCGATCGTGCTCAAGGGGACTGCGGCGTCGCTCGCGATATCGCGCAGCGACGTTCCTTCGAAGCCGTGCTTCGAGAACAAGCGCAAGGCGCTTTCCTCGAGACGCGCGATCGTTTCGCACTTCGACCGCGCCAGCGCCGGAGTCGGAGCGAGTGGGGCGATCAAGGCGCTGAATGCGATGTTCACAGACCTGCTCTCCAATAAGGCAAGTCACCGTTCACTGCGTGGGAAGCCTTGTACTTCCGTCGGCGGGGCCGGGCGGTCGCCTTCGGCCTCTGGAACGGGCCTTAACGAAGGCGTACCGCGATCGACCGGCATTGTCCACCAATTCGACCGCGAAACAGCGCCGATCGGCGCGCCGGGCTGCATCGAAAGGAGACGCTTCGCGGCGGCGCCTCAGGCCGCGACTACCCTGTTCCTGAGGATGCCGACACGCTCCAGTTCCAGTTCGACGACATCGCCCAGCGCGAGGCGGCGATCGAGTTCGAGCCCGCAGCCGCTCAGCACCGTGCCCGACCCGATGATCTCGCCGGCGACGAGCGGCCGGTCGCGGCTCAACTGCACGATCGCATCCTCGAACCGATGGTGCATGCTCCCCGTGGTCCCGCGCGACCAGGTCTCGCCGTTCACGCGCGCAATCATCTGCAGCGCATAGGGATCGGGAACCTCATCGGTGGTCACGATGCAGGGCCCGAGGCTGTTGGCGAAATCCTTGCCCGCACCCGGCCCGAGCCCGGCTTCCATGAACGGGAATTGCAGGTCGCGCGCCGACCAGTCGTTGAAGAGCGTGTAGCCGAAGATGTGATCGCGCGCGTCCTCCGCTGCGATGTTGACGCCGGGCTTGCCGATCACGCAGGCCCATTCGAGTTCGTAGTCCCGCCATTCCGAAAGACGTGGCCAGGGAATATCGGCGTCGGGGCCGAAGACATGCACATGATCGGCATTGTAGTAGATCACCTGCTCCCGGAAGCGCGGGCTCATCGTCCGCCCGACCTTCTGCAAGGCGGCTTCCATATGGTCCAGAAACAGGCTTGCATCGCGCAGCCGAACGGGGCGCGGCAGAGGGGCGAGCAGGGCGACGTCGTGCCTGACCGCCGTTTCGGGGCGAGTGGCGATGATGTCGCGTGCAAGGTTCCACATCGACGCGCCCCCCTCGATCAAGGCCTGCAGCGAGGGGGCGATCGTCTCGCCCCGCGCGGCCGCGGCATCGACCAGGTCGAGCACCCCATCTCCGACGAGAGCGCCCAGGCGCTCTTCCCGCATATCCTGAAACGTCACGAGTTTCATCGGTTGGCCTTCCGCTTCGCTGACGCGCATGCCGGGACGCGTGGTGGCGCTCGCAGCGATTTCGCAGCCTATGGTGTAACCCAGCCGATGCGGTTCGAGGACGCGAACGGAACGGCGTGTCGGCCTTTTCGCGGACGCCCGTCCCGACCGTCGGACGCTTTGCGCGTCCATGCCCGTGCGACCGCGACGGGACGACCGTCCGCCTTTTGCGCTGTGCGCCGCGCCGGCTCCATCCTAGCCCGAGCGGCGGGTATTAGGACCGAACGCAGTCGCGCCGGAGGGATTGAAGGATGTCGGGATATCGCGATGGCGTCCAGGATCTCGGCAACGGGCTCTACGCGTACATGCAGGATTGCAATCAGGGGTTTGGCTGGGGGTGGAGCAATTCCGGCCTCATCACCGATCATGAGGAATCGCTGCTGATCGACACGCTTCGCGACGAGAAGCTCACCGTGAAGATGCTCGCCGCCTACCGCGATGCGACCGGACTCAGCGCGCGCGACATCGCGACGCTCGTCAACACCCACCGCGATGCCGATCACACGTTCGGCAACCGCTTGATGGAGCATGCGCGCATCATCGCCTCGGACGCCTGCAAGCAGGGCATGGCCGAACTGACCCCGCAGCTGATGCGCCGCCTGTTCGACAACCGGCCCGAAGGCGTCGTCGGCGATTTCCTGTTCAACCTGCTGGGTCCGCCGTTCGACTTTGACGATGTCGAACACGTGCTGCCCAACGATACCTTCACCGGCCGGCGCGATCTGAAGGTGGGCGACAAGGACGTCCATCTGATCGAAGTGGGACCGGCGCACACCGGCGGCGACATCCTCGTCCATGTGCCGAGCGACCGGATGGTGTTCACCGGCGACATCGTGTTCCTGACCAACACGCCGATCATCTGGTCCGGGCCGCACGAGAACTGGCTGGCCGCGCTGGACGAACTGCTCGCGATGGACGTCGACATGATCGTCCCTGGACATGGTCCGGTCACCGACAAGACAGGCGTGATGAAGGTCAAGCAGTATCTGGAGCATGTCGAGCGCGAGGCGCGTGCGCGCTTCGATGCCGGCATGGAACTGCACGAGGCGATCCAGGACATATCGCTCGGCGAGTTCGACGATTGGGGCGGCGCCGAGCGCATTGTCACCAACGTCCTCTATTTCTACCGGCGCTTCGGCGGCGACCCGACGCCGATCAACATCCCCGAAGCCTTCGCGATGATGGCGCCCTACGCCATGCGCGGACGCAAGGGGACGAGCCCCTCCGCGACGGCGCCTGCCCCGGCGAAGTGCTGTCCGCACTGAGTCGCAGCAAGCAGACGGTTGCGCGATTCAGAACCGCGCGAAGATGTTGAGCGCGGCGATATGGTTCATGCGGTTCGGACCGGGACGGTAGACGATCTGGTTGAGATAGCCGGGTTCGACCGTGATGCGAGAACCGACCGGCAAGCCGACGCCGACGAACGTGCGGGTCTGATCGACGCCGGAGCGCGCGCCCCAGTCCGTGTCGTTCAACTGGACGAAGGTCTCGTTCCAGAGCACGGCACGCAGCGATCCCGTAGCCGTCAACGGCAGCTGCGCGCGAAACTGCTGCCGCAGCCGCCATCCCACCTGATCTCCGCCGACGCGGAAACGCTGTTCGATACGAGTCCTGCCGCCGACGCTCAGGGCGGTCTTCTTGTTCTGCACGAACGTATATCCGACCTGCTCCCAGAGCCTGTGCTCTTCATGCGGCGCCGCGCCTGCGAAGCGCGTCCGGATAAAGGCATAGCCGCCGGTCAACGACCAGCCGTGCGCGAGCTTGTAGGTCAAGCTGGGCCGGATCAGGAGCTGCCCGAAGCGCGAGACATCGTCGGTAAAGCGGCCATGCACTTCTAGCGTGGCGTCGACCTTGGGAGTTACCGACTTGCTGACGGTCAGCGAAGTCCAGACTTGTGCGTCCTCGTCCTCGGCCTGTGCCGGGGAGGCAGCAACCACCAGCAACGCAATGCATGTCGGGATCAGAATGCGACTGCCCGACAGCGGCCTTTCGGCAGCGATACGAGACCTTACGATCAAACGGGATTTCGCAAATGTCAGTGCGTTCATTATATCCCGCCGTCGCCAGTGCTCCCACGACGACTGACGTGGTCGATGACTGTCAAAAACTACATAATATTTCGCCGAATGACAACAGATATGCGGGATATCGTCTGGCGGGGTGATGACCGACTTGCTATGAACGAACCGGCAAATTCGCCTGAAAAGGGATGTGTGATGATGAAAGCGGTGTCTCGCAGAACGATGCTCGCCGGCACTGGCTTCACGGCGACAGCGTTGTTCGCGGGCAGCGGCGCGCCTGCCTACGCCGCCGATCCTACGGCAAAGCCGATGGCGCGCGCCGCATCGACGCCGGAAGCCGCATTGGCGCTGCTGGAGGCCGGCAACGCGGCGTTTCTGCGCGGCGCGTCGACCGGTAACGACATCAGCGCAAAGCGTCGGCTCGAACTCGCGGCAGGCCAGGCCCCGTTCTGCGCCTATGTGTCCTGTTCCGACAGCCGCGTGCCGCCCGAGCTGCTGTTCGGCCGCGGCCTTGGCGAGCTGTTCATCATCCGCAATGCCGGCAACACGGTCGACACGGTGGCGATGGGTTCGATCGAATACGCCGTGGCCGAACTGGGCGTGCCGCTGGTCGTCGTGATGGGCCATGAATCCTGCGGCGCCGTGAAGGCGGCGATGTCGGTAGTCGAGAAGAACGCCCGCTTTCCCGGTGCGATCGGCAACATGATCGAGCCGATCATCCCGGCCGTGCTGCAGAGCCGCGGTCGACCCGGCGATCCGGTGACGAACGCGGTCAAGGAGAACGTCCGGCGCGTCGTCGGCACGCTGCGCAAGGAATCCGATCCGATCATGCTGGCGCCGCAGGCCGCGGGGAAGCTCAAGGTCGTCGGCGCCTATTACGAACTGTCCACCGGTCACGTCGATTTCTTCGACCGCGGTTGAGGCGCAACGAACCCAAATGCCGTAGTATTCCTAACCTTCGCGCCAGTCGCGCTGCTTGGTTGCCTGGCCGATACCGGGGTTAAGCTGATTGCGCGGATCGAGCGTGCGATAGAAAGCGACAAGCTCGGGTTTCGCCTTGTAGAGATGGCCGACATTGTGCTCGGCTGGATACTCGGCGCCCCGTGCGTCGAGTAATTTCCACATGGCGTGCTCCAGCGCGATCGGATCGACGCCTTTGGCGACGATGTAATCCTGGTGGAAGACGTGGCAGAAGAAGTGCCCGTAATAGAGTTTGTGGACTATGCCCGCCTCGATCTCGGGCGGAAGCACTTCCAGCCAATCGCGTGCATTGCGCGGGAGTGCGATGTCCAGCGCGACGATATCGCCGACCGTCCGTGCGTGAATGGCGCGATAGCGGACGGCCGCGCCTGCGGCAGCGAAGCGATGCAGGA
>NZ_CAXUEK010000089.1:0-9802 GCF_964250165.1 uncultured Sphingomonas sp. | reverse complement strand
GTCGGCTATTTCTCGCCGGACGGATCGATGGACAGCTGCATCGTGCTGCGCACCGCCGTGGTGAAGGACGGGACCATCCACGTCCAGGCCGGGGCCGGCATCGTCGCCGACAGCGTGCCCGAGGCCGAGCAGCGCGAATGTGAGGCGAAGTCCGGCGCGATGCTCGCCGCCGCCCGCGACGCCGTGGCGCGGGCGGGCGAGCCCGGCTGGGGACAATAGCCCAGCGTCGGGCGGGAAAACGCTATTGCGGCGTGTTCCCGCCGGCGTCGCTGCCGCTGACCGACGCGCTGCCGGTCGCCGAATCCGAGCCGGTGTCGGTCGAAGCGCGTGCAGCGGCGTTCCGCGCGCGGCGGTCCGCCGCCCACTGGCTCGCCGCCTGCTGCGCGCATCCGGTCTGGCCGCCGGTGCCTACGACGGAGCACGTATTCGGCAAACCACCCGCCTCCCGGCTGACCTGATCGACGGTCGCGGCGCGATTGACCCAGCTCTGGTTCTGCGGAGCGGCGGCGGCGCCCTCGTCGCGCAGCGCCGCCGGAATGCGGTACGGCTCGGCGATCGTCCGGCAGACGACCACCTCGTCGCGCCCTGCGACGGGACATTTCTGTCCCTTCATGATCTCCAGGCTGCGGATGCGCTTGGGCGGAGTCCCCGTCTGCGCCGCGGCAAGCGAGGGGGCGAGGACCAACGTGGCGGCGAGCGCGATGCGCAGCATGGGCGACTCCTTGTTCGGCAGGATAACGCGCCGGCTTTGCCTTCGCTCCGCTTAACCCGGCAGGAACGGGATCACCGCGCGATAGTCGCTCTCCGCACCGCTTCCGCGCCAGGGCGACTGGCCCTGCGAGCACCGAAACCAGTCCTCGACGATGGCCGCCTGCTGCTCGATGCCGTAGCGCCGGAGGGGCCGCGCCGGATCGAGCGCGCCGTAGCGATAGGTGCGCTCCCACAGCCCGCGCAGGATCACGGGCACGCCGGTCTGGTGCTGCCAGACATGCGTCAGCTCGTGGATCAGCCATGCCATGCTGCGCCAGTCGGCGGCGAAGTCGTCGAGGCAATCGCCGCGCCGGAGATGGACCGCGCCGAGCGGGGTTACCGCCATGCCCCGAGGCTGAAACGGCGTGAACGGCCGGGCGTGGATGCGCACCCGATCCCAGGCGATCGCCTCGCCGAACACGCCCCGCGCCGCCGCCAGTTCGCCCGGTGTCAGCGCCCGCCCGGGCGGGCGCCGCCGCCACAGCAGCCAGAGGACGAAAGCGGCGATGCTCGCCAGCCAAACCCACGCGGCGATAGGCATGGCCGGCCTTTACGCGAGTCACCGTCGCCCGTCATCCCGGCCTTGAGCCGGGGTGACGGCGGCGGGCCGACCCCGTAAGGCGCGGCCATGATCCTCGTCATCGACAATTACGACAGCTTCACCTGGAACCTGGTGCATTACCTCCAGGAACTGGGCGCGGCGGTAGAGGTGGTGCGCAACGACGCCATCTCGGCGGGCCAGGCGTTGTCGTCCGGCGCGGAGGCCTTCCTGATCTCGCCGGGGCCCAGGACGCCCGACGACGCCGGCGTCACGCTCGATCTCGTCGCCGCCTGCGCCGACGCCTGCCGGCCGCTGCTCGGCGTGTGCCTCGGCCATCAGGCGATCGGCCAGCATTTCGGCGGCCGCGTCGAGCGCGGCGGGCTGATGCACGGCAAGACCTCGCCCGTGCTCCACGACGGCACCGGACTGTTCGAGGGCCTGCCCTCGCCCTTCGCCGCGACGCGCTACCATTCGCTGATCGTCAACGCCGTGCCCGCGGCGCTGGTGGTCAATGCCCGCGCCGAGGACGGGACGGTGATGGGCTTCCGCCACGCCACGCTGCCGATCCACGGCGTGCAGTTCCACCCGGAAAGCATCGCCACCGAGCATGGCCACGCCCTGCTCGCCAACTTCCTGCAGCTGGCGAGCGTAACAGTAGGGGCATTCGCGTGATCCTCCCCGTTTACGGGGAGGGGGACGGCTCGCCGCAGGCGAGTAGTGGAGGGGGCTTCGTCAAGTGCCCTCCCCTCAGCTCACCACCCCCTCCAGCATGCCGCTTCGCGCCTTGGTTCCGCTCACCGCGAGCGGGGAGGATCACGTGACGACCCTCACCGCCCTCCCCGGCACCGCCTCGCCCCTCTCGCGCGAGACCGCCGCGGCGGCGTTCGCCGACATCCTCGACGGTCGCGCCACCGAAGACGCGATCGCCACCTTCCTCATCGGGCTCACCGAACGCGGTGAGACGTCGATCGAGATCGCCGAGGCGGCGCGCGCGTTGCGCCAGCGGCTGCTCCCGATCGCCGCACCGCCGGGCGCGATCGACGTCTGCGGCACCGGCGGCGACGGCCACCACACGCTCAACGTCTCCACCGCCGTCGCGCTGGTCGTCGCCGCCGCGGGCGTGCCGGTCGCCAAGCACGGCAACCGTGCCGCCTCGTCCAAGGCGGGCGCCGCCGATACGCTGGAGGCGCTCGGCCTCGACATGGCGCGCGCCGGCGCGCTCGCCGAGGAGACGCTGCACGAACTCGGCATCTGCTTCCTGTTCGCCGCCAACCACCATCCCGCGATGCGGCGCATCCAGCCGATCCGGCAGCGGCTGGGCCGGCGCACCATCTTCAACCTGATGGGGCCGCTCGCCAATCCGGCGCATGTCACGCGCCAGCTGCTCGGCATCGCCCGGCCCGATTACGCGCCCGTCTTCGCCGAGGCGCTGGCGGCGCTCGGCACCGAGGCGGCGCTGGTCGTCTCGGGCGAGGAGGGGCTGGACGAGCTCTCCACCGCCGGCCCCAGCCGGGTGCTGGCGGTCGGCTGCGTCGATCTGCCCGAGCGGATCGCGCCCGAAGACGCGGGCCTGCCGCGGCATCCGCTGAGCGCCCTGCGGGGCGGCGATCCCGCCTTCAACGCGCTCGCGCTGCGCCGCCTGCTCGCGGGCGAACCGGGCGCGTATCGGGACGCCGTGCTGCTCAACGCCGCCGCCGCGCTGGTACTCGACGACGCGGCGGGCGACCTCCGCGCGGGCGTGGCGCACGCCGCCGGGGCGATCGATACCGGCGCCGCCGCCGACCTGCTCGACCGCTGGATCGCCTGGGCGTGAGCGATCGTCTCGCCGAGATCCTCGCGGCCACCCGGGCCGAGGTCGCGCGGCGCAAGGTCATGGACCTGCCCGCCCCGCCCGATACGCCCCGCGGCTTCCACGCCGCGCTCCGGGCAACGGTCGCGCAGGGCTTCGCGCTGATCGCGGAGGTAAAAAAGGCTAGCCCGTCCAAGGGCCTGATCCGCGCCGATTTCGCGCCCGCCGACCACGCCCGCGCCTATGCCGCCGGCGGCGCAGCCTGCCTGTCGGTGCTGACCGACGAACCATTCTTCCAGGGCAGCCTGGCGGACCTGGCCGAGGCGCGCGCGGCAGTAGGGCTCCCCGTGCTGCGCAAGGACTTCATGGTCGATCCCTGGCAGGTGGCCGAGGCGCGGGCCTGGGGCGCCGACGCCATCCTCCTGATCGTCGCTGCGCTGGACGACGCAGCGCTCGCCGAGATCGAGGCGGCGGCGCTGGAGGCCGGCATGGACGTGCTCGTCGAGGTCCATGACGCGGCCGAGCTGGACCGCGCGCTGCGCCTCCGCTCGCGCCTGCTCGGCGTCAACAACCGCGACCTGCGCACCTTCGTCACCGATCCCGCCCGCGCCTGGGCGCTCGCCGCACGCGTGCCGGCCGGCTACACGATCGTCTCGGAAAGCGGCATCGCCACGCACGCCGATCTGCAGGCCGCCGCCGCGCATGGCATCCGCACCTTCCTCGTCGGCGAGTCGCTCATGCGGCAGGATGATGTCGAGAACGCCACACGGACGCTGCTGCATGGCTGATCTTACCCACCTCGATGCGCATGGCGCCGCCCGCATGGTCGACGTCGCCGCGAAGCCCGTCACCGCGCGCGAGGCGACCGCGACCGGCCGCATCACCCTGTCCACTGAGGCGCTCGCCGCGGTGCGCGACGGCGCGGCCAAGAAGGGCGACGTGCTCGCCGTCGCCCGCATCGCCGGGATCATGGCCGCCAAGCGCACCAGCGAGTTGATCCCGCTCTGCCATCCGCTGCCGCTCACCCGCGTCAGTCTTGACCTTACGCTTGGCGAAAGCGCGATCACCGCCACCGCCACCTGCGCCACGGACGGCAAGACGGGCGTCGAAATGGAGGCGCTGACCGCCGTGACGGTCGCGCTGCTCACCATCTACGACATGGCGAAGGCGCTCGACCGCGGCATGACGATCCACGGCGTCGGCCTGCTCGCCAAGAGCGGCGGCACGTCGGGCGACTGGCGGGCATAGGCCGGTCTGGACCTCGCCCGCGCCTTGGCGCATGGGACGCGCCGCGCCGGTTTAGCTCAGCTGGTAGAGCAGCGGTTTTGTAAACCGAAGGTCGCGGGTTCGATTCCTGCAACCGGCACCGTCATTCGCCGCCCTGCACCTCTAGGTCGTCATCGGCAGTGCCGCCACCATCGCCGTTGATCTCGCCATCGCCATCTTCGTCGACCATCGCGGGTTGTTCGGGCGGGGTGATGCCCGCCGCCTCGATCGGCTCGCCCGACGCGTCGACCGCGCCCACCGGCAGCTCGGCCGCGTCTTCCCGTGCATCGCTCATCGCCATTCTCCTCGCCTCGGCCAACGTCCCCGCCACCGCGCCGTTCCCGTGCAACCCCCCGCGCCGCGCCCGCGTTACGCCCCCGATACGATGTTCAAGGTCGCCAGCTACAACATGCACAAGGCGGTGGGGCTGGATCGCCGCCGCTCGCCCGAGCGCATTCTCGACGTGTTGCGCGAGATCGACGCCGACGTGATCGCGCTGCAGGAAGCGGACCGCCGTTTCGGCGCGCGCGAGGGTGTCCTGCCGCCGCATCTGCTCGACGAGCACAGTGACTGGAAGGCGATCGCGTTCGGCATGCGGGCCGCCTCGATGGGGTGGCACGGCAACGCCATCCTGGTGCGCAAGGCGGCGACGGTCGAATGGTGTCAGCCGATCCATCTGCCGTCACTGGAGCCGCGCGGTGCGGTGACGGCGGACGTGCGGTTCGATGGCGCGCCGCCGCTGCGCGTGGTCGGCATGCACCTCGACCTGTCCGGTCTGTGGCGGCGCCGGCAGGCGGCGGCGGTGATGGCGCATGTCGAGGCCGCGCCGGAGCCGCGCCCGGCCGTGCTGATGGGCGACCTCAACGAATGGAGCCAGGCCGCCGGCTGCCTGCGCGACTTCGCGCGCTGCTATCGGATTGCCGCCACCGGCCCCTCGTTCCACGCCAGTCGCCCCGTCGGCCGGCTCGACCGCATCATGACGTCGCCCGGGCTCAGGGTGGTCGATTGCGGCGTCCATGCGTCGCCGACGGCGCGGCGCGCCTCGGACCATCTGCCGATCTGGGCCGTGATCGACGGCTGATGCGCGAGAAGGAGCTGCGTCTCGCGCTGGTCTGCTACGGCGGCATCAGCCTGGCGGTGTACATGCACGGCATCACCAAGGAGGTGTGGCGGCTCGCCGCCGCCAGCCGCGCGATCCACGATAGCGCGGAGCCGCCGGCGGGCACCGCCGCGGTCTATCGCGCGCTGCTCGCCGAAATGGAGCAGGCGGGCGGGACGCGCATCCGCGTGCTGCCCGACATCATCGCCGGCGCTTCGGCAGGCGGGATCAACGGCATCTTCCTGGCGCAGGCGATCGCGACCGGGCAGAGCCTGGAGCCGCTGACCGAGCTGTGGCTCACGTCTGCCGATGTCGAACAGCTGATCTCGCCCGGCGCGGCGCCGTCGACGCGATTTTCGAAGATGTGGGCGCGCCCGCTCGCCTGGCTGGCCGGACGCGGCAAGGACAGGCTGCAGGAACTCGACCCGGCGACGCGCGACGAGGTGCGCGCCAAGCTCTCGCACCTGATCCGCTCCAAATGGTTCGAGCCGCCGTTCGATGGCCCGGCGTTCACCGGCCTCCTGCTCGATGCGCTGGACGCGATGGCGGCGGCCCCGCGCGGCCCGCGACTGCTGCCCGCCGGCCAGCCGCTCGACCTGTTCGTGACGGTGACCGACTTCAGCGGCCATCCCGAGCGCCTCCGGCTCAACTCGCCGCCCGAGGTGGTGGAGACCGAGCATCGCGTCGTGATCGGCTTCGGCGACGATGGGGTGGCGCGCGACACGCTGGCGCCGCGGCCGGAGCTGGCCTTCGCCGCCCGCGCGACCTCTTCCTTCCCCGGCGCCTTCCCGCCCTTCGGCGTAGGCGAGCTGGACGCGGTGCTGAAACGACGGCGGGTCGCCTGGCCCGGCCGCCGCGCTTTTCTGGCCCGAATCCTGCCGCGGCAGTCCGCCGCCAAGGCCGCCGAGCGCGCCGTGCTGATTGACGGCTCGGTGCTCGCCAACGCGCCGTTCCGGCCCGCCATCGAGGCGCTGCGCCAGCGCCCCGCCCGCCGTCAGGTCGACCGCCGCTTCGTCTATATCGATCCGAAACCGGGCATGAACTTTCGCCTCGCTGCCGGCGACGGCCCGCCGGGCTGGTTTCAGACGATCCTCGGCGCGCTGAGCGAACTGCCGCGCCAGCAGCCGATCCGCGACAATCTGGAGGCGCTCGCCGCCCGCTCGGCGCGTACCGAGCGACTGCTCGGCATCGTCGCGGCGATCCGTCCGACGGTGGAGGCCGAGGTGACGGCGCTGTTCGGCCGGACGCTGTTCCTCGACCGCCCGACCGCGGCCCGGCTGACGGCTTGGCGGCGCAAGGCGCACGAGCGCGCCGCCGCGGCGGCCGGCTACGCCCATGCCGCCTATCTCCAGCTCAAGGTCACCGGGGTGGTCGACCTGCTCGCCCGGCTGCTCGCCGAGGTCGACGGCCGCGCCGGCGAGGAGGCGATCGCGGCTGGGCTGCGCAGCCGTCTGCCCTTGCCCGGCGCCGACTGGGAGGCCAACGTCGCGTTCCTGCGCAGCTACGACCTGGGTTTCCGCATCCGTCGCCTGCGCCTGCTCGCGCGCCGGCTCGCCGAGCTGGAGGCGGCAGACGACGACGCCGCGCTCGCCCCCGTGCGCGAGGCGATCTACGCCTCGCTCGCTGCCTATGGTGAGCGCGAGCAGGGCGGCGCGCACGCTTTGCTCAAGCCGCTGCTGCGCGCGCGGCCGGACTGGCCCGGGCTGATGGATGCGCTGTTCGCGTCGCTCGGTCTGCCCGGGCTGGACGCAGACACCGATGCGCGACTCGCGGCCGCCTTCGCCGCCCTGCCGCGCCCGCTGCGGCGGCCGCTGCTGCTCGCCTATCTGGGCTTCCCTTGGTTCGACGTCGCGACGCTGCCGCTGTTGCAGGGCGAGGGACTGGACGAGTTCGACGCGATCAAGGTCGACCGCATCGCACCGGAAGATGCTGGCTCAATCCGCGCTGGCGGGGCGGAAGCGACGCTGAAGGGCATCCGCTTCAACAGCTTCGGCGCGTTCTTCAGCCGCGCCTATCGCGAGAACGACTATCTGTGGGGCCGCCTGCACGGTGCCGAGCGCTTGATCGACATCGTCGTCTCGACCAGCCCCAGGCGCCTGCGCCCCGGCCGTGTCGCCGCGATCAAGCGCCAGGCGTTCCTCGCCATCCTCGACGAGGAGGAGCCGCGGCTCGGCGCCGTCCAAGCGCTGATCGCCTCGCTGCGGCAGGAGATCGGGTAGGCGCCGGGCTGGCCTTCCCCGATCGAACGCGATACCTTCCTGTCCGCATGCAGTTTCTCAAATACCTGTTCTGGTGCCTGCTCGCGTTCCTCGCGGCGGTATTCTCCTTCGGCAACTGGTACTCGGTCGAGGTGCATCTGTGGGGCGGGCTGATCGCGCTGGTGAACCTGCCGTTTCTGCTGCTGGTCACGTTCCTGATCGGTTTGCTGCCGATGCTGGCCTATCACGTCACCGCGCGCTGGCGGCTGCGGCAGCGGCTGCTGACCGCGGAGCGGACGGTGGAGTCGCTGCGATTCGCCACCCAGCCGCCCGAGCCGCTGATACTGCCACCGCCCGCTTCCCCGCCGACCATCCAGCTATGAGCAGCCGCATCTTCGTCGCGCTCGACACGCCCGATCTCGACCGGGCGCAGGCGATCGCGAAGCGCGTGCGGCGTCATGTCGGGGGGCTGAAGCTCGGCCTGGAGTTCTTTGCCGCGCACGGCGCACACGGCGTCCGCACGATGGCGGACCTCGGCCTGCCGATCTTCCTCGACCTCAAGCTGCACGACATCCCCAACACCGTCGCCAAGGCGGTCCAGGCGCTGGCGCCGCTGGAACCCGCGATCTTCACCGTCCACGCCGCCGGCGGCCGCGCGATGCTGGAGGACGCCAAGGCCGCCGCGCCCCATGGGACCAAGGTGGTCGCCGTCACCATGCTGACCAGCCTCGACGCGCAGGACCTCGTCCAGACCGGCGTGCGCGGGACGGCGCACGACCAGGTCCTGCGCCTCGCCGAGCTGGCGCAAACGGCCGGCGTCGACGGCATCGTCTGCTCGGGCGAAGAGGTGGCCGCCGCCAAGGCGCGTTGGCCGTACGGCTTCTTCGTCGTCCCCGGCGTGCGACCCGCGGACGGCACGGTTGCGGACCAGAAGCGCGTCGTGACGCCGCGCGCGGCGCTCGACGCCGGGGCCTCGATCCTGGTCATCGGCCGACCGATCACCCAGGCCGACGATCCAGACGCCGCCGCGCGCGCGATCGCCGGGACGCTGTAGGCGGTTCACACCCTCTCGCGGGCATGCCCGCAGCCTCGCCATCGCCTGACGAAACGTTATAGCGGCGACCATGCCGGCCACCGCCAAGATCTGTGGCCTGTCCACGCCAGACACGCTCGACGCCGCGATCGCGGGCGGGGCGTCCCATCTTGGCTTCAACTTCTTCGCCAGCAGCCCGCGCCATGTCGCGCCTGACGCCGCCGCCTCGCTTGCCGCCCGAGCTCCCGCGCAGGTGGGCAAGGTCGCCGTGCTGGTCGATCCCGACGAAACGCTCGTCGCGCGCGTGATCGCCGCCGGGATGACCGCGCTCCAGCTCCACGGTGCCGAAAGCCCCGAGCGCGTCGCCGCGCTGCGCCGCCACGGGGTTGAGCTATGGAAGGTGATCCCGGTTCGCACCCGCGCCGATCTCGCCGATGCCGCTGCGTACCGCGGCGCGGCCGACCGCATCCTCTATGACGCCAAGACGCCGGCGGGTGCGGCGTTGCCCGGCGGCATGGGGCTGCGCTTCGACTGGTCGCTGCTCGACGGCTTCGCCCACCCGCTGCCCTGGGCGCTATCCGGCGGTCTCGACGCGGGCAACGTCGCGGAGGCGATTGCCCGGACGGGCGCGCGGCTGGTCGACGTCGCTTCCGGCGTCGAGCGCGCGCCCGGCATGAAGGACCCGGCGCTCATCGCCGCCTTCCTGAAGGCGGTGGCGGCAGCCTGACCGGAAGCGTAGAGGGCGGGCGATGAACGCTCCCAACTCCTTCCGCCAGCAGCCCGACTCCCGCGGGCATTTCGGCGATTTCGGCGGCCGCTACGTCGCCGAGACGCTGATGCCGCTCATCCTCTCGCTGGAACGCGAATATCGTGCCGCGCAGGCCGATCCCGCGTTCCGGGCCGAGTTCGACGATCTGCTGGAGCATTATGTCGGCCGTCCCTCGCCGCTCTACTACGCCGAGCGGCTGACCGCGGCACTGCGCGACGGTGCGCCGGCAGGCATGGGCGCGCAGATATGGTTCAAGCGCGACGAACTCAATCACACCGGCGCGCACAAGATCAACAACTGCATCGGCCAGATCCTGCTGGCGATCCGGATGGGCAAGACGCGGATCATCGCCGAGAC
>NZ_CAXUEK010000088.1:0-9937 GCF_964250165.1 uncultured Sphingomonas sp. | reverse complement strand
GGCGAGATCATCACCGGCGTCGTCAAGCGCGTCGAGTTCGGCCATGTCGTCGTCGATCTCGGCCGCGCCGAAGGCGTGATCCGCCGCGATCAGCAGATCCCGCGCGAGGTGGTGCGCGTCAACGACCGCATCCGCTCGCTGATCCTCAAGGTGGTGCGCGAGAATCGCGGACCGCAGATCTTCCTCTCCCGCGCGCATCCGGACTTCATGAAGAAGCTGTTCGCGCAGGAAGTGCCGGAAATCTATGACGGCATCATCACCATCATGGCCGCTGCCCGTGATCCTGGTTCGCGCGCGAAGATCGGCGTCATCAGCCGCGATTCGTCGATCGATCCGGTCGGCGCCTGCGTCGGCATGAAGGGCAGCCGCGTCCAGGCGGTAGTGCAGGAGATGCAGGGCGAGAAGATCGACATCATTCCCTGGTCGCCCGACATCGCGACCTTCGTCGTCAACGCGCTCCAGCCCGCCAGCGTCAGCCGCGTGGTGATCGACGAGGAGGAGGAGCGGATCGAGGTGGTCGTCCCCGACGACCAGCTGAGCCTGGCGATCGGCCGGCGCGGGCAGAATGTCCGGCTCGCCAGCCAGCTCACCGCCAAGGCGATCGACATCCTCACCGAGCAGGACGCCAGCGACAAGCGCCAGAAGGAGTTCACCGAGCGCACCGAGACCTTCCAGAGCGAGCTCGACGTCGACGAGACGCTGGCGCAGCTGCTGGTCGCCGAGGGCTTCACCAGCCTGGAGGAGGTCGCCTATGTCGAGCCCGAGGAACTCGGGCAGATCGAGGGGCTGGAGGAGCTGGTCGACGAGCTGCAGAGCCGCGCCCAGGAGGCGCTGGATCGGCGCGAGCAGGCCAACCGCGAGGAGCGCACGTCGCTCGGCGTCGAGGATGCCCTCGCCGACATGCCCTATCTCACCGAGGCGATGCTGGTGACGCTGGGCAAGGCGGGGATCAAGACGCTCGACGATCTGGCCGATCTCGCCACCGACGAGCTGGTCGAGAAGAAGCGCGTCGAGCCGCGCCGCCGCAACGAGGACGCGCCCAAGCGGCCGGAGCCCAAGGGCGGCATCCTCAGCGCCTATGGGTTGAGCGACGAGCAGGGCAACGAGATCATCATGGCCGCCCGCGCGCACTGGTTCGCGGACGAGGAGGCAGGTGAGCCTGCCGAAGCCGGGGAGGACGCGCATGCGGACCCGGCACAATGAGACCGTAGCGTCAGACCCAAAGCCGGGTCAGGGTCACCCTCACCAGTCCGCGGCTGCGCCGCTCCCTCCCTCTCCCGATGGGAGAGGGAAAGGAGACGTCGCAGGCGGCGGGAAGGGTGAGAGTGACGGCGAAGACGGCCCGATCCGCTCCTGCATCCTGACGCGCGAGCGTGACGCGCGGGCGCAGCTGGTGCGGCTCGCGCTCGCCCCGGACGGTCAGGTGCTGCCCGACGTGCGGGCGAAAGCGCCCGGTCGCGGCGCCTGGATCGGCGTCACCTTCGCCGAGCTGGAAATCGCGCGCGCCAAGGGCAAGCTCAAGGGCGCGCTCGCCCGCGCGTTCAAGGGCGCGCCGTTCGCCGTCCCTCCCGACCTCGCCCAGCAGGTCGCCGCCGCGCTGGAGCGCAACGCGCTCGACCGGCTGGGGCTGGAGGCGCGCGCCGGTGCGCTCGTCACCGGGTCCGAGCGGATCGAGGCTGCCGCGCGCGCGGGGCGGCTCCACGCGCTCTATCATGCCGCCGACGCCGGCGCGGACGGTGCGGGCAAGCTCGCCCAGGCCTGGCGCGTCGGCTCCGACCGCGAAGGCGGTGACGTGAAGGGCTTAACATTGCCCGTCTCGCGCGCCATATTGAGCCAGGCGCTGGGGCGCGAGAATGTGGTGCATATCGGCGTCGCCGACAGCGCCGCGGCCCGGCGGGTGGGCGAGGCGCTCGACCGCTGGCTGTATTTCATCGGCCCGGAGCCTTCTTCCACGCCTTGCGCAACGGCCGCGCAGGGCGCATCGGCCGCCCGACATGCGGGCGGTCCCACGGCCGTGACCGACTAGAGGAATTCGAGTGAGCGAGACCGACAACGAGAAGCCGAAACTTGGCATGCGTCCCGCGCTCGGCGTGCGGCGCACGGTCGAGACCGGCAAGGTCAAGCAGAGCTTCAGCCACGGCCGTTCCAACACGGTGATCGTGGAGACGAAAAAGGCACGCACCTTCCGCCGGCCGGGTGATCCCGCCCCCGCCGAAGAGCCCGTCGCCGCGTCGCCGGCCGCCCCGGCCCCGACGGCGTCCCCTGCCCCGCGTCCCGCGCCTGCCGCGGAAACGCCGCAGGAGCGCGTCGCGCGCCTGGCGCGCGAGGCCGAGGACCAGCGGATGCACCAGCTGGAGGAGGGCCGCCGCCGCGAGACCGCCGATGCCGCCCGCGCCGCCGAGGAAGCGGCCGACGCCGCGCGTCAGCGCGTCGCCGAGCGCACCCCCGAGCCCGTGGAGGCTGCCGCCCCGCCGCCCGAGGCCGAGGAGCCCGCGCCGCAACCGCGCCCCGAGCCCGAGGTCGTCCGCGCTCAGCAGCAGCCGCCGGCCACGACCGCCCCGGCTCCCGCCGCGCCGCCGCCGCCGCCGCCGTTGACGGGTCTGGCGCGCGATCCGGCGATGCCGGCCCCGCGTCGCTTCTCGCCGGTCGCACGGCCCGACATCCCCAGGCCGCAGCCCAAGCCCGAGCCGGAGCCCGCGCCGGTCGCGGCCAGTGCGGCACCGCCTGCCCAGCCGGCGCAACCGGCGCAGCGCTCCTTCGGCCCCGGTGCGCCGACGCCGCGCACCGGCGCCCCCGCCCGCCCGCAGCAGCGCGACCGCAAGGGCGACGAGCGCCGCGGCGGCAAGCTGACCGTCAACCGCGCGCTCGGCGACGACGGCGCGCGCTCGCGCTCGCTCGCCGCGCTGAAGCGTGCGCGCGAGAAGGAAAAGCGCCACTTCGGCCCGCGCGAGGCGCAGGCCAAGCAGGTCCGCGACGTGGTCGTCCCCGAGGCGATCACCGTGCAAGAGCTCGCCAACCGCATGGCCGAGAAGGGCGCCGACCTCGTCAAGACGCTGTTCAAGATGGGCATGCCCGTCACGATGACGCAGACGATCGACCAGGACACGGCCGAGCTGCTGGTCACCGAGTTCGGCCACAACATCAGCCGCGTCTCGGCGGCCGACGTCGACCTGGCGGTCGATGTCGCCGAGGATGCGGTCGAGAACCTGCAGCCGCGCCCGCCCGTCGTCACGATCATGGGCCATGTCGATCACGGCAAGACCAGCCTGCTCGACGCGCTGCGCGGCACGGACGTGGCGCGCGGCGAGGCCGGCGGCATCACCCAGCATATCGGCGCCTATCAGGTGCAGCTGAAGGACAAGTCGAAGGTCACCTTCCTCGACACGCCCGGCCACGAGGCATTCTCGCAGATGCGCGCGCGCGGCGCGGACGTCACCGACATCGTCGTGCTGACGGTGGCGGCGGACGACGGGCTGATGCCGCAGACGATCGAGGCCATCAACCATACCAAGGCCGCCGGCAAGCCGATGATCGTCGCGATCAACAAGATCGACAAGCACGAGGCCAATGCCCAGCGCGTGCGCGAGCGCCTGCTGGAGCATGACGTGCAGGTCGAGGAGATGGGCGGCGAGACGCAGGACGTGGAGGTCTCCGCGCTCAAGAAGACCGGGCTGGACGCGCTGATCGAGAAGATCCAGCTTCAGGCCGCGCTGCTGGAGCTGCAGGCCAATCCCGATCGCCCGGCCGAGGCGACGGTGATCGAGGCGAAGCTCGACAAGGGCCGCGGGCCGGTCGCGACGGTGCTCGTCAACCGCGGCACGCTCAGGGTCGGCGACATCTTCGTGGTTGGCGCTGAGAGCGGCAAGGTCCGCGCGCTGGTCGACGACAAGGGCCGGCAGGTGAAGGCCGCCGATCCGGCGATGCCGGTCGAGGTGCTGGGCCTGTCCGGTGTGCCGCAGGCGGGCGACGTGCTGCAGGTCGTCGAGAACGAGGCGCGCGCGCGCGAGGTCGCCGAATATCGTCAGGGCGTGCTCACCCAGAAGCGCACCACGACCGCGCCGGCGAGCCTGGAGAGCATGTTCTCCGCGCTCAAGGACAAGCAGGCGATCGAGTATCCGCTGGTGGTCAAGGCCGACACGCAGGGCACGATCGAGGCGATCGTGGCGTCGATCAACAAGATCTCGACGGACCTGATCCGGGCGCGGATCCTGCATTCGGGCGTGGGCGGGATCACCGAGAGCGACGTGACGCTGGCGGCCGCCTCGGGCGCGCCGATCATCGGCTTCCACGTCCGGCCCAACGCCAATGCGCGCCAGATCGCCGAGCGGCAGAAGGTCGCGCTGAAATATTACGACGTGATCTACGACCTGATCGACGAGATCAGGGCGGGCATGGCGGGCGAGCTCGGCCCCGAGGCATTCGAGACGGTGGTCGGCCGCGCCGAGATCCGCGAGGTCTTCTCGGCGGGCAAGATCGGCAGGGCCGCGGGCCTGCTGGTGGTCGAGGGCGTCATCCGCAAGGCGCTCAAGGCCCGCATCACGCGCAACGACGTCATCATCTACAATGGCGAGATCGCCTCGCTGCGTCGGTTCAAGGACGACGTCCCGGAAGTCCGCGCCGGCCTGGAGTGCGGCGTGACGTTCACGCAGAACTTCACGGACATCAAGCCGGGCGATTTCCTGGAGACCTTCGAGGTCGAGATGCGCGAGCGGACGCTGTAGGGCGCCGCTCGCCATGTTCGGACCGCCGACGCCGATCCTGCGCAGCTTCGACGAGGCGCGGGCCAAGGCCTTCTACCTGGACTTTCTCGGCTTCGAGCCGGTGTTCGAGCACCGGTTCGAGCCGGGGCTGCCGCTCTACATGGGCGTCCGGCTCGGCGACTGCGCGCTGCATCTCTCGGAGCATTACGGCGACGGCTCACCCGGCGCGGCGATCCGTATTCCGGTCGACGACGTCGTCGCCTTCGCCGACGGGCTGCGCGCCAAGCAGTTCGGCAACGCGCGGCCAGGCCGCCCCGCGGAGACGGCCTGGGGAACGCGCGAGATCACCATTGCCGATCCCGCCGGCAACCGGCTGACCTTCTATACCGAGGCGGCGAATCTCCGGCAGACCGATGCCGTCGGCTGACTCGCCCGAGACGCGCTCGGTCCGCCTCCTGCGCGTCGGCGAGCAGGTGCGGCACATCCTGTCCGAGATCCTGCAACGCGGCGAGGTGCATGACGAGACACTCGCGTCGCATCTCGTCAGCGTCACGGAGGTGCGGATGTCACCCGACCTGCGCCACGCCACGGTCTTCGTGAAGCCGCTGCTCGGGCGCGACGAGGCGGCGGTGCTGCAGGCGCTGCGGCAGAACACCGCTTTCCTCCAGCGCGAGGTCGCGCATCGCGTGAGGACGAAATACGCGGCCAAGCTCAAGTTCCTGCCCGACGAGAGCTTCGATGAGGGCAATCATATCGAGGCGCTGCTCCGCGCGCCGAAGGTGGCGCGGGACTTGGGCGAGAGTTGACAGGCGCGCAGGTAAGACGCATCTTACGTCTATGAACGCGCAGACCCGCATGTCCGAAAAAGGTCAGGTCGTCATCCCCCGGGATGTGCGCCGTGCTCTCGAACTGGCACCGGGTCAGCAATTCGATGTGCTCCAGGCGGGCAGCGATGTCATCCTGCGACCGACGGGAAGACAACCGCGCCTCTCCTTTGAGGAGGCCGTCGCCGCTCTACGCCGCCGAGTGCGATACGACGGGCCCGCGATATCCGTCGGTGAGCTCAGCTGGTCGCGTCGCATCGGCGAGGATGACGCCGTCGCGTGAGGGCGATCGACACCAACGTCGCAGCGCGTTTCCTCCTGAACGACGACGAGCATCAGACCGCACGTGCGACGGCCATTCTGCGCGAGCCGGTCTGGATCGCGATGACGGTATGGCTTGAGCTGGGCTGGGTCCTCAGCACCCGCATCGGGCTCGACCGCGGCATGGTGGCGGATGCGCTCGACGCGCTCCTGCAGTTCGACACCGTCCACACCGATGACCGTGATGGTCTAGGATGGGCGGTCGCTCGCTACCGTGCCGGCGCCGATTGGGCGGACATGGTTCATCTCGTCGCGTCTCGCGCCGTGGCGGACGCGTTCGCCACGTTCGACCAGCGCGTCGCCGCGGACGCCGGCGGGCAAACGCCGCTTCCGGTCGAAACGATCGCCTGATGGCCAAGCTCTATTTCTATTACGCCTCGATGAACGCGGGAAAGTCGACGGGCCTGCTCCAGGCCGACTTCAACTATCGCGAGCGGGGCATGCGGACGCTGCTGTTCACCGCCGGCGTCGACGATCGCTATGCGGCGGGGACGATCACCTCGCGGATCGGGCTGACCGCGCCGGCCATCCCGTTCGACCGCGCCACCGATCTTCGCGCGCGCGCGCTGGCCGAACATGCGCGGGACGCGCTCGCCTGCGTGCTGGTGGATGAAGCGCAGTTCCTGTCGGCGGCGCAGGTCGAGAGCCTGGCGGCGCTGGCCGACGCGCATGGCGTGCCGGTGCTCTGCTACGGGCTGCGCACCGACTTTCGCGGCGAGCTGTTCGAAGGCTCGGCGCGGCTGCTGGCGCTGGCGGACACGCTCGTCGAGATCAAATCCGTCTGCTTCTGTGGCCGCAAGGCGACGATGAACCTGCGCGTCGACGCCGAAGGCCGCGCGATCGCGGAGGGGCGGCAGACCGATATCGGCGGGAACGAGCGCTATGTCGCGCTGTGCCGGCGCCATTTCACCGAAGCGCTGGGCTGACGCGCGTGCATGGCTGGCTGATCCTGGACAAGCCGGTCGGCATCGGCTCGACCGAGGCCGTGTCCGCCGTCAAGCGCGCGCTGCGGGCGGGCGGCTATGCGAAGGTCAAGGTCGGTCATGGCGGCACGCTCGACCCGCTCGCGTCCGGCGTGCTGCCGATCGCATTGGGGGAGGCGACCAAGCTTGCGGGGCGGCTGCTCGACAGCGACAAGGTGTATGCGTTCACGATCTGCCTTGGCGAGACCACGGACACCCTGGACGCGGAAGGCAGCGTCACCGCACGCTCGGACACGTTCGTGGAGGGTGCAAAGGTCGAGGATGTTCTGGTCGAGTTCCTCGGACCAATCGAGCAGGCGCCGCCCGCCTTTTCGGCGCTGAAGGTCGACGGCAAGCGAGCCTATGACCTCGCTCGTGCCGGGGCGGATGTCGTGCTCGCCACGCGGTCGGTCACGATCCATGACCTGACCTACGTCGCGTGGTGGAATGAGGGGGCCGACCGACAATTCGTCACGCTCGAAGCGCATGTATCCAAAGGGACCTACATCCGCTCGCTCGCGCGCGACGTCGCACTGGCGCTCGGCACCGTCGGCCACGTCACTTACCTGCGGCGCACCAGGGCCGGCCCGTTCGGCCTCGCCCACGCGATATCGCTGGACAAATTGCGCGAAGCCGCTAAGGCGCGCGAGCTTGAACATCACCTCCTGCCGTTGAGGGCGGGGCTGGACGACATCCCGGCTCTTTCCCTCACCCCCGACCAGGCAGGGGCGCTCCGTCAGGGGCGCGTGCTGGCCGGGATCACCGCCGACGACGGGCTCCACTTCGCGCTGCTGGACGATGTGCCGGTTGCCTTGGTGGCAGTCCGGGACCGCGAGGTCAGGGTCGAACGCGGCTTCAATCTTTCCACGATGTCGCAGGAACCGTCATGACGATCACCGCCGAGCGCAAGCAGGAACTCATCAAGGAGCACGGCCAGGCCGAGGGCGACACCGGCAGCCCCGAAGTGCAGGTCGCGATCCTGTCGGAGCGCATCCGCAACCTGACCGAGCACTTCAAGGGTCACGCCAAGGACAACCATTCGCGCCGCGGCCTGCTGATGATGGTCAACAAGCGGCGCTCGCTGCTGGACTATCTCCGCCACAAGGACGGCCAGCGCTATCTCGATCTCATCGCGAAGCTCGGCCTTCGCAAGTAATTAAAGGGCGGGCCTGAAGGTCCGCCCTTTTGTCATCTCCGCGGGGCTGGGATCCATGATCCCAGACGTCGGCGATGATGCGCTCCCGCCTGCGCGGGAGCGACGGAGGAAAGGCAATTCGGCCTCGCCTCCCAGGGGCAATAACACGTCCCGAACCGCCGCGGGCCGGCTTAGCCCGCAGATAGGCCCCGCCCGCATCCGGCGCGCGGAGTGAAGGAAACGCAATGTTCGATACCAGGAAAGTTCAGATCCAGTGGGGCAGCCAGACGCTGACGCTGGAAACGGGGCGCGTTGCGCGCCAGGCCGACGGCGCGGTGCTCGCGACGCTCGGCGAAACGGTCGTGCTGTGCGCCGTGACCGCGGCCAAGACCGTCAAGGAGGGGCAGGATTTCTTCCCGCTCACGGTCCATTACCAGGAGAAGTTCTCCTCCTCCGGCCGCATTCCCGGCGGCTTCTTCAAGCGCGAGCGCGGCGCCACCGAGCGTGAGACGCTGGTCAGCCGCCTGATCGACCGCCCGCTGCGGCCGCTGTTCCCGGAGGGCTTCTACAACGAGATCAACTGCATCGCGCAGGTGATGAGCTATGACGGCGAGAACGAGCCCGACCTCTTGGCGATGATCGCGGCGTCGGCGGCGATGACGCTGTCGGGCGTGCCGTTCATGGGCCCGATCGGCGCGGCCCGCGTCGGCTACAAGGACGGCGAGTATCAGCTCAACCCGTCGGACGCCGACGTCGCGACCGGCGAGCTCGACCTGATGGTCGCCGCCACGCACGACGCGGTGATGATGGTCGAGTCGGAAGCCAAGGAGCTGTCCGAGGACATCATGCTCGGCGCCGTCATGTTCGCGCACAAGGCGTCGCAGCAGGTGATCGAGGCGATCATCAAGCTCGCCGAGCAGGCCGCCAAGGAGCCGTGGGAGCTGAAGCCCCAGGCCGATGTCGCCGCGCACAAGGCCAAGCTGAAGGAGCTGATCGGCGCCGACATGGCCGCCGCCTACCAGTTGACCGACAAGCAGGCGCGCCAGACCGCGATCAACGCCGCCCGCACCAAGGCACGCGAGGCGTTCGAGGACCTGAAGCACGCCAATCCCGCCGAGTATCTCGGCACGCTGAAGCTGGTGAAGAAGGTGGAGGCGGAGATCGTCCGCGGCGCCATCCTCGATACCGGCCGCCGCATCGACGGCCGCGACACCAGGACGGTCCGGCCGATCGACGCGGAGGTACACTTCCTGCCGCGCGCGCACGGCTCGGCGCTGTTCACCCGCGGCGAGACGCAGACCATCGCCACCACGACGCTGGGCACGCGCGACGCCGAGCAGATGATCGATGGGCTGAATGGCCTCAGCTATCAGCACTTCATGCTGCACTACAACTTCCCGCCCTATTCGGTCGGTGAAGTGGGCCGCTTCGGCGCGCCGAGCCGCCGCGACATCGGCCATGGCAAGCTCGCCTGGCGGGCGCTGCACGCGGTGCTGCCGACCAAGGAGGAGTTTCCCTACACCATCCGCGTCACCAGCGACATCACCGAGAGCAACGGCTCCTCGTCGATGGCGACGGTCTGCGGCGGCTCGCTGAGCCTGATGGATGCGGGCGTGCCGATCAAGCGGCCGGTCAGCGGCATCGCGATGGGGCTGATCCTGGAGGGCGAGAAGTTCGCCGTGCTGTCGGACATCCTGGGCGACGAGGACCACCTCGGCGACATGGACTTCAAGGTGGCCGGCACCAGCGAGGGCATCACCTCGCTGCAGATGGACATCAAGATCGCCGGCATCACCGAGGAGATCATGCGCGTCGCGCTCGCGCAGGCGCATGAGGGTCGCGCCCATATCCTGGTCGAGATGGCCAAGGCGCTCGACCATACCCGCGAGGAGCTGTCCGCCCACGCGCCGCGGATCGAGAGCTTCACCATCGACAAGTCGAAGATCCGCGAAGTGATCGGCACCGGCGGCAAGGTGATCCGCGAGATCGTCGCCA
>NZ_CAXUEK010000087.1:0-10035 GCF_964250165.1 uncultured Sphingomonas sp. | reverse complement strand
AAGCCCCCGCCCCCGCGCGAGCCGCGCGACAGCTCCTCACCGATCGCCCACAGCGCGATCGGCCAGGCGCCGCCACCTGCGCCCCCGCCGCCGCCCTGCCAGCGCCGGCCCCGCCGACCGCCAAAGGCGGGGAGCACGAAGAACAGCAGCACCACGCCCCAGAAGATCAGGCCGATCGGCACGCCGCCGCCGCCGCGCCCGGCGGCCCGGTGGTCCTTGTTGAAGGCCGCGACGGCCGCGTCGGTGCGTGCCTTCGCCTCTTCCGGCGAGGCGCGGAGCTGCGCGATCAGCGCGTCGGCGCCGGCCGCGACGCCGCCCGGCAGGTCGCCGGCCTTGAAGCGCGGCAGGATCACCTGGTTGATCGTGACGCTCGAATAGGCGTCGGTCAGGAACGGCTCCAGCCCGTAGCCGACCTCGACCCGCACTTTGCGCTCGTTGGGTGCGATCAGGAGGATCGCGCCATTATCGACGTCCTTCAGCCCGACGCCCCAGCTGCGGATCAGCTTGTTGCCATATTCCTCGATCGGGTAGCCCTGCAGGTCCGGCACGGTCGCCACCACCAGCTGGCGATGGGTGTCGTGCTGCAACGCCTGCAGCTTGGTCGTGAGGTCCGCCTCGACCGCGGGCGGCAGCACATTGGCGGCGTCGACCACCAGCCCGCCGAACGGCGGCAGGGTCTGCGCCGCCGCGGGCGCGGCGATCAGCAGGAGCAGCCAGGCGCAGGCCCGGCGGAGCATGACGGTCAGCTCCCGAAATTCACTTTGGGCGCGACGTCCGCGCCCGGGCTGGTCGCCTGGAACGGGGTCATCGGTTTCGCGCCGTAGATCACCTTCGCGCCGACCGCGTCGGGGAAGGTGCGGATGCGGGTGTTATAGGCCTGCACCGCATCGTTGTAATCCTTGCGCGCGATCCCGATGCGGTTCTCCGTCCCCTCCAGCTGGCTCATCAGCGTGACGTAATTGCCCTGGCTCTTCAGCTCGGGGTAGGCCTCCTGCAGCCGCTGGAGCGAGAGGGTGACGGCGTTCTGCGCGCGCTCGTAGTTGGCGACCGCGGCCGGATTGGTCAGCTGGTCGCCCGAGACCTTGACCTGGGTCGCCGTGGCGCGTGCCTGCGTCACCTGGACCAGGATATCCTTCTCCTGCGCGCCGGCGGCCTTCACCGTCGAGACCAGGTTGGGGATCAGGTCGGCGCGGCGCTGATACTGGTTCTGCACGTCCGCCCAGCGCGCCTTGGCATTCTCTTCGGCGGTGGGCACGCTGTTGACCCCGCATCCCGCGAGCAGCGCGGCGAGCGGCAGGGCAAGGGCGACATGCGTCTTCATGGAACAGCCTCCGGCAGTTGCGCGGTCGGCTATAGGGCGGCTTCACGCCTTGGCGAAGAGGCAATCGGCGCCTAGCTTTCGCCGATCCAGATCAGGGAGGCGGCGATGTTCAAGGATTTCCGGGCATTCATCATGCGCGGCAACGTGCTCGACCTCGCGGTCGCGGTCATCATCGGCGGGGCGTTCGGCAAGATCGTGACGTCGCTCACGGACGACATCCTGATGCCGGTGATCGGCAAGATCTTCGGTGGGCTCGACTTTTCCAGCTACTTCCTCCGGCTCGGGCCGGTGCCGGCCGGCTATGCGGGTTCGCCGGACGATTATGTCGCGCTGAAGAAGGCGGGCGTCCCGCTGCTCGGCTATGGCGAGTTCCTGACGCAGCTGGTCGATTTCCTGATCGTGGCCTTCATCATCTTCCTGATCGTGCGGGGCGTGACCCGCGCGACGACGCTGCTGGAGCGGCAATTGCGGCACGAGGCGGCGGCCATCCCGCCCGCGCCCGAGCCGGTCGAGATCGCGCTGCTCCGCGAAATCCGCGACGAGCTGCGCGGGCGGAATTGAGCCGGCTTCGCCGTTACGCTGCCGCCAGCTCCTCGACGGCGGCGTCGGCCAGGCTGGTGCCGTCGAGGATGCGCGCGGTCTCGTCACGCACGCGCAGCATGGCGTGGCGGATCGCGCAGCTGGCCTCGTCCTTGCAGTCGCGGCAGGCGCGATAGGCGGTGCGGCTGACGCAGGGAACGAGCGCCAGCGGGCCTTCGATCACGCGGATCACGTCGCCCAGCGAGATCAGGTGCGTCGGCCGCGACAGGCGATAACCGCCCATCTTGCCGCGGGTCGAATGGAGGAACCCCGCCTCGCGCAGATCGGCCAGGATCAGCTCCAGGAACTTGCGCGGCACGTTCGCCTGGGCGGCAATGCGAGTCATCGGCACGGGCGGCCCGGCGATCGGCGTCTCGGCGAGGAACAGCATGGCGCGCAGGGCATAGCGGGAGCGCTGGGTGAGCATGACGCCCTCCCTATGGCGCGGGTTTATGGCAGGCGAAAGGCGGTCTTGGCGGCGGCGGGTCAGTCGTCTATATCACCCGCGCCGGGTTCGCCCGGCTATGGCGATAAATCGCGGCGTGAATAGGCACAGCGGACCCGGGGGCAGTACCCGGCGGCTCCACCAGAAGCTTCGCGCAGGGCCCATCAAGGTAACACTTTGATGGGAAATCCTGGCGGGGTTCCCGATGGGGCCGAACCAGGATCGACGTGTGTTGAAAGGCGCTGTTTTCGCCCGGAATGGGACCACCGCGACGGCCCATAACACAAGTGCCAACGACAACGAGGCGCTCGCGATTGCCGCGTAACTGATTCCCTCACGGGACTAGGTTACAAGGCTTAAGCGCGGTTGGACCGCACCGGGCAACAGAAGCGGAATCCGGCGGCCGCCGGGGGGGCCGAGCAACAGAACCCCCCGGACCGGCTCAAGGGCGGTCGTCGTCGTCGGCCTCCCCTTCGGGCGGCCGATGCAAGACCCAGCTCTCGTTCTGCACGATCGTCGCTGCGAACGGTCGGCCGCGCGCGTCGTGGCCCGGCCTGAAGCGATACCGCTCCATGATGAGGCGGCAGGTGGCCTCGTCCAGCGCCGCGTTGCCGCTCGATCGGGCGATCTGGCAGCGCGCGACGCGCCCGTCGACGCCCACCACGAAGCGCACCCCCACCGTGCCGTCGGCACCCGCCTCGCTCGCCGCGCGGGGATAGTCCTGGTCCCGGATGCGGCCGCCGATCTGGCGCGGCGGCACGTCGCCGGCGCCGTCGCCATTTCCCTCGCCGCCGCTGCCGGTCCCCTTGCCCTCGCCGCCCGCGCCCGTGCCCGGCCCGGCCACGTCCGCCGCGCCCTGCGAGGCCTGCGCGCCCTGGAACGGCACGGGCGCGACCACCACGGGCGGCGGCGGGGGTGTGAGCACCACCGGCGGGGGCGCGGCGACCGGGCTCGCCTGGCTGCGGAGATTGGGCGGAGCGGCCGCTCCTGCCCGGCGGTAGCTCGGCCGGTGGGCCGGCGGCCGTTCGGGCGGCGGGGGTGGGGGCGGCGGCGCGACCCCGAACACCTTGAGCGCCGAATCGGCCACGGCCCGTGGGCTCACCGCCAGCGCCAGCACCAGCGCCCAGACGAGCAGCGCGACCAGCCCGGCCGCGACCGCCGCCGCCGCCGCCCGATCGCGCCGAGAAAGCCTGACCGTCGCCATGCACCCTCAACGCGCGACGGCGGACAGGTTTTCGCGGCGTCTTGCAGCGGGTGGCGGATCGGCTAGCAGGGCCGGAGCGAGGCGGGGGAACGGGTGACGCGCGCGGCGGTGTTCCTGGCGGGGTGGACCGTCCTGGCGAGCGCCGGCATCCCGCTGATCGGCGTGCTCAACGGCGGCATGGCGCGCAGCATCGGCAACCCGATCGGCGCGACGGCGGTGATGTTCGCGGTCGCCTGCCTCGCCGCGCTGGGCCTGGCGCTGCCGCTCGACGGGCCGCCCCGCCTCCACGCCCTGATGGCCGCGCCGGCGAGCAGCTATGCCGCGGGGCTGCTGATCGGCTTCTAGGCGCGGTTGGCCACGATCATCATCCCGCGGTTCGGCGCGCGCAATTTCGTTGCGTTCATCGCGGGCACGGCCTGACCTCGGGCATGGCGGGGCTGGGCGAGTTCGGCCCGGGCGGCGCGGCCGCGGCGGTGGACGATTTGGCGGTGCTCAGCCGCCGCATCCGGGCGGAGCAGCCCGGGGTGCCGCTAATCCTGTTCGGCCATTCGATGGGCGATGTTCGCGCAGGCGTGGCTGCCGACCACGCGGCGCTGATCGACGCGCTGGTGCTGTCGGGCACCGCCGCGCCGCGCGCGCGGATCGGCGGCGAACTCAACGCGCGATTCGAGCGGCGCACCGGCTATGACTGGCTGTCGCGCGACCCGGCGGAGGTGGACGCCTATGCCGCCGGTCCGCTGTGCGGCATCCGCCTCAGCGAGGCGTCGGCCAGATCCTTCGCCGTCTGCGCGAACGCTCGCCGCCGCCTGAACCGCCGGGTCCAGTCTCCGATAGACCGGTCCTGACCGCCTCCCCGGCGAAGGCCGGGCCCAGTCGCGAGCGGTCAGATACTGAGCCCGGCCTCCGCCGGGGCGGGCGGGCAAGCTCGGTGTTGACGCGGTGGATCAGACCCGAAGCGTGTTCGCCGGAAAGCCCGCGGCTCAGGCCGCTGCCGTGCGTTTCCCCCGGCACCATCGATACCCGACGTTGGCCGGCCGATGCGGCGACGTCTCGTCCACGCCGGACGCCTCCGCGACGAATCCGGCGGCCTCGTATACGCGTCGCGCCCGCGCGTTGGCCTGATAGGTGACCAGCTGCAGCTCGTCCTGCTCGCGCTGCGCGATGCCGATCAATGCCCGTCCGATCCCTTCGCCGTGCCGGGCCGGCTCGACATACAGGTGCTCGATCCAGCCCGGTTCGAGCGCGAGGCATCCCACCAGCGTCGCCCCGTCGAACGCGCCGCAGAGCGAGCCCGACGCGAACGCAGCGCGATACGTCGCCAGCGTCTGCGCCAGGGGTTCGGCCTCGACATCATAGCCGGGGATCAGCGCCCCGGCGCGCCGGTGCAGCGCCGCGGCCGCGTCGGCTTCTTCCGCGCGCAACAGGCGAATGTCAGGCACCATGCGCCAGCTTCAGCCCCGGCCGTGGCCAGCGCGTTTTCACCAGCCGGCCCGATCCCGAGCAGGTGACATAGGCATCCCTCCCATCCGCGCCGCCCCAGCAGATGTTGGTGGTGAAGATGTCGTCGGTGGGCACGAACTCGACCAGCTCGCCCGCGGGCGACACCACGCTGATCCCGCACTCGCCGATGGTGGCGACGCAGATGTTGCCGCCCGCCTCGACGCCGAGCGAGTCGAAGAACTTGTAGCCCGCCGGCCGGTAGAGCGGGATGGCGGGGCCGCCCGGTCCGGCGGCCAGGTCCACCTCGCCCGGCGCGGTGACGCGGAACGCCATCAGCCGGCACGTATAGGTCTCGGCCGCGTAGAGCGTGCCGCCGTCCGGCGACAGGCCGACGCCGTTGGGGTTCTCCGACGGAAACACCACCTCCTTCAGCAGCGAGCCGTCGGCCCTGGCGTAGAAGATGCCGGTCACGTCGCGCTCGCGGGGCCGGGTCTTGCCGTGATCGGTGAACCAGAAGCCGCCATGCGCATCGAACACGATGTCGTTGGGGCCGCGCAGGATGCAGCCGAAGTCGCCGTCCCGGTAGAGCACCTCCACCGCGCCGGTGGCGAGGTCGATCCGCTCGATGCGGCCGCCCGAATAATCGTCCGCCTGCCCGTGCGGCGTCAGGAAGCCGTTGCGGTCGATATAGTTGAAGCCGCCATTGTTGCAGCAATAGAGCTTGCCGTCCGGCCCGATCGCCAGCCCGTTCGGGCCGCCGCCGGGCTCGGCGATCGTCTCGGTCGACCCGTCCGGGCGGACCCGCGTGATCCGCCCGGCGGCGATCTCGACCAGCACCACCGAGCCGTCCGTCATCGCCACCGGCCCCTCGGGAAAGCGCAAGCCGCCCGCCACCGTCGTCCACTCGACCATTCGCCCTCTCCTTGTTGTCGCCGCGACGGAACGCGTAAGGGAGGCCGATGCAAAAGAGAACCGGCGGCCGCATCCTCGTCGACCAGCTCGCCGCGCAGGGCTGCGACCGGCTGTTCACCGTGCCGGGTGAGAGCTTTCTCGCCGTGCTCGACGCGCTGGTCGACGTGCCGCGGATCGCGGTCGTCACCTGCCGGCAGGAGGGCGGGGCGGCGTTCATGGCCTGCGCGGACGGCGCGCTGACCGGCCGGCCGGGCGTGTGCTTCGTCACCCGCGGCCCCGGCGCCACCAACGCCAGCATCGGCGTCCACGTCGCGATGCAGGATTCGCAGCCGATGATCCTCTTCATCGGCGACGTCGACCGAGGCACCCGCGACCGCGAGGCGTTCCAGGAAATCGATTTCCCGGCGATGTTCGGTCCCATCGCAAAATGGGCCGCCCGCATCGACGACGCGCGCCGCATCCCGGAATATGTCGCCCGCGCCTACGCGACCGCGATGAGCGGCCGTCCCGGCCCTGTGGTGCTGGCGCTGCCCGAGGACATGCTGCTCGACACGGTGGAGGCGGTGGACCGGCCCCAGGTGGGGCACATCCGCCAGGCGGCGTCCGCCACGGCCATCGCCCGCCTGCGCGATCTGCTGTCAGAGGCCGAGGCGCCGCTGGCGATCGTCGGCGGCGCCGGCTGGAACGCCCGTGCGGCCGCGCATTTCCAGGCCTGGGCCGAACGGGCGGGCGTGCCGGTGGCCGCGGCGTTCCGGCGGCAGGACGCGATCGCCAACGGCTCGCCCGCTTATGCCGGCAATCTGGGCTACGGCCCCAACCCGGCGCTGCTGGCGCGCGTCCGCCAGGCGGACCTGCTGATCGTCGCGGGCGCGCGGCTCGGCGAGGCCACCACCGACGGCTATACGCTCGTCACGCCCGACCATCCGGGGCAGACGCTGTTCCAGGTCCATCCCGACCCGGTCGAGCTTCAGCGCACCTACCGCGCCGACGTCGCGATCTGCGCCGACATGCACGATTTCGCCGCGGCGCTGGACGCCGAAGCGCGCTGGCCGTCGCGGGACGAGGCACAGGCCGCCCATGCCGACTATCTCGTCTGGTCCACCCCGCAGCCTCGCGCGAACGTCCGCCTCGACCTCGGCCAGTGCGTCGCGGCGATGCGCGCGGCGCTGCCCGCCGACAGCATCCTCTGCAACGGCGCGGGCAACTTCTCGGGCTGGTGGCATCGCTACTGGCGTTATGCCGGCCCGGGCACGCAGCTCGCCCCCACCGCCGGCGCGATGGGCTATGGTCTCCCCGCCGCCGTCGCCGCGTCGCTGCGCCGGCCCGACCGCACCGTCGTTGCGCTGGCGGGTGACGGCGACTTCCTGATGAACGGGCAGGAGCTGGCGACCGCCGTTCAGCACGGCTGCGCGATCCTGGTGCTGGTGATCGACAATGCCGCCTACGGCACCATCCGCATGCATCAGGAGCGCGAGTTTCCCGGCCGCGTCTCCGCGACGCGGCTGCGCAACCCCGATTTCGCCGCGCTCGCCCGCGCCTATGGCGGCTGGGCCGAGACGGTGGACCGCACCGAAGACTTTGCCGGCGCGCTGGCCCGCGCCACCGCCACACCCGGCGTCCGCCTGCTCCACCTCAGGACCGACATCGAGGAGATCACCCCCGCCACGACGCTGAGCGCGATCGCGCGCCGCTGAGCGACCGATGCGCAAAGGTTTGACCACCGGCTCGCCCGCTCGCTATCGGGGCGTTCGACAGGAGTGGCGATGAACAAGCTTTATCCCGATGCCGCCGCCGCGCTGGACGGCCTGCTGCACGACGGCATGACGATCTGCGCGGGCGGATTCGGGCTGTGCGGCATCCCCGAGCGGCTGATCGACGCGATTGAGGCGGCGGGCGTGACCGGGCTGACCATCGCCTCCAACAATGCCGGGATCGACGGGGAGGGACTCGGCAAGCTGCTGCGCTCCCGCCAGGTCGCGAAAATGATCTCCTCTTATGTGGGCGAGAACAAGGAGTTCGAGCGGCAGTATCTGGCGGGCGAGCTGGAGGTCGAGTTCTGCCCGCAGGGGACGCTCGCCGAGCGATGCCGGGCGGGGGGCGCGGGCATTCCGGGCTTCTACACGAAGACGGGTGTCGGCACGCTGGTGGCCGAGGGCAAGGAGGTGAAGGTGTTCGACGGCCCCGATGGCCCAGAGGAGTATATCCTCGAGCGCGGCATTCGCGCCGATCTGGCGATCATCAAGGGCTGGAAAGCCGACGAGACCGGCAACCTCGTGTTCCGCAAGACCGCACGCAACTTCAACCAGCCCATGGCCACCGCGGGGCGCGTGTGCGTGGCGGAGGTGGAGGAGGTGGTGCCGACCGGATCGCTCGATCCCGACGCGATCCACCTGCCCGGCATCTATGTGAAGCGGATGATCGTCGGCGCGCCCTACGACAAGAAGATCGAGTTCCGCACCGTGCGCCAGCGCGAGGGGGCGGGCGCGGCGGCGGGAAGCGAGGTGTGACGGTCGCTTCTTCTTCTCCCCTCCCGCTTGCGGGAGGGGTCAGGCGAGGGCGTGGGTTTGCCGGGCGTCGCCCGACATGGCCTCCCGCAAGCGGGAGGGGCTGGGGGATCGCTCTGGCTGCGGTCCTGTCCGCCTGTGCGGCGCAGCCGAGACCGAACGTCCAAGCGGCGCCTGGCGCCGGCGCGACGCCGATCCCGCCCGCCTACCAGTTCCTCTACGGCTCGGGCGAGGCGGGCGCGCTCCAGCTCACTGCCTTTCACGCGCTGATCGCCTACGCCAAGGACAAGGCCGCGCATCGGCCCGCCCAAAGCGTGGTGCTCGCCGCCGGCTCGCCGCTGCGCGAGGCGAAGTTCGTGCCGTGCGGCGACAAGCCGCTGGCAGTGGTGTTCGACGTCGACGAGACGATGCTGCTCAACCTGGGCTTCGAGGCGCGCGCGGCGACGGGGCGGCCCTATCGTCAGGCGGAATGGTCGGCATGGGAGCGCACCGGCATCCGGCAGGTCGCCGCCACGCCGGGCGCGGCCCACGCGATGGAGGACCTGCGCAAGGCGGGGGTGACGCCGGTGCTCAACACCAACCGCGCCGCCGCCAATGCCGACACGACGGTGGCGGCGCTCAAGGGGGCGGGGCTGGGCGACTTCGCGCATGGCGAGACGCTGTTCCTGCAGGGCGACGACAGCGACGGTCCGCGCAAGGACGGCCGCCGCGCGAAGATCGCCGCCCGCTATTGCGTGATCGCGATGGCGGGCGACCAGCTCGGCGACTTCTCCGACCGCTTCGGCGAGCCGATGCCGGTTGCCGAGCGCCGCCAGCTCGCGATCCACTCCTCGGCGGCGGGGCTGTGGGGCAAGGGCTGGTTCGTGCTGCCCAATCCGGTCTACGGCACCGCGCTGAAGGGCGGGCTGGACGATGCCTTCCCGGCCGACAAACGCTGGAGCCCCGCCCCGTGAGCAAGCCCGTGCCGATCGACCTGACCAAGCACGGCCACCTGGTCGAGGACGCGCGCGAGTTCCTGCGCCTGTGGGCCAAGCAGGACGGGCCGGTGACCTGCTTCATCAACCCCGCCGCGCTGGCGCCCGATCCGTTCGCCTTCGGCATGGCGCTCGTCGACGCGGTCAGGCACGGCGCGCGCGCCTGGGCGCGGGCGGTCAACATCAGCGAGGCGGAGGCGGAGGCGCGGATCTGGGAGGGCGTGGATGCCGAGCGCGGGCTGCCCACCGACCATCCGCGGAGCCCTGCGCCGGCGGACGTGACGCCGGACGCGCGAGACGATTTCGTCAGCTATACCGGAAAGCCGAACTGATGGCCCAAGCAACCAGCGGGTGGAACCGCAACCAGATGGCCGCGCGTGCCGCCAAGGAGCTGCGCGACGGCTATTACGTCAATCTCGGCATCGGCATCCCGACGCTGGTCGCCAACAACATCCCCGCCGGCATGACCGTGACGCTCCAGTCGGAGAACGGGATGCTCGGCATCGGGCCGTTTCCCTATGACGACGAGGTCGACCCCGACCTGATCAACGCCGGCAAGCAGACGATCAGCGAGCTGCCGCAATCGGCCTATTTCTCCAGCGCCGACAGCTTCGCGATGATCCGCGGCGGGCATATCGACCTGACCGTGCTCGGCG
>NZ_CAXUEK010000086.1:0-10551 GCF_964250165.1 uncultured Sphingomonas sp. | reverse complement strand
ATGGGCCTGCGCCCCTACACGCTCGACAAGGCCAAGCAGTTCGGCTTCGACCAGCCGTTCCTGGAAGCCTGCCTCTGATGACGCCGGTCGCCGGCGCGCTCGCCCCGGCGACGATCGAGACCGCGGCGAGCCGCCTCGCCGACTGGGCGCGTGCGCATGCGCTGGGACTGATCCTGCTCGCCGCGTTGGCGCTGCGCCTCGCGCTGCTGGCGACGCCGCGCTCCTATTTTCCCGACGAGATCTTTCAATATTGGGAGGCTGCCCACCGGCTGGCGTTCGGGCCGGGCGTGACGCCGTGGGAATATCGCTACGGCGTGCGCAGCTGGCTGTTGCCGCTGCTGCTCGCGGGGCCGATGGCGCTCGGCGGCCGGCTCGATCCGGCGGGCGACGCCTATCTTCTCCTGCCCAAGCTCGGACTGGTGCTGGCGTCGCTGGGCGCGGTCGCCGCCGCCGCCGCGATCGGCGGGCGCCTCTCACCCCGCCATGGGCTGTTCGCCGCGTTCCTCGTCGCGATCTGGTCGGAGTTCGCGCTGTTCGCCACCCAGGCGCTCACCGAGGCGATCGCGGTTACGCCGATCCTGGCCGGGGCGGCGCTGCTCGAAGGATCGCGGCAGGATCGGCGGCGGTTGCTCGCCGGCGGCGCGTTGCTCGGGGTCGGCGCGGTGCTGCGGTTCCAGTACGGTCCGGCCATCGCGGTGCTCGGCGCGATCGCCTGCGGCCGGGACGGGCGGCGATGGGGCTGGACGATCGCGGGCGGCGCCGCGGTGATCGTCGCGGCAGGCGGGTTCGACATGGCGATGGGCGACCGGCCGTTCGGCTGGGTGTTCGAGAACCTGCACCAGAATATCGGCCTGCAACGCTCCCATCTGTGGACCGACGGGCCAGCCTTCTACCCGGTCGCGATCCTCGCCATGTTCGGCGTCGCGATCGTGCCGGTCTGGCTGGCGGCGCGCACGGTGGTCGGCCGGTATCCCGCGCTGGTCGCTTGCGCGCTCGTCAACCTCGCCGCGCACACGCTGATCGCGCACAAGGAATATCGCTACATCCTGCTGTCCACCGCGATCGCCGTCGTGCTGGCGGGCATCGGCACCGTCGAGGCGCTGGACCGGGCCGCGGCCCGGCGCGGCGGGGGCCGAGCGCGGTTATGGCCGGCCGCGCTCGGCTGGCTGGCGCTCTCGGCCGCGGCCGCCTTCGCCAGCAACGGCGCGCACGCGTGGGAGCGCGTGACGCCCGAACTGGAGGCGTTTGCCGCGTTGCGCGAGGCGCCCGGGCTGTGCGGCGTCGCCATCGTGGGCACCCCGTGGACCGATACCGGCGGCTACGCCTATCTCCACCGCGCCGTGCCGCTCTATGCGCCCGATGCGAGCGACAGCGCCCCCGCCACCTGGGTGCCCGCCGCCAGCGCCGGTTTCGACACCATTCTGGCGCCTGCCGCCCTCGCGGCGAAGCTGCCGCCGGCCTATGCGCGCGGTGCCTGCTTCGGTGACGGCCGGGCTTGCCTGTTCCGGCGGCCGGGCGGCTGCGATCCGCGCGCCGCCGCCCGTCACGAGATCAACCGCATGCTGGTGCGCACCGACCGCTGAACGCTCGACGGCGCTTCCGCCCGCCCGGCTTGGCGCTACAGCGGCGCGGTGACGCCCCGCTTCTCTCCCGCCGCCCGGCGCGCCGCGGTGATCCTGCCGCTGCTCGCGCTGGCGTTGCGGTGCTGGGATGTCGGCAATCCCGTCATTCATGTCGACGAGCAATGGTATCTGCTGGTCGGCGACCGGCTGCTGCACGGCGCGGTCCCCTTCGTCGACCTCTGGGACCGCAAGCCGGTGGGGCTGTTCCTGCTGTTCGCGGGCATCCGGGTGCTGGGGGGCGCCGATGCGGAGGGTGGCATCGTCGCCTACCAGCTGGTCGCCTGCGCCTTCGCGGCGGCGACCGCGGTGGTGGTCGCGGCGGCGGCGCGGGCGGTCGGCGCGCGCGAGCGGGGCGCGCTGGCGGCGGGCGCGGCCTATCTGCTCGGGCTGACGCTGCTCGGCGGGCGCGGCGGACAGGCGCCGGTGTTCTACGACCTGCCGGTCGCGCTGGCCGGGCTGCTCGCGCTCGGATTACCCGCGCTGGCCGCGGCGGAGCGACGCGGCGCGATCGTGGCGAGCGGGCTCGCCGCCTGCGCGCTCGGCGGCGTGGCGATCCAGCTGAAATACACCGCCGCGGTGGAGGCGGCGTTCGCCGGCCTGGCGCACCTCTGGTTCCTGCGGCGCGCGGGCGCGCGCTGGCCGGCGACGGCAGGGGCGGGCGCGACGTGGCTGCTGCTCGGCCTCGCGCCGACGGTCGCGGCGGGTGCATGGTATGGGGCGCATGGGTGGTGGGCGGCGTGGCGCTTCGCCAACTTCACCTCGATCGCGCTCCGGCCGGGCTATCCGCCGGACCAGCTGGCAATGCGGCTGCTCGGCATCGGCGCGCAGCTCGCCCCGCTCGGCGTCGCGGCGGCGCTGGGCTGGCGGCAGCGGACCGCGCGGGCGCTCCGCGTCGCGTTCGGCTGGCTGGCGGCGGCGCTGCTCGGCTTCGCGGCGATCGGGACGTGGTTCGACCATTACGCGCTGCCGCTGCTGGCGCCGCTGGCGGTCTGCGCCGCGCCGGCGCTGGGACGATCGATGCGGCTGCTGGTCGCCGCGCTGGGGCTGATGGCGGCGGTCGCCGGCGCGGAGCGGGTGGCGGCACATGACGACGGCACGGGGGCACGCGCGGTGGCGGCGCTGGTCGCGCGCGAGAGCGGCGGGCACTGCCCCTATGTCTTCATGGGCGACACGATCACCTACCTGCTCGCGCACGCCTGCACGCCGACGCCCTACGCTTTCCCGAACCTGCTCGCCTATACGACCGAGCAGGGCGCGACCGGGATCGACGAGGCGGCGGAGGTGCGCCGCGTCCTGGCGACACGCCCGCCGGTGATCGTCACCGTCGACCGGCGGCTGGCGATCTGGAACCGGGACAGCCTCGCGGCCCTGAAAGCGGCGCTGCGGCGGGACTATCGGCTGCGCCTGAGCGTGCCGCGCGCGGGCTGGCACACGCTGGTTTTTGTGAGGCAGGACTTGGGACCGCGGCTGCGACGCGGCCAAGCCGCGTCGTCGGTCGGGGCTATGCCCCGCCGGCCGGGCGCATGCGAGTCCTGCGGCGGCTCGCCACCGGCCGCATCAGCGCCCCAACCGCTCCACCTTGTCCTGTAGCGCGGCGAGTTCGGCGCGCAGCCCGGCGATCTCCGCGTCCTTGCCGCCCTGCGCGGTCGCCGGCGTCGCGGAGGCCGGGGGCTTGAAGGCGCGGGCGGCGGCGTCGAGCATCGCCATGTTGCGTTTGGCGAGGTCGGCGAAGGGCGAGCCCGCGAACGCGCCCTCCACCGCCGAGCGGAACTGCTCCTGATTGCGGCGGAAGCTGTCCATCGACGCCTCCAGATAGCCCGGCACCACCGCCTGCATCGAATCGCCGTAAAGCGCGATCAGCTGGCGCAGGAAGCTGACCGGCAGCAGCGCCTGGCCGCGGCCCTCCTCCTCCATGATAATCTGGGTGAGGACATTGTGGGTGATGTCCTCTTCCGTGCGCGCGTCGATGACGCGGAAATCGCGCCCGGCGCGGACCATCTTCGCCAGATCGTCCAGCGTGATGTAGGACGAGCTCTCGGTGTTGTAGAGCCGCCGGTTGGCGTATTTCTTGACCGTGACCGGCGCCGATCCGCCTTCCAGTTCTTTCTTCCGCATCGGCTAGCCTCGATCCCAGATCGGCAGATTGTGGATGATTTCGCGCTGCAGCACAACGCCTTCGTTGCGCAGCAGCAGCGCAGCATCGTCGCGATGAGTCGATCTCGCCTGGTCGCTTCGCATGTCAATGACGTGTCATATTTGTCACGTTCATTAACGAAAGATGAATTGGGCAGAACTCGTGACCAATGTTGCGCTTGCTCGGCGGCGGGCTCCCCCCGCAACCTAGTCGCGTAGCCGTTAATCGGCGCGATCCAGAGCCACGGGGGAAAGATGATGAACACCGCTCGCCTGCTTGCTGCAACTGCGTTGCTGCCCGCGCTGATGGCCGCACCCTCGGCTGCGCGTGCTAAGACCACTGCTCCCCAGACGACTCCGGCGGGAACGGGAGGGTCGACGACCCAGACCGACCAGTCGACGACCGGCAGCGACGCCGATCAGCGCGTCGAGCAGGCCGGCGAGGACAAGTCCACGGAGGTGCTCGTCACCGGCACGCGCATCCGCTCGGCCAACATCGAATCGGTGACCCCCATCACCACGATCTCGGCCGCCGAACTGTTCCAATCGGGCCGTATCTCGCCGGGCGACGCCCTGAACGATCTGCCGCAGTTGCGCACCACCTTGGGTTCGCAGAACTCCATCACCGGCACGCTGGGCGTCCGTGGCATCAACGCGCTCGACCTGCGCGGCCTCGGCACCACCCGCACACTGACGCTGGTCAACGGCCGACGCGAGGTGGCGGCGGACCTGATCAACAAGCGCGCCGTCGTCGACACCAACACCTTCCCGTCCGATCTGATCGAGAAGGTCGACATCGTCACGGGCGGCGCGTCGTCCATCTATGGTTCGGACGCGATCGCGGGCGTGGTCAATTTCGTCCTCAAGGACCATTATGACGGGCTCGCCATCCACGGCCAGTCCGGCATCACCGTGCCCTTCATGGACGCGGGCAGCCAGTATATCTCCGCGGTGGCCGGCAAGAACTTCGACGACGATCGCGGCAACATCGCGGTCAACGCCGAGTTCTCGCATCAGTCCCCTTATTATGCGTCGGGCCGGCCCTATTTCCGGCCGGTAAACGGCTTCGTGACGGTCGGATCGGACCCGGCCGGCTCGCTCAACGGATCGGACGGCATCCCCGACGCCATCTATTTCCAGGATATCCGCTCGACGACTATCTCGCTCGGCGGCCAGCTCGGTTTTCGGTATTCCAATGCGTCCGCGCCCTGCGGGCTCGACTCTAACCCGAACGCGGCGGCACGCACGGCGTTCACGTGCGCCTATCTGTTCCAGCCCGACGGCACGTTGATCCCGCAGACCGGACAGCGCGTGGGCCTGGGGCCGAACGGCAGCTTCCTTTCGGGCAACGGCTATTCGGGTCGCGAGGGGAACCTGACGCTGCTCTCCCCCGATCTGGAGCGAATAGCGGTCACGGCGCTGGGCCATTATGACTTCGCCCGTGCCTTCACCCCCTTCTTCGAGCTGCGCTATGCCCGCACCAAGGCATTCGGCTCATCGAGTGGTCCGTTCTTCTCGCAGGGGCAGACCCTGGGGGATGGCGCCCCGATTACGGGTTTCGCCGATTCGTCTTACGTCAACAGCGCGACGAACACGGTGGTGAACCGCGAGGGTATCAGGCTGGATAATCCTTACCTGTCCACTCAGGCGCGCTCGCTCATCAGCGCACAATTGACGGCCGCGATCAACTCGGGCGTCAACCCCAACACGGGGACCGCGTATGCGGCCACGGCCGCAGGAACGGCCGCCAAGAACGCGGCGTTGGCGCAGGTTGTGGCGGGAACCTTCCGCTTTTCGGAACGCCGCAACTATCTCGATCTCGGGATCAGGGACGAGCTGCTGACCCGTAAGACTTTCAAGCTGGTCGCCGGCATCCGCGGCGACTTCAACGGCGACTGGCATTACGAACTGTCCACCAACTACGGACAGCACGACGAGACCAACGTCATCATCGGCAACATCAATACGCAACGTTTCCTGCTCGCGTCCGATACGACCCGCAACGCCGCCGGCCAGATCGTCTGCCGATCGCAAGTCGATCCGCGTTACGCGGCTTCCGTCTCCACGGCGAACGGGACCGCTGCGCAGAAGGCCGCGATCCTTGCCGCTGACGTCGCCGCCTGCGTGCCGCTCAACCCGTTCGGCGAAGGCAATATCTCGGGCGCCACGCTCAATTACCTGACCCAGAACACGCTCGCCACCGGCAAGGCGACGCAGTTCGTGGCGGGCGGCTCCGTCAGCGGCGACGCGAGCCAGCTGTTCAGCCTGCCCGGCGGGCCGATCGGCTTCGCGATCGGCGGCGAGTACCGCCGCGAGACGCTCAGCTACGACCTCGATGACATCACCCAGGCCGGATACGCCTTCTACAACGCCATCCCGGCGTTCACCGCACCGGCCTTCGAGGTGAAGGAAGCGTTCGGCGAGTTGCGCGTGCCGTTGCTGAAAGACTTCTTCCTCGCCAAGGAGCTGACGCTCACCGGCTCCGGTCGCGTCGCCGACTACAAGGGGGCGGTAGGCACCGTTTACGCCTATAGCGGCGGCGGCGAGTATCGGCCGGTGCGCGACATCGGCTTCCGCGCCGATTACTCGCACTCGGTGCGCTCACCCTATCTCGGTGATCTATACTCGCCGGCGAGCCAGAACTTCGCCACCGTGACCGACCCGTGCGCGGCGCGCAACCTGGCGGCGGGCTCGACCTATCGCTCGGCGAACTGCACCGCCGCGGGACGACCGGCGACATACGACTATGTCTACACGGCGACGCTGGAGATCCGCAGCGGCGGCAATCCGAATCTACAAGCAGAGACATCGAACTCGATTACCGCGGGCGTTGTGCTGACGCCGCACTGGATTCCGGGCCTGTCGATCACGACCGACTATTACGACATCACCGTGAATAACGTCATCAACTCGGTGACGGCCCAGAACATCCTCAACCTTTGCTACGATTCACCGACCCTCAGCAATCCGTTCTGCGGCTTGTTCCAGCGCGCAAGCGGGACAGGGCCGCGCGGCGAGGAGAACTTCCGCGTCATCGAAGGGTCGTTGCTGCAGGCGTCGGCGAACTTCGCCAAACTGAAGGCGCGCGGTATCGACCTGGACGCAGAGTATAACCACCGCTTCGGCTTCGGCACGGTGGCGCTGCGCGGCATCTGGACGCATGTCATCCAGCGCGATCAGTTCGTGAACCCCGCGATCCCGACCTTCAAGGACGTCATCACGCGCGAATTAGGGGACCCGCAGGACCAATTCAACATCGATGCGGACGTGAAGATCAACAAGGTGACCTTGGGTTATGGGTTCCGCTGGATCGGTCGGCAGTATCAAGGTGCGTTCGAGAACTACAACGCCGTCAATGGCCAAGCCCCGCAGAATGCCGACGCCTTCTCGATCATCGAATACCCGATCCGCACCTACAGCGATGCGCGGATCGGCTATGACGTGAACGACCGCTATAATCTTCAGGTCGGAGTCAACAATCTCGGCAACACGGTGCCGCCGCTCGGCCTGACCGGTTCCGGCAACGGAGCGATCTACGATAGTCGCGGCCGTTTCGTGTATGTGGCCGTGCGCGCGAAGGTATTCTGATCTTCGATAAGGTGAAGCTTAGGGGCGGTCCGACCTTGGTCCGGCCGCCCCTTTTCTTTGGTTATTCGTCCCACACCCGCTCGTACCTCCGCCCCAGCCCCGTCAGCAGCTCGTATTGCGACAGGCCCGATGCCGCCGCCGCGGCCGGCAGCGCGAAGTCGATTGCCACCCAGTCGCCTTCCGCCAGCTCGGGCGCGGCGGTCGCGTCGATGGCGACCAGGTCCATCGACACACGCCCGATCACCGGCAGCCGCACGTCGCCTAGACGCGCTTCGCCGCGATCGGAGAAGCCGCGATAATAGCCGTCGGCGTAGCCCATGTTGAGGATGGCGACCTCGGTGTCGGCCGGCGCGGTCCAGGTCGCGTTATAGCCGACCGTCTCGCCCGCGGGCACGCGGCGGCGCTGCAGCACCTCCGCCTCCGGCTGCACCACCGGGCGGATCACGTCCGCCAGCTCCGGCCGCGGCACGCCGCCGTAGAGCGCCAGCCCCGGCCGGGTGAGATCGAACCGATACTCGGCCCCGAGCGCGATCCCGGCCGAGTTGGCGAGGCTCCGCCGCCGCGCGGGCACGCCGGCGGCCACCGCGGCGAACAGGTCGCGCTGGCGGCGGTTCATCGCGCTGTCCTCGTCCGCGCAGGCCAGATGGCTCATCAGCGTGTCGATCGCGAGCCCGTCGAGCAGCCCGGCCGCGATCTCTCCGGGCGAGACGCCGAGCCGGTTCATGCCGGTGTCGACCATCACGTCGCACGCGCCGCCCCCCGCCGCCCGCCAGCGCGCCACCTGCGCGGCGGTGTTGAGCACCGGCCGCGCGGCCCCGCTCAGCGCCGCGGGCATGTCCGCCGCCCGCACCCCGTGCAGCACGGCCACGGATGGCGTGTCCGCCGGCAGCGCCGCCGCTTCCGCCCAGGTCGCGACATAGAATTGGCGACATCCGGCCGCCGCCAGCCGGGCCACCACCGCCGCCGCGCCCAGGCCATAGCCGTCCGCCTTCACCGCCGCGCCGCACGCCGCGGGCCCGCTCAGCCGCGCGAGCGCCCGCCAATTGTCGGCGAGCGCCTGCCCGTCGAGGCGGAGGCGGAGCGGCGCGTCGGTCATCGCCCGCCCGCTACGCGGTAGGCGCCGATCAGGCCAGAGCGCGACGGCGTGAGGGAGGACGAGACGATGCTTGCAATGTAGGATATGTTCGTTTTTTGTTCTCCAGCCCAATTGGAGAAACGGCATGTCCCTCTCGTCATCGGCTGCTGTGCGACGAGACGCTCCCTTCGCGCATTGGCCGCGAACCGGCTACTAGCTGCCCGAGCAGCGCGCCGACCCGACGCTGGAGGTGAAGTTCAACCCCAATCACGACCCCGCCAACGGGCAGTTCACGTTCGCGGGCGGTGCCGGCGGAGCGCGGCCGTCCAAACCGCCACGGCGTAACCAAGGCAGGGAAAGCTGGGGTGACGGCATTTTTCACGGTGGCGGTGGCGGAACGTCCGGCGGCGGAGGCGCCTCGGGAACGTGGTCCGATCCGCAGGAATCGCCTTCGCAGGCCGGCGAGGAGGCGATAGTCAGAGCCGACGAAGCACTCGCCAGAGAGGCGGCGGCCGACAGGCCGGATGCCAATTCGCCGGTGAACGTCACCAAAAACGGCTATCATTTTCTAGTCGACACGTCGGACCGCACCAGACACGTCGAAGGAGATTTGTCGCTTGAAGATGCCGCGCGGTCGAGAG
This sequence comes from uncultured Sphingomonas sp., assembly GCF_964250165.1. GTDB lineage: Bacteria > Pseudomonadota > Alphaproteobacteria > Sphingomonadales > Sphingomonadaceae > Sphingomonas. The sequence goes on along the minus strand of NZ_CAXUEK010000086.1, from coordinate 1,492 downwards.
CTAACCAGCGGCAGGCCGGCGGCGTTGATCGCCGCGATACTGATGACGGCGGCCACTTCATCGCCGCCCGCTTCAACGGCCCGAACGACTCGTTCAACCACTTCGCCCAAGATGCTAACTTCAACCGGGGCGCATACCGCGCGCTCGAGGACGCGTGGGCGAAGAGTCTTCGTTCGGGAGCCAATGTGTCCGTCGACATCCTCGCTCATTACCCAAACGCGTCAAAGCGACCTGACTCACTTAATGTCACTTGGCGATCAGGCGGGATCACGCAGCGCAAAATCTTCCCAAACTCGTCGCGAGGAAAGTGAAATGCCTTTAGATAAGTTCGACCTGCTCGGCCCCGCGCTCCGGGCGGTTGGTGACGAGACAATGCGGATCGTCGGCGGCACGCCGGACGGCGTTCTCTTGTACGTCGAAATCGGAGAAGGCTGGGTTAGTCCTGACATATTCAAGGATGAGGGTTCATCCGTGACTTATGTCGATATCGGCGAGTCCAGGATTTGGCAGTTGTTGATCGAGGCATGGTGTCTAGAGCCAGAGGACAAGCGTTGGACAACGATGAACTATACTATCGACCATGGCAAGTTCGATGCGCAGTTCGATTTCGATGACCTCGAAGGATCCGGGGAAGACAGCCTCGACCGCCGCGAACGTGTTCTCCGCGCGCGCTTCGGCGACAAGCCGGTCGTCTATCCACCCCCCTCGCCTCATGCCTGGACGCTGAAGCCGCCGGCGTAGTCCCGCCCGCCGGCGTCAGCACGCACCCACCCGACGGCCCTCGGTGTGCATCTTCACGATCATGCCGCCCGCGCCGGTCATCGTGCCGTCGAGCGACAGCGACGTCGGCGTGTAGCTGCCGGTCAAGCGCGCGGTCATGTCGCCCTTGCAGCTCATGGCGGTGTTCAGGCGACCGGCCGCCATGCTGAACTGCGTGTAGCTGCACCGGCCGTTCGACTTCTCCGCCAGCGCCCGCGGACCGTTCGCCGCGTCGGCGGGTGCGATGCACGACGTGACGGTGGTCGGGCGCCCCTTCATCATCGCGGCCACCTGCGGCGGCGCGCCGGGCATGCTGGCGTCGAGAACGGTGGTGGTGGTCACCCATCTGCCGGGCAGGATCGGCGTCGCGGCCCCGGCGGCGAGCAGGACGGGCAGGAGCGGCAGCGGACGGAGCAAGATTACCTCACGACAGCGATAAACGAGCGCGACCCCCCCGGTCCCGCTTCGTTGCGGGCCGGCCGCTTTCTTCCCATATCGCGTGGCGATGGCCATCCAGATTCGCACCAATCTCGCCGAGCCGGAGACGGGCGAGGCGTTCGTGCCGCACCGGCCGCAGCGCCCGCCCAAGGTGGAGGGGGGCAAGCGGTTCACGCTCGTCAGCGACTATCAGCCCGCGGGCGACCAGCCCGGCGCGATCGCCGAGTTGGTGGAGAGCGCGCGCGCCGGCGAGAAGGATCAGGTGCAGCTCGGCGTCACCGGCTCGGGCAAGACC
>NZ_CAXUEK010000085.1:0-10598 GCF_964250165.1 uncultured Sphingomonas sp. | reverse complement strand
CGGTCACCGCCGCGATCGCCGGCTCCGGCGAGACCTTCGCGGTGCGCCGCATCTACTGCGTCGGCCGCAACTACGCCGCGCATGCCGTCGAGATGGGCCATGCCGATCGCGCGCCGCCCTTCTTCTTCACGAAGTTCGCGGACACGCTGGTGCCGTCCGGCACGACGCTCGCCTATCCGCCCGAGACGGCGGATTATCATTACGAGGGCGAGCTGGTGATCGCGATCGGCGCCGATACCTTCCAGGTGACGCCCGAACAGGCACCCGATCATGTGTTCGGCTATGCCTGCGGGCTCGACATGACGCGGCGTGATATCCAGCTCGGCTTTCGCGATCGCAGCGAGCCGTGGGATCTTGGCAAGAACTTCAGCCAGGGTGCGGTGCTCGGCGCGATCCATCCGGCGTCCGAGATCGGGCATCCGGTGGCGGGCAGCCTCGTGCTCAAGGTCAACGGCGTCGTCCGTCAGGATGCGGACCTCGCGGACCTGATGTGGCCCTGCGCCGACATCGTTGCCTATCTCAGCCGCTTCGACCGGCTGGCGGCGGGCGACCTGATCTATACCGGCACGCCCGCGGGGGTCGGCCCGGTCGTCCCCGGCGACATCATCACGCTGACCATCGATCGTCTGACCCCGGTGTCGGCGACCGTCGGCCAACCTCATCAAGCCGTTCAGGCATCCCTGCCGCACCAGGAGTGAACAGCCATGCTGTCGCATGACCAAAGGCGTGAACTCACCGCCGTCGCCGAAGGCCACCGCAATCTCGGCGGCGCGTTCTTCACGTCGGAAGCATTGTTCGAGGAAGAGCGGCGCGCGATCTTCGCCGGCGGCTGGATGTGCGTCGGCACCACCGACGATGCGGGCGCGCCGAGCAGCATCTACCCGGTCAAGGCGGCCGGGGAGGACTTGCTGCTGGTGCGCGACAGGCAAGGGGTGCTGCGCGCGTTCTTCAACCATTGCAGCCATCGCGGCGCGATCCTGGCCGAGCAGCCGCGCCGCAATTGCGCGACGATCGTCTGCCCCTATCATTCGTGGACCTACAATCTGGCGGGCGACCTGCGGCGCATGCCGCATGTCGGCGGCCCCGGCGTGCACGAGAGCGAGGAACTCGACCCCGCCAGGCTCGGCCTGCGCGAGATTCCCCTGCGCGACTGGGCGGGCCTGGTGTTCGTCAACATGAGCGGAACGGCGGAACGCTTCGACGATTTCATCGCGCCGGTGGTGGAACGGCTGCGCGGCTACGACCTGTCGCAGCTGCGCCTGTCGGGCGAGGCCGGGACCGTGGTCGAGGCCAATTGGAAGGTGGTGGTCGAGAACTTCGTCGAAAGCTACCACCTGCCCTGGGTGCATCCGTCGATGAACCGCTACAATCCGATGGAGGATCATTACCAGATCCTCGGCGGGGACACCTATGTCGGCCAGGGCCTGCTCGGGCTGGAGTTCGAGGACGCGGCCGCGAATCTGCTGCCGCGCTTCCCCAATCTGACGCCCGAACAGCTGACCACCGGCGAATCGCACTTCGTGTTTCCCAACCTGCTGTTCGGCGTGATGATCGAGATGGGGTATGCGGTCATCATGCTGCCCGAGGCGCCGGGGCGTACCCGCGAGCGCGTGGTGGTGATGGTCAATGGCGAGGAAGCCGCGACCGAGCCCCGCTTCAAGGAGGCCCGCGACATCCTCCTGGAGCGCATCGTGAGCGTGAATGCGGAGGACATCGGCATCACCGAAAGCGTCCACCGCGGCCGCTCGTCGCCGGCCTTCACGGGCGGGCAGTTCTCGCCGGTGCACGAACATACCTCGCGCCAGTTCCAGCGCGCCTATGCCTTGCGCATGTTGCGCGCGGACGGCCATCCTGTGCCCGATGTCGCGCTCGCGGTCCGCGAGGTCCACTTGCCGACGCGGGACAAGGTTGCGGTGGAAGCGGTCTCGGCCGCGCGCTGAGCGCATCGCCGCACCGGTCGCCGCCGCCATCCGGCGCGCGGGGACGGCGAAAAGGCAGCGGCGGGAGGTGTCGCCTAGCGGCAAACGTCCATGTCACTGGTATGCAAGCCGCGACCGGAGAGCCCCGCAATAACCCAAGATACGATGCGAACGGCCGCTGTGACGAGACAACTCGGGCAGCGGAAAACGCAAAAGGGGTTTGTGCCATGACGCGATTTTGCCTCGGTTCCTCGATCATCGCGCTGTCGGCAATGCTTTCGACACCGGCGTATGCTCAGGACCAGGCACCCGCCGGCGCGCCGGCGGCCGCGACGCCGCCGACTTCGGCACCTCAGAGCGGCGCGACGCCGCCGATGTCCGCGCCTCAAAGCGCCGCGCCCGTCACGGATGCCGCGGCTTCCCAGAGCAACGACGTCATCGTGACGGCCCAGTTCCGGTCGCAACGGCTGCAGGACACGCCGCTGGCGATCACGGCGGTCAACGCCGCGATGCTGGAAGCGCGGGGCCAGACCAGCATCTACGAGATCACCGCCCAGGCACCCAACGTCACGCTGGCGCCGGCTGCGCAGTCCTATGGGTCGGGCGTCGTCGCCTTCATCCGCGGCATCGGCCAGCAGGACAACTCCTATGCGCTCGAGCCGGGGGTGGGCATCTATGTGGACGATGTCTATTACTCGACGCTGGCTGGTTCGCTCCTCGATCTGATGGATCTCGACCGCGTCGAAGTGTTGCGCGGGCCGCAGGGGACGCTGGCGGGCAAGAACTCGATCGGCGGCGCGATCAAGCTGTTCACGAAGAAGCCCGACGGCACGGGCGGCGGGTATGTCCAGGCGACCTACGGCTCGTTCAACCGCACCGAAGTGCGCGGCTCCGCCAATGTCACGATCGTGCCCGACAAGCTGTTCATGCGCTTCTCCGGCGCGGCGAAGAGCCAGGACGGCTATATCACGCGGCTCGATTACGGGCTGACCCATCCCGGCTCCGGGGTTCCCACCTTCGCGACCAACGCCAATCCGGTGATCGGGACGCTGGGCGGCGTCTCCTATGTGGCGGGGCGTGCGGCGCTGCGCTGGCTCGCGTCCTCGGCGGTCGAGGTCAACCTTTCGGGTGATTACACCAACGACCGGTCGGAGGCCGGCGCCAGCGTCGGTTATTATGCGAACAAGGACTCGCTGGTGCCCAATGCGGCTCCGCGGATCGCCAGCACCATCACCGGCGCCGAAATCCCCTATGACTGCCGGTTCGTCGCGTTCGGCCCCAATTCGTGCGACACGCTCACCGGCTACGACCGCCGCTACGTCACCTATTCGAACTTCACGGACGGCACGCCGGCGACCAGCCAGGCACCGTTCAAGCCGATCGCCTTCGACCCGATCAACCATCTGAACTCCTTCGGCGTCCAGGGCACGATCGATGTCGACCTGAGCGCCGCCGTGAAGCTCAAGTCGATCACCGCTTTTCGGCATTACGAGAACCGGTACACGCACGACGAAGACAACAGCCCCATTCCCGTCGAGCAGCTGAGCTTCGACCTGAAGCATTCGCAGTTCAGCCAGGAGCTCCGCCTGAACTCAGCCCTGCTGAACGGAAAGCTGGATACCACGCTCGGCGGGTTCTACTTCGAGTCCCACAGCTCGACGACGGCACGGGTAGACCTGAACTATCTCGACACGGACTTCATCGACGGTCCGGACAAGATCCACACGACCTCGAAGGCGTTGTTCGCGCAAGGTATCGCCCACCTCACGGGCGCGCTCAACCTCACCGGCGGCATCCGGTATAGCTGGGACGACAAGACGTACCTCAACCGGCGCCACCTTCCCGACGGCTCCGCGATCCTGCCGTGCGCGGGCTATCCGTTCGCCCCGCCGGCGCCGCCGAGCTGCATCATCGCCGGGCTGGACGGGTCGCAGGCGGAGGCGAAGAGTACGCGGTTCGACTATCGCGCCGTCCTCGACTACCGGTTCAACGCGCAGGTGCTCGGCTACGCGCAGATCTCGACCGGCTACAAGGGCGGCGGCGTCAATCCCTACCCCTATTACGGCCCGGGCGACCCGAAGAACCAGGTCGTGGCGTTCGCGCCCGAGACGCTCACCACCTACGAAGTCGGCCTGAAGACCGATCTCGATCCGCGCATCCGCGTCAACATCGCCGGCTTCTTCAACAAGTACAAGAACATCGTCTCCGCGCTGAAGGTCTGCCCGGCCCCGAACACCGATGCGGATCCATGCGACGAACCAGCCAATATCGGCAGTGCAGACGTCTATGGTGCCGAGCTCGAAACACAGATCCGCCCGGTCGACGGGCTGCTGTTCGACGGCTCGTTCAGCTATCTGCACTTCAAATACACGAAGCTGAATGGCGCGCCGCAGGTTACGCTCGCCGATGTCACGCCCTACACGCCGAAATACAAGTGGAGCATCGGGGCCCAGTACGACTATGATATCGGGCCGGGCACGGTGACGGCGCGGTTCGACGGCTCCTACCAGTCGCACATGTTCGCGGCTGCGGTGAATGAGCCGGTCGGGAAACCCTCGACGATCATCAACGGCTATTTCCTCGGCAACGGCCGGCTATCCTACAAGATGTCGGACAGCCAATGGCAGGTCTCGCTCGAGGTCCGCAACATCTTCGACAAATACTATTATCTGAACGTGGTGGCGAACAGCCCTTATTACAGCGCCGGCCCCGGCATGCCGAGAACCTGGGCGGTGACGTTGAAGCGGAACTTCTAGATGGGGTGAGGCGGCAGCGTCGCATCACCCGCGGATTCGAATGGACGCCCCGCCCCGGCAAGATCGACGATCGCGACGTGGATCATTCGTCGGCGCGCGGCCGCAGGAATGGAGATCGCATGTATCCGTTCAGGGAGGGGAGTTTCGCGGTCCGCAACGGCTGGTACGTCGCCGCCTTCGCCAAGGACGTCACGCGGAAACCCCTGGGCCGGATCATCGTGAACCAGCCGGTCGCCCTGTATCGCAAGGAGGACGGCACGGCGGTCGCGGTGGGCGGCCGCTGCCCGCATCGGCATTATCCGCTCGGCGCGAGCAGCCTGCGCGGCGACGACGTCGTGTGCGGCTATCACGGCATCTCGTTCGGGCCCGACGGGCGCTGCACCGGCATCCCCGCGCAGACCTTCGTTCCCGGCGCCTACCGCATCCCGGCCTATCCGCTGGTCGAGCACGGCATGTGGCTGTGGATCTGGCCGGGCGATCCCGATCGCGCCGATCCGGCGCTGCTCCCCGATCTTGAGGAGATCGGTTACAGCGCCCCGGGAATGGTGGCGGCGCCGTTCTACACCCACGAGGTCGCGTGCCGCTACCAGCTGCTCAACGACAATCTCCTCGACCTGACGCATCTCGCCTTCCTCCACGGCACGAGCATCGGCACGCTGGCCGACGCGACGACGCCGCAGGAGACCGCCAAGCGCCCCGGGTTCATCAGCAGCCGCCGCTACATCCGCAATGCCGAAGCCCCGGCGTCCGTGCGCACCCTGCTGTCGGCGGACGGCGTGATCGACCGCGTCAGCGGCATGGACTTCTACCTGCCGGGATTCCATGCCGGCATCTCGGATACCAGCTTTCCCGCCGATCACCCCGAACACCCGGGCAAGGCGATCGGCATCGGCAGGGTCTTCCACGCCGTCACGCCCGCAACGCCGGGCAGCTGCCATTATTTCTTCGGCATGGCGACGCTCGACGGGGTGGGACTGGAAGAATCCAAGCCGTATCTCGTGCCGGTCATCGAGGAAGACATCTTCGCCTCGGTCGAGATCGAGAAGATGCTCAGGCTGGCCGGTGGGCGGCCCGATGAGCTGATGATCCGCAGCGACCGGAATGCGGTGGAGGCACGCCGCATGCTGCAGGCGATGATGGACGCCGAGGAGCGTCCGGCGCGCGGCCTCGTGACGCAGGACGCATAGCAGGGCGGCTGAGATGCTCAGAATGGATGGATCAGGACTATGACCGATACGGTAGCTGTCGACGTGATCGACCGGATCGCCTGGGTGCGGTTCAACCGGCCCGACAAGCGCAACTGCATGAATCCGACGCTCAACCGGCAGATGCTGGAGGTGATCGAGGAGCTCGAGTTCCGTCCGGATGTGGGCGTGCTGGTGCTGTCGGGTGAGGGCAGCGCCTGGTCGGCGGGCATGGACCTCAAGGAATATTTCCGGGAGAACGAAGGCAAGGGGCTCGGCGCGACGCGCGCGGCGCAGCGCCAGGCCTATGCCTGGTGGGAACGGCTGCGCTGGTATCAGAAGCCGACGATCGCGATGGTCAACGGCTGGTGCTTCGGCGGCGGCTATGGTCCGCTGTTCGCCTGCGACCTCGCCTTCGCGGCCGAGGAGGCGCAGTTCGGGCTCAGCGAGATCAACTGGGGCATCCTGCCGGGCGGCGGCGCCTCGAAGGTCGCGACCGAGCTGATGCCGTTCCGCAAGGCGATGTACCATGCGATGATGGGCGAGAATCTGTCGGGCAAGGAAGCGGCGGAGGCGGGGCTCGTCAACGAGGCCGTGCCGCTCGCGCAGCTCAGGGACCGCGTGACCGCGGTGTGCGAGGTGCTGCTCGCCAAGAATCCGTGGGCGCTGAAGGCGACCAAGGACGCGCTGCGCCGGGTGCGCGAGATGACCTATGACAATGCCGAGGATTATCTGATCCGGGCGCAGGAAGCGGCCAACAGCTTCGACGGCGAGGGCCGGAAGGAAGGGACGCGCCAGTTCCTCGACGAGAAGAGCTACAAGCCCGGCCTCGGCGCCTACGACATCTCCAAACAGAAGGCCTGACGCGAGCCGTGGCCAAGCGCGCAGCGCTATCCGCCGACGCGGTCGGCCGCCTGCTGCGGCCGCGCTCGGTCGCGATCGTCGGGGCGTCGCCGACGCCGGGCGCCCTCGGCCATTCGCTGATCGTCAACCTGGAGCAGGCGGGATTCGCCGGCGCGGTCCACCTCGTCAATCCGCGCCGCGACGAGATCGGCGGGCGGGCGTGTCTGCGTTCGATCGGCGACCTGCCCGCGGACGTCGACGTCGCGGTGCTGGCGATTCCGCGCGCGGCGGTGCTGGAGACGCTGCGCGCGCTCGCCGCGCGGCGGGTCGGCGCGGCGATCATCTTCTCGGCGGGCTTCGCGGAAGGGGGCGAGGAGGGCATCGCCGAGCAGCGCGAGATCGGCCGGATCGCGGCCGCGGCCGGCATGGTGATCGAGGGACCGAACTGCCTCGGCACCGTCAATTTCATCGCCAACGTCCCGCTGACCTTCGTCGACATGCCGCGGCCGCGCGTCCACACCGGCAAGCGCATCGGGATCGTCTCGCAATCAGGCGCAATGGCGGCGGTGATCGCGACGACGCTGATCGCCAAGGACCTGGCGCTGTCCTATTTCGTGTCGACCGGCAACGAGGCGGCGAGCGGGATCGAGGACTATGTCGACTGGCTGATCGACGACCCCGACACGCAGGCGATCGCGCTGGTCGTCGAACAGTTCCGCGATCCGGCGCGCTTCCAGGCGCTGGCGCGGCGCGCGCGCGGGGCGGGCAAGCCGATCGTGCTGCTCCACCCCGGCCGCAGCGCCGCCGCGCGCGACTCCGCGGCGACGCATACCGGCGCGATGGCGGGCGATTACGACGTCATGCGCGTGCTGGTCGAGCGGGCGGGGGTGATCCTGTGCCGCGCGCTGGAGGAGGTCGCCGACGTGCTCGATCTCGCGGTGCGCTGTGGGCCGATCGCGCCGGGCACCGCGATCCTGGGCGAATCGGGGGCGTTCAAGGCGCTCGCGCTCGATGTCGCGGAGGAGATCGGGCTCGACCTGCCGCCGTTCGACGACGCGCTCAGCCCGAAGCTGCGCGCCGCATTGCCCGAGTTCGTCGGCGTGTCGAACCCGGTCGACCTGACCGCGCAGGCGCTGGTCGATCCCGATCTCTACCGCCGCACCTTCGACGCGCTGCTCGACGACGATCGGCTGGGCGCGATCATCCTGTCGATCATCCAGACCGACGAGCGCACCGCGCGGATCAAGTTTCCCCCGATCATCGATGCGATCCGCGGGCTTCGGACGGACAAGGCGGTGATCTTCACCGGCGTCGACGAGGGTGCGGGGGTGCCGGCGGAGTATGTCGCCGCGCTGCGCGGGCTGGGCGTACCGTATCTCCCCACGCCCGATCGCGCCTTCCGCGCGGTCGCGCGCTGGAACGCCTGGACCCGGGCCGATCCGGCCGCCGCCGATCCGTCGGCGCCGGCGCTCGCGCTGCCTGCGGGCGGGGTGATCCCGGAATATCGCAGCAAGGCGCTGCTCGCCCCGCTCGGCATCGCGTTTCCGGCCGGGCGGTTCGTCACCAGCCTGGACGAAGCGCAGGCGGCGGCGACGGAGATCGGCTGGCCGGTGGTCATCAAGGTGCAGGCGGCGGCGCTGTCGCACAAGAGCGACGTCGGCGGCGTGGTGCTGAACCTGGGCGACACGGACGCGCTGGCGGCGGGCTGGGCGAAGCTCCATGCCGACGTCTCCGCTCACGCACCCGGCGTGCCGATCGACGGCGTGCTGGTCGAGGCGATGGGCGCGCGCGGGCTGGAGCTGATCGTCGGTGGCCGCAACGATCCCGACTGGGGGCCGGTGGTGCTGGTCGGCGCGGGCGGGGTGATGGCCGAGCTGTTCCACGACGTCCGCCTGCTGCCCGCCGATCTGGCCGAAGAGGCGATCGCCGCCGAACTGCGGGCGCTCAAGAGCGGTGCGCTGCTCGACGGGTTTCGCGGGTCGGCGCCGCTCGACGTGGCCGCCCTCGCGCGGGTGGTGGGCATCGTCGGCGCACTGCTCCGCGCGAACCCGCGCATCGCCGAGATCGATCTCAATCCCGTCATCGTCTATCCCCAGGGCGAGGGTGTGGTCGCGCTCGATGCGCTGCTGCTGACGGCCCCGGCGGGCGACTTGTAGAACAATAGCGGAGGACAGGATGGAAGCGCTCAACCGGACCCTGGAGGGCATCAAGGCGCGCGGCGAGGCCGGCCTGTTCGTCGGGGGCGAATGGCGCACCGGCCATGGCGAGGTGCACCTCGACGTCGTCTCGCCGCACACCGAGGAGGTGCTGCTCCGCTACCGCGAGGCGACGCCGGCCGATATCGATGCGGCCGTGATCGCCGCCCGCGAAGCGTTCGACACCGGTCCGTGGCCGCGCCTCACGCCCCCCGAGCGCGGCGCGATGCTGCGCAAGGTCGCCGACCAGCTGAGAGCGCGCCTGCCCGAGCTGGCCGAGGCGTGGACCGGGCAGGTCGGCGCGGTGCTGGGCTTCACGAAGATGGCGTCGGGGCAGTCGCCCGATCTGTTCAACTTCTATGCCGACCTGTGCGACAGCTATCCCTTCGTCGATGACCGGCGCCGCTCGTCGGGCGGGCTCGCGCGCGTAGTGCAGGAGCCCGCCGGGGTGGTCGCCGCGATCACGCCGTGGAACGCGCCGCTGGTGCTGTTGTGCTACAAGGTCGCCGCCGGTCTCGCGGCGGGCTGCACGATCGTCGCCAAGCCCTCGCCCGAGACGCCGATCGACGCGCATATCCTCGCCGAGTGCATCGCCGCGGCGGGCCTGCCGCCCGGCGTGTTCAACATGCTCCCCGCGGGCCGCGAGACCGGCGATTATCTGGTCCGCCATCCCGGCATCGACAAGGTCAGCTTCACCGGATCGACCGGCGCGGGCAAGGCGATCGCGCATGCCTGCGCCGATCGGCTGGCGCGCTTCAGCCTGGAACTGGGCGGCAAATCCGCCGCGGTGATCTGCGACGACGCCAAGGTGGAGGCGGTGCTGCCGAGCCTGGTGCCCTATTCGATGCCGATCACCGGGCAGGTCTGCTTCTCGCTGACCCGCGTGCTGACCCCGCGCGCGCGGCGCGAGGAGTTCGTCGACGCCTATGTTTCGGCGGTCAGGGGCATCAAGCTCGGCGATCCGTTCGCCGACGGCACCGGCATGGGGCCGCTGACGCTCGAACGCCAGCGCGACCGCGTCGAGGGCTATATCGGCAAGGGCAAGGCCGAAGGCGCGCGGATCGTGCAGGGCGGCGGTCGCCCGGCCGACCTCAACCGCGGTTTCTTCATCGAGCCGACCGTGTTCGTCGATGTCGAGCCCGGCATGACGATCGCGCGCGAGGAGATCTTCGGCCCCGTGGTGTCGTTCATCGATTATGACGACGAGGCGGACATGATCGCCAAGGCCAATGCCAGCGATTATGGCCTGCACGGCGCGATCTACACCGCCGACCCGGAGCATGGCTACAGGGTGGCGCGCGAGCTGCGCAGCGGCAGCCTCGCGATCAATTCGATGGCGGTCGACATCGAGATGCCGTTCGGCGGGTTCAAGCAATCGGGCATCGGCCGGGAAGGCGGGATCGAGGGCCTGAAGACCTATCAGGAAACCAAGACCATCTATTTCCCCTGAACGACGGACCCCCGCCATGACGCAGATCGACACGACCCATGTCGGCAGCCTGCCGCGCAGCCCCGCGCTGGCCGAGCTGCTGATCGCCCGCGATCACGGCCGCGCGATCGATGACGAGGCGTTCGAGACGCTGGTATCGGGCGAGATCGCCGAGGCGGTCGCGCAGCAGGCGGCGAACGGCATCACCATCGTCAGTGACGGCGAGCTCGGCAAGGTCGGCTATGCGACCTATGTCACCGAGCGGCTGGAGG
>NZ_CAXUEK010000084.1:0-10985 GCF_964250165.1 uncultured Sphingomonas sp. | reverse complement strand
TGGTGTTCGCGCGCGGCACGTCCAGCCCCGCCTCGATGATGTTGGTGGCGAGCAGCACGTCGCCCTGGCCGTCCGCGAAATCCACCATCGCCGCGTCGATATCGCCGACCGGCATCTTGCCGTGCGCCTGGACCAGCGTCAGCTCGGGCGCCAGCGTATCGAGACGCTCGGCCATCGCGGCCATGTCCTCGATGCGGCTGACGACGACGAAGCTCTGCCCGCCCCGGCCCTTCTCGCGGCGCAGCGCGGTGCGCACCACCGCCTCGTCCCAGGTCGCGACGGCGGTGCGGATCGGCTGGCGCGCGGCGGGCGGGGTGGCGATGATCGAGAGCTGCTGCAGCCCGACCAGCGCGGTCTGGAGCGTGCGCGGGATCGGCGTCGCGGACAGCGCCAGCACGTGCGTCGCCTCACCGGCCAACGCGCGCAGCTTGGCCTTGTCCGCGGCGCCGAACCGCTGCTCCTCGTCGATCACGACGAGCGCCAGGTCGCGATAGGCGACGCCCTTGGCGGCGATCGCGCCGGTGCCGATCACGACGGCGATCGAGCCGTCGGCCAGCCCCGCCTTGACCTGCTTCTTCTCGGCCGCGCTCGACAGGCGCGAGAGGCCGGCGACCGCCAGCCCGGTGCCCTCGAAACGACGGCGGAACGTCTCGACATGCTGACGCACCAGCACGGTGGTGGGGGCCGCGATCGCGACCTGCCGGCCCGCCAGCGCGACGAGGGCGGCGGCGCGCAGCGCGACCTCGGTCTTGCCATAGCCGACATCGCCGATGACGAGCCGGTCCATCGGCTTGCCCGAGGCGAGATCGGCGCGGACGGCGGCGATGGCGCGCGCCTGATCCGCGGTCTCGGTAAAGGGGAAGCCCGCGGCGAACCGCTCGTAAGCGGCGGCGTCGGGTTCGAGCACGGCCGCCTCGCGCGCGTCACGGTCGGCGGCGAGGCGGGTCAGCGCGCGCGCGCTTTCGGCGATGGCGGCATCGATCTGCCCGCGGCGCTTCTGCCAGGACGAGCCGTCGAGCCGGTCGAGCGTCACCGCCTCGGCATCCGCGCCGTAGCGCCAGATGCGGTCCGCCTCGGCGACCGGCACGAGCCGGCGATCGTCGCCGTGATAGCCGAGCAGGATCGCGTCGCCCCCGCCCGCACCGTCGGCCGTGACGGGCAGGCTCTCCAGCCCCTGCACCACGCCGATGCCGAACTCCTCGTGGACGACGACGTCGCCGACCCGGATCTCGCTCGCCTGGCCGGCGAACGGGTCGGCGGCGATGGTCGTCTCGCCGCCGGCGCGGCTGCCGATCAGGTCGGCGGCGGCGACCACGGTCAGCCCCTCCGCGCGCCAGCCCCGGTCGACCGGCATGACCAGCCCGACCAGCGCCCCGGCAGGGGCGGCGTGCACGGCCACCCAGCTCTCGACGAGCTGCAGCTCGCGGCCGATCGCCTGGCCGGCGCGCGCGCCGAGGAAGCGCAGGTCGCGCGCGCTGCCCGCCAGCACCAGCCGCTCGCCGGCAGCGAGCAGCGGCCTGGCGAAGCGGGCGAACGCGCGCTGCGGCTGGCGGCTCTCGACGAAGCGCGGCACCGGCTCACCGGCGGCGGGGGTCTCGACCGTGCGTCCGGCCAGCGCCGCATCCCACCGGTTCGCACCGGCGACCGGCTCGCGCACGTCTCTCGCGAGCGCGACGAAGCGGTCGCGGCGGCGCGCGGCGTCCGGATCGAGCAGCACCGCCGCGCCGGGCAGGTGATCGAACAGCGTCACCGGCGCGTCGCCCAGCGGCGGCTCGGCGATGCAGCCGACCTCCAGCCGGTCGAGGTCGCCGGTGGTCAGCTGGGTGGCGGGGTCGTAGCGGCGCAGGCCGGCGACCCTGCCGTCGGCCAGATCGATCCGCGCGGGGCTTTCGGCGTCGGCGGGGAAGAGGTCGATCACCTCGCCGCGCACCGCCAGCTCGCCCGGCTCGTCCACCCGTTCGTCGGCGAGGTAGCCGATGGCCGCCAGCGCCGCGGCGAACGCGTCGGCGTCGAGAGGGTCGCCCGGTGCGACGATCGGCGGCACCCGATCGAAGGCCGCGGGCGGCGGCTGGAGACGCGCCGCCGCCTCCGCGGTGGTGACCAGCGCGACGCGGCCGCCCGCCGCGCGCGCGCAGAAGGCGGCGCGCAGCCCGGCGACGCGGCGGCCGGTGTTGCCGGGCGAGGCCGGGCTGCTGTCGCCGGGCAGCGCATCCGATGAGGGCAGGTGGATGACGCGCGCGGCCGGCGCGGCGGCGGTCAGCGCGGCCGCGACCGCCTGCGCGCGCTGCTCGTCGCCGAGGATGACCAGGACGTCGCCGTCCGCCAGCAGCTCGGAGGCGCGCGCCGCCATCGCGCCGACCGGCGCCGCTTCCTGTTCCGTCAATGCCTTGGCCTCCGCTCGCGCGCCCAACGAGGGGGCGGGGGCGGCGTTCCGTCAGGCGGCGTCGGCCCGCGTCTCGGCGAGCCAGGCGAGCGCCTCCTTGCGCTCACGAAACACGCGGATGTTCGGGCTGTCGAACACGCGCCGCGCCTGGAACTGGTTGAGCATGGTCGAGACGACGATCGCCGTGCGCCCGCGCGTGCGCGACGCGCCGGCCACCATGATCCGCGCGAACCCCTCGCCGACCTCGGGCGACTGGACGGGAAACTCGGTCGAGTCGCTCAGGATCGAGTAGGTCGGGCAGCGGCGCTGCATCTGTTCGACGGCGGGCAGCAGCGCGGCGACGAACGCGCGCACCGTCTCCGGCGTCCAGAAGCCGGTCAGCTTCAGCCGCAGGAGCGCGGCCCGCTCGTCGGGCTCGATCGTGAACATCGGGGTCCCTTCGACCGGGGGCTAGCCCGTCGACCCTTAACATTTGTTTTCCCCGGCGGCGCCCGCCGCTGCTGGACGCGATCATTCTCATCCCATGGTCGGGATGACGAAGGCGTCCTGCACGCGCGCGGGGCCGCCGTCCTCGCTGCCGCGCGGGAGCGCGGAGCCGTCGGGCCAACGCTGGGTCACGGTCTTGATCCTGGTCCAGAAGCGGACGCCCTCCGTCCCGTGCTGGTTGGTGTCGCCGAAGGCGCTCCGCTTCCAGCCGCCGAAGCTGTGATAGGCGACGGGCACAGGGATCGGCACGTTGATCCCGACCATGCCGACCTGCACCCGCGCGGCGAACTCGCGCGCGGCGTGGCCGTTGCGCGTGAAGATGGCGACGCCGTTGCCATATTGATGCTCGGACGGCAGGCGGACGGCGGTCTCGAAATCGGGCGCGCGGACGATCTGGAGGACGGGGCCGAAAATCTCCTCCCGGTAGCTCTGCATCGCCGGCGTCACGCGGTCGAACAGGCTGGGGCCGATGAAGAACCCCTGCTCATGCCCCTGCAGCTGGAAGCCGCGGCCGTCGACGACCAGCTCGGCGCCTTCGTCCACCCCGGTCCGGATCCAGTCCTCGACCCGCGCCTTGTGCGCGGCGTTGACCACCGGGCCGTAATGCGCATCCGCGTCGGTCGAGACGCCGACCCTGAGCGCGGCGATCGCGGGGATCAGCTTCCCGCGCAGCGCGTCGGCGGTCTTGTCGCCGACCGGCACGACCACGGGCAGCGCCATGCACCGCTCGCCCGCCGAGCCGAACGCCGCGCCGGCGAGGTCCGCCACCACCTGGTCGAGGTCCGCGTCGGGCATGACGATGCCGTGGTTCTTGGCGCCGCCCATCGCCTGGACGCGCTTCCCCGCCTCGACGCCGCGCCGGTAGACGTAATGGGCGATGTCGGACGAGCCGACGAAGCTGACCGCCGCGATGGCGGGATGGTCGAGGATCGCGTCGACCATCTCCTTGTCGCCATGGACGACCTGGAGGATGCCCTCCGGCGCCCCGGCCTCGCGCATCAGCTCGGCGAGGCGGACCGGCACGGAGGGATCGCGCTCGGACGGCTTGAGGATGAAGGCGTTGCCGCAGGCGATGGCGACCCCGAACATCCACATCGGGATCATCGCGGGGAAGTTGAACGGCGTGATGCCCGCGCCGATGCCCAGGGGCGTGCGCATGGAATAGACGTCGATCCCCGGCCCGGCCCCTTGCGTATACTCGCCCTTGAGCACGTGCGGGATGCCGCAGGCGAACTCGATCACCTCCAGCCCGCGCTGGAGGTCGCCCTTGCTGTCGGCGATCACCTTGCCGTGCTCGCTGCTGAGCAGGTGGGCGAGCGCGTCCATGTTCGCCTCGACCAGCTCCTTGAACCGGAACATCACGCGGGCGCGGCGCTGCGGGTTGGTCGCCGCCCAGCCGGGCTGCGCGGCCAGCGCCGCGGCGACGGCGCGGTCGAGTTCCGCCTGCCCGCCCAGCGCCACGCGCGCCTGCACCTGGCCGGTATTGGGGTCGAAAACGTCGCCGAGGCGAGGAGCCGAGCCGCCGATCGTGGCGGGAACATGGTCGATCTGTCGCATGACGCGCCTTTAGCGCGGACGATAGCGCAGGCCCAGCCACAGCGTGCGCGGCGTCGCGCGCTCGACGATGTCGGCGCCGCTGATCCCGGCCTCCACGCGCGCGTCGGCCAGGTTCTCGGCCCGCGCCTCGATCGCGAACGCGCGGGTGAGCGGCAGCGCCAGATAGGCGTCGAGCGTCGTCGCGGGGGCGAGCGTGGTCAGGTTCTGGTCGTCGTCGAACTGCCGCGCGACGTGGCGCAGCGTCGCCGACGCCGCCCAGCCGCCGCGCCGCCAGCCGAGCGACGCCGCCACCTGGTCGCGCGGCGTCTCGGCCGGGCGCAGACCGTCCAGCGCCGCCGCCGCGCCCGACGCCTCGACCCGCGCGGCGACGTGCGACCAGGACAGCGTCGCGCCCACCGGTCCCGGCCGCCAGCTCGCGTCCAGCTCCACGCCGCGGCTGCGGATCGCGTCCAGGTTCTCGCGGAGGCGGAACACGCCGCCCGCGCCCACCACGCCGACCTGCGGGAAGGTGCCCGGCCCCCGCCCCGCCGTCACGTTGGCGATCGCGTCCGCCAGCCGGTTGTCGAACCAGGTCGCGGCGAGGCTGACCGCGCGGGCGGGCGCGATCGTCGCGCCGGCCTCCCAGCCGCCGAGCCGCTCGGGGGCGAGCGCCGCGTTGGCGGCGGTGGCGTCCGCGCCGACCCGAAAGGGCCGGTAGAGCTCGTTCAACGTCGGCAATCGCCAGCCGCGATAGGCCGCTGCGCGCAGCGTCACGCCGGTGGCGGGCCGCAGCGCGACACCGGCACGACCGGTCGCCTCCGTGCCGTCGCGGTCGGGGTAGCGCACGGCCGTCAGCGCCGCGCCGCCGGCGATCGGCCGCTCGACCAGCGCGCCGTCGGCGATCCGCCACCAGTCGACGCGGCCGCCGGCGGTCAGCGTCAGCGGCCCCGTGTCCCAGCTGCCGTCGGCGAACAGCCCGGCGGTGCGGTTCTCGCCGCCCGCGACGCGGCGACGGGTCGCCTGGGCGGCGACGAAGGTGAACAGCTCCTGCGTCCGCCCCGCGACGTCGCGCCAGTCGGCCCCCAGCCGCAGCGTCGCGTGCGCCCCCACCGGCGGCTGCACCTCGGCCCGTGCGCCCAGCCCGGTCGCGGGCGTGTTGTACTGGTCCAGCGTCTGCGTCGCGGTCGTCCGCGCCGCATTGATGCCGGCGAAGCTCGACGCGAAGGCGCGGGTCTGGAGATAGCCGAGCGCCGACCAGCCCCAGCGGCCCCGCCCGACCAGCCGCACGCTCGCATCCGCGCCCTCGCTCTGGTTGGCCGTATAGGCGGTGCCGCGCTCGCGCCGGTCGGTGAAGGCGCTGGCGTTGACCTGCAGCTCGGTCGCGCCGCCGAGCCCGAGCACCGTGCGCGCCGCGCCCGAGGCCTGCTCGTACGGCGCCGGGCGATCCACCGGGCCGCGGCTCTCCGCAACGGTCGGGATGAAGCCGTCGCCGCGCGCATACGCGCCGGCCAGCGTCGCGAAGCCGCCGGCGCGGACCAGGGCCGCCGAGCCCTGCGCATCCACCGACGCGCGGCTGCCGTAGCTCGCCCGGCCTTCCAGCGGGTCGAGGTCGGTCGGCGTCGCGCTCTCCAACTCGACGGTCCCGGCGAGCGCGCCAGGGCCCTGGAAGCCGCTGCCGCCGCCGCGCGTCACGCGGATGCGGCCGAGCCGGTCGAGCGCATATGCCGGGAACGCCACCCAGCCGCCGAACGGATCGGTCTGCGGCACGCCGTCGAGCACCAGCAGCGCCCGGCTCGCGGCGTTGCCGCCCAGCCCGCGCAACGTCAGGCCCTGGCTGGTCGGGTTGGCCGAGGTCGAATCGGAGCGGCGGAACTGCTGGAGGCCGGCGGCGTCGGCGAGCACGCTCTCCAGCCGGTCGGCCGCGTCGGCCTCGATCCGGGCGCGGTCGAGCGTGACGACGTCGAAGGCGCGGTCGCCCGGCGACTCGTCGAGCCCGCGGCCGGTGACGACGATGTCGGGCGAAGCGGCGGGCGGCGCGGCCTGCTGCGCCGCGGCGGGCGCGGCGAGCAGCAAGACAGGGGCAAGATTGCTCAGCCCGCGCGAAGGGCGCCCTCGCGCCCGATTGTCATGCCGGCCTAGCGCCGGCATCCAAGCCAGGGTCAAGCGATGCGCTCCGTTACCATCGGCGCGCCTGCACGACCTTGGACCTCGGCTCAAGCCTGTCCTGAGCGCCGCTGCCAGCGGCGTCGAAGGCCGGGATGACGAAAGGATGGAAACGAGTGGAGCCGCGCTGCACGCTGGCGCGTTCGGGCGGCTCCATAACCAGAGGACCGTCCCCCCGTGAGCATCTTCGGCAGCATCCTGAGCAAGATCTTCCATCATGGCCAGCAGCAGGCCCCCGCCGCCGCGCCGGCGCAGCAGCCCGCGCAAGCCGCTCCCGCCGCTGCCGGCGCCGCGCCCGCCCAGCCCGCCGCGCCGGCCCAGCCGGTCGATGTCGAGGCGGTGCTGACGCAGCTCGCGCAGTCGAAGGGCGGCGGCGGCAACTGGCGGACGTCGATCGTCGATCTGCTCAAGCTGCTCGACCTCGATTCCAGCCTCGCCGCCCGCAAGGAGCTGGCCGACGAGCTGGGCGAGCATGCCGGCGCGGACGGCAGCGCCGAGGAGAACATCGCGCTGCACCGCGCGGTGATGCGCAAGCTCGCCGAGAATGGCGGCAAGGTGCCGGACAGCCTGAAGGGCTGACCGCGGTCACGATTTCAAGCCGGATCCTACCCGGGACGGGGAGGGAACCATCGCGACAGCGGTGGTGGAGGGGGCTCCGCAACGCGCGATCGGCCCGATCTGAGCCCCCTCCACCACGGCCTGCGGCCGCGATCCCCTCCCTGTCCCGGGGAGGATCGGCTCAAAACCAGTGCCACAACTCAACAAAAGTAAAAATAACGTGAACAGGCGTGACGGGTTCTGCGCCCCGAATCCGATTCCCTTGATGAGCAGGGTCGCGGTCGGGGGCACGCCGGCATCGTCCCGTTGGCGGTAAGGCCGCGGCCCTCTCACTTTGCCGCAGCGCAGGAGCTTTCTCCGGCGCTGAGCTAAAAGGGGATCGCTGTCGTGCGTCATGCTGCCAACTTCCGTCGCTTCGTCCTCGCCTCCAGCGCGCTCGCCTTTGCGGGCGGCGCCTCACCGGCGAACGCCGCGACCTGCGTCTGGAACGGCGGCGCCGGTGACTGGAGCGCGGCAGCCTCGTGGAGCTGCGGCAGCGTGCCCGGCAGCGGCGACGCCGTGTTCATCGACAGCCAGCCGGGCACGAGCTCGCTCGTCTCGATCACCAGCAACCAGGCCGCGAGCACGCTGACGCTCGACGGCGGCGATCGGTTGGGCATCACCAACGCGCAGCTGGCGATGTACGGCGGCAGCCTTACGGCCAACGGCGACCTGTCGATCGGCGCGAACAGCTATCTGACCTCAGGAAACGGCAATCTGGCGCTGGGCGGCACGGGCGCGATCACGCTGGACAACAGCGGCGGCCTCGCCCGGCTGGGCGGCAGTTACGTGCTCTATGCGGTCGGCGCGGCGCTGACGGTGCAGGGCGCGGGCGAGGTCGGCTTCGATCAGAGCTACGTTTCCAACGCGGGACTGATTTCGGCCAACGTCGCCGGCGGCACGCTGACCGTCGACCCCTATTCCGGCAGCGGCGGCGCCGGCAATGCGGGCGGTACCGGCGATCCGAGCGCGAGCTTCGTCAACACCGGCATCATGCAGGCGACCGGCGGCGGCACGCTGGCCTTCAACAGCGGCCGCTACGACAACACCGGCGGCACCGTCCGGGCGCTCGCCGGCTCGACCGTCGCGCTGAACAGCGACGTGCGGCTGACCGGCGGCACGCTGGCCAGCACCGGCAGCGGCCGTATCCTCGCCACCAACGGCACGGTCTATCTCACCGACACCGCGCTCGCGTCCGGCAGCAACCTGCGCGTCGACGCGAGCGTCGGCGGCGAGAATGCGAACGTCAACGGCACCTTCACCAATAGCGGCACCGTGACGATCGCCAGCGGCGCCAACGGCAATGCCCGTTTCGGCGCCGAGGGGGGCAACGTCGCCACCGCCGGCGCGGGCACGATCACGCTCGACAACAGCGGCGGCAACCGCGCGCTGCTGGGCGGCAGCTACACGGTGATGACGCTCGGCGCGAACCAGATCGTCCAAGGCGCCGGCGAGGTCGGCTTCGATCAGACCTATATCGTCAACAACGGCCTGATCACCGCCAACGTCAACGGCGCGACGCTGCAGGTCGATCCCTATGCGGGCAATGGCGGCGTCGGCGGCGTCCAGCTGACGCCGACCGCGGACGCCAATGCGGCCTGGGTCAACAACGGCACGATGCAGGCGACCAACGGGGGCACGCTGCGCTTCCTGTCGGGGCGCTACGACAACACGAACGGCGCCATCGCGGCGCTGACCGGCTCCACCGTCTACCTCGACAACGACGTGCGCCTGATCGGCGGGACGTTGTCGTCGACCGGCACCGGCCAGCTCTTCTCGACCAACGCCAACATCTATCTCCAGAACACGTCGCTGGCGTCCGGCAGCACCCTGCGCCTGGACGCCAGCGTCGGCGGGGAGAACGCCAACATCAACACGGCGTTCACGAACAACGGCGCGGTGACGATCACCAGCAGTCCCAACGGCAACGTCCGCTTGGGCGCCGAGAGCAGCACCAACGCCGATATCGGCGGCACCGGCACGATCACGCTGGACAACAGCGGCGGCAACCGCGCGCAGCTGGGCGGCAGCTACACGGTGATGACGCTCGGCGCCGGGCAGACCGTCCAGGGCGCCGGCGAGGTCGGCTACGACCAGACCTATGTCGTCAACAACGGCCTGATCACCGCCAACGTCAGCGGCGCGACGCTGTACGTCGATCCCTACACCGGCAGCGGCGGCAACAGCGGCGTCCAGCTGACGCCGACCGCGGACGCCAACGCGGCTTGGGTCAACAACGGCACGATGCAGGCCACCAACGGCGGCACGCTGCGCTTCTATTCCGGGCGCTACGACAACACGAACGGCAGCATCCAGGCGCTGACCGGCTCCACCGTCTATCTCGACAACGACGTGCGCCTGATCGGCGGATCGCTGACGAGCAGCGGCACGGGCCAGTTCTTCTCGACCAACGCCACCACCTATCTCCAGAACGCCACGCTGACGACCGGCACCGCGCTCAATCTGAGCGCGAGCGTGGGCGGCGTGCTGTCCGTGGTCAACGGCGCGCTGACCAACAACGGGTCGATCCTCATCGCCAGCGGGACCAACGGCAACGCGCAGGTCGGGCTGGGCGAAGGCAATGCCAGCCTGGCGGGCACCGGCACGATCACGCTGGACAACAGCGGCGGCAACCGTGCGCTGCTCGGCGGCAGCTTTCAGGTCCTGACGATCGGCGCGGGCCAGACGGTGCAGGGCCGCGGCGAGGTCGGCTTCGATCAGACCTATGTCGTCAACAACGGCCTGATCACCGCCAACGTCAGCGGCGGGACGCTGTACGTCGATCCCTATACGGGCAGCGGCGGCATCAGCGGAGCCCAGCTGACGCCGACCGCGGAAGCGAACTCGGTCTGGGTCAACAACGGCACGATGCAGGCGACCAACGGCGGCCAGCTGCATGTGAACGGCGGCCGCTACGACAACAGCGCGGGCACGATCCGAGCACTTGCGGGCTCCACGGTCTATCTCGACAACGACGCCCGGATCATCGGCGGCACCCTGTCGAGCACCGGCTCCGGTCAACTCTTCTCCACCAACGCCAATATCTATCTCCAGAACACGACGCTGGCGGCAGGCAGCAACCTGCTGCTGACGTCCAGCGGCAACGGCGTGCTGGCGGTGCTCAACGGCACCTTGACCAACAACGGCGCGATCACCGTGCGCAGCAGCACCAATGGCGATGCGCGGATCGGCCTGGGCGAGGGCAACGCGACGCTGGCGGGCACCGGCACGGTGACGCTGGACAACAGCGGCGGCAATCGGGCGCTGCTCGGCGGCGCCTTTCAGGTGCTGACGATCGGAGCCGGGCAGACCGTCAACGGCGCCGGCGAGATCGGCTATGACCAGACCTATCTCATCAACAACGGCAATATCCGCGCGACCGCGGGCACGATCACGGTCGATCCCTATGCCGGCAGCGGCGGCGTCGCCGGAACCGCGCTCGGCGGTGCGGACGCGGGTGCGACCGTCTTCAACACCGGCATCATCCAGGCGGATAATGGCGGCAACACGCTGAACCTCAACGGCGGCCGCTACGAACAGGCGGCCTCGGGGTCGTTCGCGGCAGGCACGGGCAGCACGTTCGCGATGCTGAACGACGCCAACCTGGTCAATCTGGAGGCGGGCGGGGTCCTCGATCGCGGCCTTTACCAGTCGATCACGGGCGGCGCGACCAGCCTCGTCGCCCTGCGCTCGGCGGCGGCGAGCAGCATCGTCCAGATCGGCACGGACCATGCCGGGATCGACACCACGGTCACCCTCTTCGGCGCGAACTCCGTGCTGGAGGCGAGCCCGCTCAGCGACGGCACGCCGACGACGATCG
>NZ_CAXUEK010000083.1:0-11393 GCF_964250165.1 uncultured Sphingomonas sp. | reverse complement strand
GGGCAGCGCGCGCCAGGCGTCCGCGAACGCGGACGGGTCGAGGTCGGGGCGGCCTTGCGCGGCGAGACGGGGGGCCGCATCGCGGGCGATGCTGCTCCGCCAGTCGACGACCGTGCCGAAGACGTCGAAGGCGAGGGCGGCGGGGAGGGCGGGCATGGCCGCGTCATAGGGGCGGGGACCGCAGGTGCAATCGCAGCGGGGCAGCTGAGACGGTCGACGGGCCTGCTCGTGCTCGCGCATGAGCGGCCGCGCGCACCCTAACCCGTCAGCCGCCGCATGCCCCGGGCGTGCGCCTGTTGCAGACGCTCCAGGTTGAAGTGCTCGGCGAACTCGATGCCGGTCTTGCCGTCGCGCGACCAGCGGATGCGGGCGGCGAACATCTGGTCTTCGAGCAGCTCGATCAGCAGGCCCAGCCCCTCGGCCTCGCCCTCGACCTTCAGTCCGTCGATCATCGCGCCGGTCGCCGAGATGTTGCGGATGCGCACGTCGTCCTGCGCATCGCCGATCGCCACCCGCGCCGAGCGGAGCATCGCGTTGCGCGGCGACCGGCTGGAGCGGTAGCCGCTGCCGATCGCCTCGCCTTCGCCGTCCGCCAGCTGGCGCGCGACCTCGTCGGCGCGGGCCGACTTGCCATAGAAGAAGCCCTGGACGTGGCTGCAGCCGAGCCGGCGGGCGAGCTCCATCTCGTCCTCCAGCTCGACGCCTTCGGCCGTCGTGTCCATGCCCAGCGTCTCGGCGAGCGTGACGATCGCCTTGATGATGGCGGCGTTGCGATTGCCGGGCTGCGCCGCGCCCTTCACGAAGCTCTGGTCGATCTTGATCTTGTCGAACGGGGCCGAGCGCAGATAGCCGAGGCTGGAATAGCCGGTGCCGAAATCGTCGAGCGCCAGGCGGATGCCGAGCGCCTTGAGCCGGCGGAACATCGCGTCGGTGGACGCATCCTCGTCCAGGAACACGCTCTCGGTGATCTCCAGCTCCAGCCGCTCGGGCGGCAGGCCGGCATGGCCGAGCGCGCTGGCGACGAGCGCCGGCAGCTGCGCGTCGGCGAACTGCATGGGCGAGACGTTGACCGCGACGCGCACGGGGAGCGGCCAGCCCGCCGCCTCCATGCAGGCGGTGCGCAATACCCACTCGCCGATCGCGCCGATCAGGCCGCTGTCTTCCGCCACCGGGATGAACTCGGCCGGCGACACGATGCCGCGGGTCGGGTGGTCCCAGCGGACCAGCGCCTCATAGCCGACGACGCGCTGGTCGGCGGTGGACACCACGGGCTGATAGGCGATGTGGAACGCGCCGGTCGCGATCGCGTGGCGAAGATCGTCCTCCAGCAACTTGCGGCTTTGCGCGCCGACCAGCATTTCGGGCGCGAAAAAGCGGTGGACGCCGCGTCCGTCGCCCTTGGCGGCATAGAGCGCCAGGTCCGCGTTGCGGATCAGCGTCTCCGCGTCGTCGCCCGGCGACAGCGCCTGCGCGATCCCGATCGAGCCGCCGATGGAGATCGAAGCACCGCTGATGAAATAAGGCTGCGATATCGCCTTGATGAGGTCGCGCGCCAGGATCGCCAGCGCCTCGCGGCCGTCCATGCCGGGCAGCAGCACCTGGAACTCGTCACCGCCGATCCGCCCGACCAGGCCCGCGTCGCCGACGCCGCGGATCAGCCGCTGCGCCACCTGCTTGAGCAGCGCGTCGCCCGCCTGATGGCCGAGCGTGTCGTTGACGGCCTTGAAGCGGTCGAGGTCGAGCAGGAACAACGCGGCCGGCCGAAACGCGCCGGCGGGCTGAGCCAGCGTCTTGTCCAGCGACAGGCGCATGCGCTGGCGATTGGCGAGGCCGGTCAGCCCGTCGAACATCGCGAGCCGCGTGATCTCGGCATCCGACCGACGTTTTTCGGTCAGGTCGACGCCCGAGCCGATGAAGCCGGCGAAGCGGCCGTCGCTGTCGAGGAGCGGTCGGCCGGAGATCGACCACCAGCGCTCCTGCGGACCTTCCGTTGCAGCGCAGACGGCGTAGTCAATGAACGAGGTGCGCGATGAAAGATGGAAGGCGAGGGTGCGCTCGGTCGCCGCCGCCCCGTCCATCTTGAAGGTGTCGGTCAGCATCCGCCCGAAGGGCTCGAGGCCCGCGCGCGTCAGCTCGGCGGCGACAGCCGCGGACACATAGGTGAGGCGGCCGTAGCGATCTGCCTCCCAGAACCAGCCGGCGCCCTGGCCTTCGAATTCGGCGATCATCTTGGCGGCGAGCCGCCCCTCGCTCGCCTCCGCGGCCTGCTTCAGCACGGCGTGAAGGTCGTGCCGCGCCAACCGGCGCGCGCAGGCGCCGAGACACCCGAGGAACAGGGCGGAGATGGCGATGGCGATCCCGAAGCCCGCCAGCAGGACGAGCGCCAGCACCAGCCCTGCGCCGAAGCCGAGCGTCGCGGCGCGCACCGGCTGCAAGGCCACCGCGGTGACGCCGATCGCGCCGGCGGCGGCGACGAACGCGCCCAGCTGCTGCGGCCCCAGCGGCATGCGCGCCGCCGCCCAGAGCAGCATCAACAGCCCGATCGCGACCGCGCCGGCGAGCCCGGTCAGCGCGCGATTGAGGCGGTGGATCGGCCATCGCCGCGTCAGCGGCAGCGCCAGCAAGGCCCACACCAGCCCACCCAGCGCGGTGACGAGGCCCACGCCCGCATAGGCGAGCGCGCTCGGCCGATCGTGATTGAAGAGCGGCAGCCCGACCAGCACCGCCGCGCCGGACACCTGCGCGGCCATGGCGATCGGCCACACCGCGCGCACCTGCCCGAGCTGCAGCGCGCCGGCGTCGGCGACCGCGCCGCGTTCGTCCTCGGCGAGCCCGAGCAGCACGGCGGCGCGCGACGGGTCGTCGGCGGTGAGACGTGGAAAGGCCATCCGTCGCGCCGTTACCGTCGGAATGGTTTCCGAACTCGCCTGCTATCGTGGTTATCGCAACCTTAACGGCCGCGGGAGGGCCGTACCGGCTTCATGCCGGACGATGCTGCAGAGCCGCAGACGGGGATGGCGGCCCGGTGCTGAACTTCTATGAAGCCGTGGGCGGGGTCAGCCAGACCAGCCTTCCCGATCGTGCTCAACGGCGTTCCGGACCCGGCGACCTCGGGCATGAGATCCTCGGGTTGGGATCGCTCGGCCTCTGGTCGCGTGGCGGGCGGGGCGCCGCCGGACGGCAGGATCGGGCCGCTGCGTAAGCAGCCGGCGCGCGATCAGAACGGCCGCTCGCCCACCCAGTTGCCGGCGGCGCTGTAGCGGCAGACCAGCACGTCTTCACGTGCGCCGGCGGCAACCGCACAGCCCACCGCGCGGGTCTGTCGCCAGATCATCTGCGTGTAATGGCCGACGTCCGCCTCGCGCCCCGTGATGCTGGTGTCCGGGAACACGCCCGGCCGGAACCACCGCTTCTCGCGCGCCCAGCCGTCGACCATCTCGTCGACGGTGTAGCGCCCGCGCGTGCCCGCCCACAGGTTCTCGCCCTGCGGGTCGCCCGCGCCGTCGGGCGCGTGCGCGAAGGCGCCGGTCGCGGCCAGGTGGTCCGCCCAGCCCTGTGCCGAGCGCGCCAGCCCGGCGTCCCAGGCAAGCGGCCCGACGCCGAGTGCCACCCGCTCGCGATTGTGGTCGGCGAGGATGCGCGTGCCGAAATCCGGCCCCGGCGGCGCCGCTCCGATCAACGCCAGGGCAAGCACGGGCAGCGCGGCTGGGATCGGGTGTGGCATGGCGGCGTCCTCCTCGTCGGGAGGTCCGCTCGCAGAGGAAGGTTGGAGTGAAGTATCCGGGCGTGGTTAGGTCGTCGTCAACCGTCAGGCGGTCGTGCCGGGCCCGAAGATCGCGACCGGATCGCGCCGCTGCACATGTTCGAACAACAGGCGCGCGAAGTCGATCGGCACGCCGATGCAGCCATGGGTGGCGACGCCCGCGCGCACGTCGCTGGCGTGGATGGCGACGCCGTCGCGGGTCAGCCGCAACATGTAGGGCATCTCGGCATCATATTGTGCGGACCGGTGCTCGCGCGCCTTCTCCAGCACGGGAAACACGCCGATCGGCGTGTCGCGACCGTCCGCACCGTACAGGATCACCGCGGTGCCGATCTCATGGCCGGCGCGGAACACCGACAGCAGCTGGTGCGCGAGGTCGACGCGGACCCAGGTCGGCCCGGGGGGCACGCCATGCTCGTCCCAGGCATATTGGCCGAACCGCAGCCGGCCGGGCACGTTCAGCAGGCTGAACACCTCGCGCCGCTCACCATCGGGCAGGATGAAGACCGGGCGGTGGCCGGCCGCATAGGCGATGCGGGTGGGCGGCCGCTCCGACGGGATCGGCGCTGCGGGGACTGCGCGCCAGGGCACTGCGAGCGTCAGTCCGCCCGCGCCCGCCGCCAGCACCGCGGTCAGCAGCAGGCCGCGCACCGCTCAGGGCCGGCGCGGGACCGCGCGCGGGGCGGGGCGACGGCGCAGGGCGATGCCGGCGACCGCCATGCCGAGCAGCAGGGTCGCCCAGGTCGCAGGCTCGGGCACCGAGGCGGTCAGCGGCGGTGTGGTCACGACCGGCGTAGAGGTGTCTCCCCCGCCGCCGCTGCCACTCCCGCCACCACCGCCGCCACCACCGAATGCGCCGCCGGTGAAGCCGCCGACACCGCCGCCGCCGCCCCCGACGGGCGCGGCGAAAGCGATCGGCGTGACGGGCGTGACGGCTTCCGGCCCGATTTCCCCGAACGGAATGGCGTCGCCGGGCACATAGTCGGCCGGCACGACCCCGCCGGGATGCTGGCGTACGCGCGGCAGCACGTGTTCGGATCGGGGGCCAGGGGTCGCCAGGCGGCGCTGCTTGCTTTGGGTCAGCGCGCCCGCGGGTCGCACGCCTGGCGAGCGTCCCGCCATTACCGCCATCGGATCGGCGATGGCGGCGATCACGGCACCGACGCCGGCCGGACCGGTGGCGGTGAGCGCCACCGGCGCGAGCAGCAGAACGGCGGTAGGCCCCGCCACCTGCCGCCAGGCGTTACCGCCGATGCGGGCGAACCCCATAGCCTGACCCCTTTGTCTTCATGTGCCTTATGGCTCCTATACCGGTGTGGAACGTGGCGGGCCGATTGAAGTTGCATGAACGAAACGGTTGGGGTGTACGACATGTCCGCTTGCGGGACAGGCGCACGCCCTGCGGGCGGGTCAAACCGAGCGGAATCCCGCTCTGATGGCGCGTCAGACCGGATCGGCGTTCGTTGTGGAACAATCGTCCCAGCTTCATCCGCAACGGCCGATGGAGGGACGCGCGGGATGAACCGGCGTGTCGCCGCTTCGAGCGGCAAATCCTTGAGGCAGTTGACGATGGCGGCAAGCGCGACGCCTTAGCGGGGCGCGGCTTCTCGGCTTGGGCCGACAAGGCCGGCAATATCTGCGCGTCGGGGGTAGGCCACGCTATTCTCGCGCGCGCCCGATATGAAAAGAGGTTGCCGGGCGCTCCTCCCGGATGCGCCCGACAACCCCCTGACATGGTCAGCGGCCGGAGAGTTCCAGCCCGGGAAACCATGCGAACCGCTGGTTAGCGGTGCGTCCCCCGAACGAACTGAACCGACCCCATTGCTGAACCATGAGACATCGGATCACCTCCTTTCGCTTTGTTGATAGCCACACGCCCGTCTCCGGACGCGAGCGATATGTGAGTCGAAGCGGCGGCGATTGCAAGCGTTTCTTGGGGGCTCAGCGACAGTCTTCGATCACCCGGCCGACCTCCGCCCAGCTCGGCAGGACCAGCGGCGCCTCGCCCGCGCGCTCGATCGCGAAGCGGCCGCGGCTGAACGCCATCGCGTCGAGCAGCGGGTCGGCGGCGGCCAGCCCGGCCTCGTGCGTGACGGGCGGCCACGCATCCATGTGCCCCACCGCCTGCGTCGACAGCGTGCGCGTCGCGGTGGAGGTGCGCACCGTCATCGCCGGCGCGCCCGGGCCGCCGGCGGCGACCAGCGTGACGCGGTGCTGGGCGGGATCGCACACCAGGCGCGCCATCACCGCGGTCGCGCTCCCGAATGTCGCCTCGCTGCCGCCGTCACCGCGCCGGGCATAGCGCCAGTCGCCGGGGGTCACCGGCCAGTCGCGCCAGTCGGCTGCGAGCGGCGGCGGCGAGGCGGCGATGATCGGCGGTAGCGGTGCGGGCGCCCGCGACGCGACCGGGCGCGGAGTCGGCGCGCAGGACGCGGCGAACGGCAGGATGGCGAGGGCGAGCCGGCGGCGCATCGCCGGCGCTTAGGCGGGCGGGCGGCGCGGCTCAACCGTGCTGCCAGGGGAACCGCGCCGGGCGGGCGCGGTTGGGGGATGACAGGAGAGCCCGCCCATGACCGATCCCATCACGCCGCTGGTCCGCGCCGTCGCCGCCGCGGAGCCCCGCGTCGAGAACCGCGACGGCGCCGCCGTCGGCACGCTCCAGGCCTATCTGGTGGACAAGCGCAGCGGTCAGGCCGATTTCGCGGTGCTGAGCCTGGGGGGCTTTCTGGGCATGGGCCGCAGCTTCTACCCCGTGCCGTTCGGCTTGCTCGACTATGACGCGGTCCGCGACGTCTACGTCGTCGCGCTCGACCGCAAGCAGCTGGAGGGCGGCCCCAGCTGGGCCAACACCCCGCCGGCCTTCGACGCCGGCTATGTCGCGCGCGTCGCCAGCTATTACGGCCTCGCGAAGGGCTCCACCGCCGGCTGAGCGCGGCGTCCGCGCGTGCTGGCGGGAATGCCGCCGCTGGTGTAATCCCGTGCCGTTGCGTCGCTGCAGCCACGGGAGGTGCCATGCGCCGGTGGTTCGTGATCGTCCTGCGCCCGGTCTCCTGGCCGGCGATGCTCTTGCTCCTTGCCGGCCTAGTAGCGCGGGGAGAGCCGGCGCGAGCGCAGGCGGCGACGACCTCCTGTGCCGCCAAATTGCTCTTCACGGAGGTGCGGGCGGGCCGCATGCCTCCGGCGCAGGGCTGTTCGGCGCTGCTGGTCGGGCGCGCCTTCGCCGAGTTCCACCGCCCGCTCGCGCTCGATCGCAACGACGGCGCGGCGGCGGTGAGCGTCAGTCCCTATCCCGCCGCCGCCGTCGCGCCGGACGCGCCGGTGACCGGCCAGCGCCCCGCGCCGGGCGCGCCGCTGCCGGCGGACGGCTCGGCGCTGATCCTGACCGGAACGCCGCCCGTCCCGCCGACGCCCACGCCGACGGCGGACGCGATCGTGACTCAGCCGACGCCGACGCCCGAGCCGACGAAAGCGCTGTCCGGGCCTGCCCCGGTCGTTTCGCTGACGCTCGGCAATTATCAGGCGAGCGCGGGCGAGCCCCTTGTGGTGCCGCTCGCGGTGCAGGGCCAGTTCCTCCGTCCGATCACCGTCCGCTATGCCATCGACGACCCGGCCGGCTGCGCCCAGCCCGCGCGCGAACGCCTGCTCCGGATCGACCCGGACATGCCGTCGCCCTCGATCACCTATGACCCGTGCGACGATGGAACGGGGGCGGATCGCACGATCACCGTGCGGTTGGATGGGTTCGATCCGCATGACCGGGCGTCGCTCGGCAATCCGGCGGTGTCGGCCGAGGTAACCGCCGATGACGGGATCGAGCCGGTTCCCGCCTGGCGCCGGATCGGCGCGGCGCTGCTGCTCGTCCCGGCCTGGCTCTGGTGGCTGGCGGGCGCGGCGGCCGCGGCGCTGATGGCGCGACGCTGGTGGCGCCGGCCGTCCCCGCCGAATCCGATCGGGCGCCACGTCGCGCCACCCGTCATCACGGCGGTCTGCCGGATCGAGGCGGGCGCGCTGCCGGCCGTGGATCAGCGGGAAGCGGGCGGCCCCGGCGTGACGGTGCGCGTCACCGTCGGCGTCGGCGCGCCCGCCTTGGTCGGCGACGGGTGAGGAGGAGGGACGATGGACACCGTGTCGCTGCGCATCGACGCCGCCGAGCAGGCGGCCGCGCTCGCCCGCGCGCTCGATGAAGGGACGGCCGCCGCCTGCCGCGACGCGGGTCTGCTCGCCCGCGCGCAGGAGCCGCTGGTGCGCGCGGCGATCTGGGACGCGATACGCCGCAAGGTCGATTTCGACCTGTTCGACTGGCTCGCCGAGGGCTGGACGGCGCGCGCGGCGCTCCGCAAGCTGAAGGACGAGCCCGGCCCGGTGCATCACGGCCTGGGCGGGCACGCCATCACCGGCGTGCTGCACCCGGTGGTGACGCTGACGATCGGAACGGCGGAGTTCACGCTGCGCTTCACCGTCACGCTGATCGCCGATTTCGACGCGGTGATGCTGACGCTGGCGGGGGGGCGGATCACCGACTTCGTCGCCGGCGCGTGCGATGTGTCGGTGCAGGCGGGCTATGGCGCGACGCCGCTCGGCGCGCCGTCGAAGATCGCGTCGTTCACCTCGCCCTTCCGCCACGCGCTCACGCCGCCCGGGCTGGCGATCCCCTGAGCGGGAATCCGCGTGCGTGCGTCCACGCGGTCGCGCTCAGGCGGCCCGGGGCACGATGCGGTCGAGTTCGCCGGACAGTGCGCGCCTCGCCTCCAGCAGTTCATAGCTGTCCTGCAGCCGAAGGAAGAATCCTTCCGACATGCGGAAATATCGCGCCAAGCGGAGGTCCAGCTCGCCGTCCACGCGCCGGCGGCCTTGCACCACCGAGTCGATCCGGTCGGACGGCAACCGCACCGCGCGCGCCACGTCTTCTGCCGACAAGCCAAGCGGCTCCATGAACTCGCGCCACAACAGCTCGCCGGCATGCGCATTGTGAAGCAGATCGGGGTCAGTGATCGTCGGTAATCTCGACATGCTCGGCACCTCCGTCGCGCCACACAAAGCTTATACGCCATTGCGTGTTGATGGAATGCTGTGCTCACCGGCGCGATCGTCTTTCAGCGCGTGCAGGCGGTTGCTGGGTGGATGGCGTAGATCGTCCAGCGTCTCCGCGGCGTCGAGGATCCTGAGCTTGTCGAGGGCGCGGGTCTGGATGTCAGGCGGTAATTTGCGGCTGCGCTCGCCGGACCAGATGCGGAGCGTTTCGCTGCTCGCGAAAGACAGGATCATCGTCCATTCCTTTCGCCGATCGTCTAACTCTCCGCGTCCCTCCGCGCTACCGCATGATGGTATTTACGCCTGGCGAAACAACACGCTACCGCCGCCCGCCTATCCGCGTCCGGCTTTCCTTGCCGAACCGGCCCTTGCGGGTGCCCGGCTTGCCTTCGTTGCTGCGGCCCATCAGCGGCGCCTTCTGCTCGTGGACGGGGAGGCCCAGCTCCTCGCCCTCCAGCTGCCGGATCTCGTCGCGCAGACGGCCCGCCTCTTCGAACTCCAGATCGGCGGCGGCCTTGCGCATCTTCTTTTCGAGGTCCTCGATATAGGCGCGCAGATTGTGGCCGACCATGTGCGGCCGCGCGTCATCGATCTCGATCGTCACCTGGTCCTTGGAGGCGACGTGCGCGATGATGTCGCCGATGTGGCGGCGGATCGTCGCGGGCGTGATGCCGTGCTCCAGATTATACTGTTCCTGCTTCTCGCGGCGGCGGCCGGTCTCGTTCATCGCGCGCTCCATCGAGCCGGTGATCCGGTCGGCATAAAGGATCACGCGTCCGTCGACGTTGCGCGCGGCGCGGCCGATGGTCTGGATCAGCGACGTCTCCGAGCGCAGGAAGCCCTCCTTGTCCGCGTCCAGGATCGCGACCAGCCCGCATTCGGGGATGTCGAGCCCTTCGCGCAGCAGGTTGATGCCGATCAGGACGTCGTAGACCCCGAGGCGCAGGTCGCGGATCAGCTCGATGCGCTCCAGCGTCTCGACGTCGGAATGCATGTAGCGGACCTTGATCCCCGCCTCGTGCATGAACTCCGTCAGGTCCTCGGCCATGCGCTTGGTGAGGGTGGTCACGAGCGTACGATAGCCGCGCGCGGTCGTCTTGCCGCACTCGACGATCAGGTCCTGCACCTGATCCTCGACCGGCTTGATCTCGACCGGCGGGTCGATCAGCCCGGTGGGGCGGATCACCTGCTCGGCGAAGACGCCGCCGGTCTGCTCCATCTCCCAATGACCCGGCGTCGCCGAGACGCTGACGGTCTGCGGGCGCATCGCGTCCCATTCGTTGAAGCGCAGCGGCCGGTTGTCGATGCACGACGGCAGCCGGAAGCCATATTCGGCGAGCGTGATCTTCCGCCGATGGTCACCGCGCGCCATGCCATTGACCTGTGGGACCGTCACATGGCTCTCGTCGACGAACAGCAGCGCGTTCTCGGGCAGATACTCGAACAGCGTCGGCGGCGGCTCGCCGGGCAGGCGGCCGGTAAGAAAGCGGCTGTAATTCTCGATGCCGTTGCAGCTGCCGGTCGCGGCGATCATCTCCAGGTCGAAGTTCGTGCGCTGCTCCAGCCGCTGGTGTTCGAGCAGCTTGCCCTCGGCTTCCAGCTCCTTCAGCCGCTCCGCCAGCTCGTGCTTGATCGCCTCGACCGCCTGCTTCATCGTCGGGCCGGGCGTGACGTAATGGCTGTTGGCATAGATGCGCACGCTGTTGAGCGACGCGATTTTCCTGCCGGTCAGCGGATCGAACTCGACGATCTCCTCGATGTCGTCGCCGAAGAAGGACACGCGCCACGCCGCGTCCTCATAGTGCGACGGGAAGACCTCCAGCGTGTCGCCCTTCACCCGGAAATTGCCGCGCGCGAAGGCGGCGTCGTTGCGCTTGTATTGCAGTGCGACGAGCTTGCGGACGATCTCGCGCTGGTCGACCGACTGGCCCTTCTTCAGGTCGAAGATCATCGCCGAATAGGTCTCGACCGAGCCGATGCCGTAGAGGCACGATACCGAGGCGACGATGATGACGTCGTCGCGCTCCAGCAGCGAGCGCGTCGCGGAGTGCCGCATCCGGTCGATCGACTCGTTCACCGAGCTTTCCTTCTCGATGTACGTGTCGGATCGGGGGACGTAAGCCTCGGGCTGGTAGTAATCGTAATAGCTGACGAAATACTCGACGGCATTGTCGGGAAAGAACGACTTGAACTCGCCGTAGAGCTGCGCCGCCAGGATCTTGTTCGGCGCCAGCACCAGCGCCGGCCGCTGCAGCGCTTCGATCACCTTGGCCATGGTGAAGGTCTTGCCGGAGCCGGTGACGCCGAGCAGCACCTGATCCTTCTCGCCCGCGAGCGCGGCCTCCACCAGCTCGGCGATCGCGGTCGGCTGGTCGCCGGCGGGCTGATATTCGCTGACGAGCTGGAAGCGCTTGCCGCCCTCCACCTTCTCGGGACGCTGGGGGCGGTGGGGGACGAAGGCGGGGCCGGTTTCCGGCTCGGCGAGGCTGGTGCGGATTTGAATCGGCATGGGATCGCGATATGGTGCCCGCAACAGGGGCGCGCAATCGAGGCTCGCCCGGACGAGAGGAAGCCCCATGAAGCGTGCGCTGATCCTGCT
>NZ_CAXUEK010000082.1:0-11445 GCF_964250165.1 uncultured Sphingomonas sp. | reverse complement strand
GCCGCGCCGCGACCTGCTCGATATGCGTCGACTTGCCGGTGCCGTGATAGCCCTGCACCATCACGCGGCGGTTGTGCGCGAAGCCCGCCAGCACCGCGACCGTCGTGTCGGGATCGAACACATAGGCGGGATCGAGATCCGGCACGCGCTCGTCCGCCTCGCTGAACGCGGGCACCTCCCAATCGACATCGAGCCCGAAGGCGTCGCGCACCTTGACCATCTTGTCGGGCGCATCGAGCAGCGTCGTCTCGCGACTGTCGGGCTGGGTGTTGGATAGATCAGTCATGCGATCAGCCTTAAGCCAAGCGGGCCGAGCGACTCAACCGCTCACACGACCTTTTCGGGCAGGGGGAACAGCATCAGGAAACGCTCCGCCGCCGCGCGGTCTCCCTCGACCGCGAGCGTACCCTCCGCCACCAGTGCGTCGAGCGGCACGCCGCCATAGACCGCCGCCGCCAGCGCGCGCGGATCGGCGGCGGCGAAGGTCGCGTCCGCCCCGGCCGGCTCGGCGCGCCGCACCTCGATGCCGTCGCCCAGAGTCGCCGTGAACCGGTCGGGTCCAAGCCGGAAGCCGTAAACCCCCTGCCCGCCGCCCGCATACATGGTGCGGAAGCTCATCATCATCGATGCGGGGCTGAGCGGCAGCGTTACGTCGTGCGCGGGTGAGCGCACCGCCCAGCGGCCCAGCTCCTGGATCGCCCGTTCGCTCTCCCGTCCCCAGTCGGTCAGCTCATAGACCTGCGCGTTGGCGGGCGACGGCAGCCGTCGCCGCTGCACGATGCCGGCGCGCTCCAGCCCGTCCAGCCGCTGGGTCAGCACGTTGGCGCTGATGGCGCCGAGGCCGCCCCTCAGCTCGCCGAACCGCCGCCCGCCGAACATCAGCTCGCGCACGATCAGCAGCGACCAGCGCTCGCCCACCAGCTCCATCGCCAGCGCCGTCCCGCACGCATCATCATACCACCTCGTTACTTTTTCTGACCTCATAGTTGCTTTTCATAACCATCAGGCGCATCCGACGCAAACAGCGATCCGCAACGGGAGAGTTCGCGATGTCCAAGCAAATCTTCATCAGCCTGCCCGTCGCCGACGTCGCCAGGTCGACCGCGTTCTACGCCGCGATCGGCTGCGAGAAGAACGCGCAGTTCAGCAACGACCGGGCGTCGTCGATGGTGTGGTCGGACGCGATCACCTTCAATCTGCTCGACCACGACCTGTATGCGACCCTGACCACCCGGCCGATCGCCGATACCCACGCGACGAGCGGCGCACTGTTTGCGCTGCAGCTCGCCAGCCGGGCGGATGTCGATGCGATTACCGAGGCGGCGCTCGCGGCGGGCGGCAAGGAGGCTCATGGTCCCGAGGACGAGGGCTTCATGTACAGCCGCGCCTTCTGGGATCCCGACGGCCATGCGTTCGGCCCGATGTGGATGGACCTGGACGTGTTCAAGACCGCGCCGCAGCCCGACACGGCGGCGGCATGAGCGCGCTGCGCGGCCCGTGCTCGGCGTCGCCGCGTTCGCGTTGACGACGCTCGTCCTCGCCGCCCATCCCGCGCCCTGGGTGGCCTGAGCCCGGCAACCGACAAACAGGAGAGAGACGATGCCCACCCCTGACGGCATGCCGATCTGGTACGAGCTGCAGACCGCCGACCTCGACGCGGCCACGCGCTTCTACGGCCCGATCACCGGCTGGACGACGACGACCTTTCCGACGCCCGGCGGCGGGATGGAATATAGGGTCTGGACCATGGCCGAGACCGGCGTCGGCGGCCTCGCCTCGCCGCCGCCGGGCATATCCGTCCCGAGCGGCTGGCTCGCCTATTTCCACGTGCAGGACGTCGACGCCAAGGCCGACGAGGTCGCGGCGGCGGGCGGCGCGATCACCATGCCGGCCAGCGACATTCCCGGGGTGGGTCGCATCGCGCTGGTCGCCGATCCGCAGGGCGTGCCCTTCTACCTGATGCGGCCCGATCCTTCGATGCCGGAAGTCGAGAACACCAGCTTCTCGGAACACCTGCCCGGCCGCGCCGCATGGAACGAGCTCGTCACGTCCGATCAGGCCGCAGCGCTGCCCTTCTACGCCAGGCTGTTCGGCTGGAGCTCGACTGAGGCGATGCCGATGGGCGAAATGGGCGACTACAGCTTCATCGACGGCCCCGGCGGCGTCCGCCTCGGCGCGATGATGAACCGCGCCCACCCCGGGCAGCCGTTGCGCTGGGCCTTCTACTTCAAGGTGCCCGACGCAGATCGCGCCGCCGAGCAGGTAAAGGCAAGCGGCGGCCAGGTCGTCGCCGGCCCGATGGACGTCCCCGGCGGCCAGCGCGTCGTCATGGCCATCGATCCGCAGGGCGCTGGCGTCGGCTTCGTCTCGGGAGAGCGGGCACGGGCGAGATGACGACCTGCCCCTGGTTCGACGGCCAGGCCCGCGCGGCCGCCGAGTTCTATGCGGCATCGTCCGCTCTTCCCGCTCGGTGCGCCCGAGCGGGATTGAGCGGACGAAGGAGCCGCACGACGACTTCACCATCACCGCATTCGTCCTCGCCTGCCAACGCGCCTTCGCGGCGCAGCTGGCGGTCAGCACCCGTCCGCCGTCCTCCACCTGAACCTCGTCCGTCATCCGCCGAACAAACCTCGCCCGTCATCCCCGCGCGGGCGGGGATCGATGATCGCCGCGTTCAGCGGGGGGCCGAGCGTCAGGAGAAGATGGATTCCCGCCTTCGCGGGAATGACAGTGTCGGGAGGCGGACCAACCCCTGTCCACCGCTCACGCGAACGCCGGTGCCTGACGCAGCTGCTGATAGGCCGCGATCACCTGTCGCAGCCGCTCCTCATGGCTGCGATCGCCGCCGTTGCGGTCAGGGTGGTAGCGCCGCACCAGCTCGGAATAGCGCTGGCGGAGCGCGCGCCGGTCGGCGTCGGGCTCCAGCCCCAGCACGCGCAGGCTCTCGCGATCCTGACCGGACAGCGGCTTGCCGTCCGGTCGCTCGGGCGCGGCGGTGCGACGGAAGCGGGCGGCGATCGCGTCCAGCGGATCGGCGAAGTCCGCCCAGCGCGGTCCCGGATCGCCCTGGGCATAGGTACGGGTTTCGGCCCAGCCGGCATAGGGCCGCTGGGCCGCGTGGATCTCCTCCGCGCTCATGCCCGAGAAGAAGTTATAGCCCGCGTTGAACGCGCGGACATGGTCCAGGCACAGCCAGCGGAACGGCGGCGGCCCGTCGCGGCCGACCTGGACGGCGTCGACATAGGGCGCGCGGAACTCGCCCGGGCCGTCGCACCCCGGCTCGGCGCAGAGCCGCCCGTCTGCCTCGATCCGTCCGTGGAAGCGCGGCCCCGCTCTCGTATGTCCCTCGCTCGCCACGCCCAATCCCGGTCAAAACGCGCTATATAGGCCTGATGACCGACCCCGCCACTGGCCCGATGGCCCAAAGGATCGCCGACCGGATCGTCGCCGCGCTCGCGCCGACCCGCCTCGACGTCAGCAACGACTCGGCCCAGCATCGCGGCCACATGGGCGACGACGGATCGGGCGAGACGCACTTCAGCGTCGCCGTCGAGAGCGCCGCCTTCGCCGGCCTGGGCCGCGTCGCGCGGCAGCGCCTCGTCAACCACGCGCTCGCCGACCTGCTCGCGCCCGGCGGCATCCACGCGCTCGTCATCCGCGCCCGCGCGCCGGGAGAAGACGCATGAGGCACGCGCCCTCCCATCAACGCCGCGACGATCGCAACCGGCTCCAGCCGGTCGGCGCAGCGTGAGACAGCCCCGCCCCGCAGCGCGCATCCTGCTCGTCGACGCGGCCGGCCGCGTTCTCCTGTTCCGCTTCACCGCCCCGGACCGCGCGCCCTTCTGGTGCACGCCGGGCGGCGCGGTTGATCCGGGCGAGAGCTATGCCGATGCCGCGCGCCGCGAGCTGCGCGAGGAGGTCGGGCTCGACCGCGACTGCGGCCCCGAAGTGGCGCAGCGCACCGCCGAGTTCCTCTCGCTCGAAGGCGTCGAGGTCGCGGCGGACGAACGCTATTTCCGCGTCCAGGTCGACGCGCTCGCGGTCGACACCGCCGGGCATACCCCGCTGGAGCGCCGCGTCATGACCAGTTGGCGCTGGTTCACGCCCGCCGAGCTCGCCGCCCATCGCGAGCAGGTCTTCCCGGAAAACCTCGTCGCCCTCCTCGCCGCCACGGAGCCAGCCGATGCAGAGTGACCTGTTCGACGTGACGCTGCGCGCGAGCACGCATGATCTGGGCGGCTTCAAGGTCCACCGCACGCTGCCGGCGAAGGAACGGATGATGGTCGGCCCCTTCCTGTTCTTCGACCAGATGGGGCCGGCGCGGCTCGGCGCGGGGGACGGCATCGACGTGCGCCCGCACCCGCACATCAACCTCGCCACCGTCACCTATCTGTTCGACGGCGCGATCGGCCATCGCGACTCGCTCGGCACCGCGCAGCGCATCGAGCCCGGCGCGGTGAACCTGATGACGGCGGGACATGGCATCGTCCATTCCGAGCGCTCGCCCGGCGACGAGCGCGCGCACGGGCCGGTGCTCTCCGGCATCCAAACCTGGCTCGCCCTGCCCGACGCGCAGGAGGAGATCGATCCCGCCTTCGAGCATGTCCCCGCCCCCGCGCTGCCGATGATCGAGGCCGGCGGCGCGACCGCGCGGGTCATCATGGGCGAGCTGTGGGGCGCCCGCGCGCCGACGACCACCTATGCCGGCACGATCTACGCCGATGTGCGGCTCGCGCCGGGCGCCGTCGTCCCGATCGACGCGGCGGCGGACGAACGCGCGCTCTACCTCGTCGAGGGCGAGGCGGTGCTGGAGGGCGTCCCCCTCCAGCCGCTGACCCTCTATGTCCTCAAGCCCGGCGTCGCCGCCACGCTGCGCAGCGAGGGCGGCGGCCGCGCGATGCTGTGCGGCGGCGACGCCTTCGCGACGCCGCGCCACGTGTGGTGGAACTTCGTCTCGTCGCGGCGCGACCGCATCGAGGAGGCCAAGCGGGCCTGGCGCGCCGGCGAGTTCGCGCGCGTGCCCGGTGACGCGCAGGAATGGATCCCGATCCCGGCGGTGCCGAAGACGGTCAGCTATCCGTAGCGTTACCGCTCGGCGGTGCGCGCGAGCAGATCGGCCAGGTCCGCCTTCCAGAACGCCGCCGCCGTGTGCGTCCCGTGCCCGCGCGTGTCCGCCGTTTCGGGGATCTGCCGGAAACGGGCGTCGCGCATCCGCGTCACCGCCCGCTGGGGGAAATCGAGATTGCGCGGATTGATGAAATCGTCCGCCGAGTTCACCCAGGTCAGGGGCGCGGTGATCGCTTCCAGCCGCGGCCAGGGATCGTAGTCGCGCGAGGCGTCGACCTGATAGATCAGGTCGTCCGCGTCGAGCCCCGGCAGGGCCTTGCCCACCCGATCGCGCACGAACGCCTCGGCCGCCGCCCGCGTCGGATATTGGCGCTGGAAGGCGAGCGGCGCCGCGCCCGCGACGAACAGCAGCGACTCCGCCGTGCGCAGCCCCTGCAGCGGCTCGGCCGCATAGTTGCCGCCCGCCCAGGCCGGGTCCGCCTCGATCCCGTCGATCACCAGCGTCCGCCACATCCGGTTGAGCCCCGCCAGCGCGACCGGCTCGCAGGCGAGCGGCATCAGCGCGGCGGCGAAGTCCGGATGCGCCTCGCCCCACACCAGCGTGTGCATACAGCCCATCGACGTGCCCATGATGAGCCGCATCCGGCGGATGCCCAGCCCGTCGCGCAGCAACCGATACTGTGCCTCGACCATGTCGTCATAGGTGTAGCGGGGGAATCTCATCCGCAGCCCGTCCGAGGGTTTAGACGACTTTCCGTGCCCGATCCCGTCGGGCAGGATGATCCAGTATCGCGCGATGTCGAGCGGCTGCCCCGGACCGTAGAGCTCGTCGGCGAAGATCGGGTTCAGGAACTGCTCACCCGTGCCGCCGGTGCCGTGCAGCACCATCACCGCATTGTCGATCTCGCCGCGCGCGTTGCGATGCGGGCGGCCCAGCGTGGTGTAGTGAATGTTGAGCCGGTCAAGCGTCTCTCCCGAGCGGAAGCGGAAGGCGGGGATGACGTAATCCGCTTGCGTCGTCGGCCAGGACCGCCGCGCCGGCGCGATAGCGGGCGTGGTGGGCGGCAGGGCGGGCGCGGTGGCCTGGGCGGCGACGAGCAGGAGCGACAGGAGCATCGCTTAACCTGTCGCATCAAGAGCGAGCTGCCAAGGAGGATGTTCCGTCGCAGGCGGGGATCTATGATCGCATCGCGCGGAAGTCGCCTGAGCCAGCGCAAATGGATTCCCGCCTTCGCGGGAATGACGGTAAGTAACAGCGCAAGGAGATCATCCATGACCGACGCCCTGCAACGCATCGCGCTCCCCACCGGCGTCGATCTCGACGTGCAGGTCGCCGGCGCGCGCGATAAGCCGCCGGTCATCCTGCTCCATGGTTTCCCGGAGTCGCATCGCACCTGGCGCGGGATCGTGCCGGACCTGGCGCGGGACCATTTCGTCCTCGCCCCGGACCAGCGCGGCTATGCCCGCTCGTCCAAGCCCCAGGGCATCGAGCACTACAGCCCCGACAAGCCGATCGGCGACCTGCTCGCGCTGGCCGACCATTTCGGGATCGACCGCTTCACCCTGGTCGGTCATGACTGGGGTGGCGCGATCGCCTGGATGGCCGCGCTCCAGCACCCAGACCGCATCGAGCGGCTGGCGATCGTCAACGCGCCGCACCCCCTCATCTTCCAGCGCTCCCTGTTCGACGACATGGGCCAGCGCGAGGCGAGCCAGTATATCCGCCGCTTCCGCGACACCGGCATCGACCAGGGGCTGGTCGGGGCCGGGCTGGAGCACTTCTTCTCCTCGACGTTCGCGCGGGTGCTCACCACCGCCGTCGCCGGCGAGGACAAGGCCGCCTATCTCGACGAATGGGGCCAGCCCGGCGCGATGACGGCGATGCTCAACTGGTATCGCGCCTCGTCGATCGAGGTTCCCGCGATGGACGAGATGCCGCCCCGGCCCGCCTTTCTCGATCGCCCCTTCCCGCCCGTCACCCAGCCGACGCTGGTCGTGTGGGGTACACGCGACAAGGCGCTGCTACCCGTGCAGCTGGAGGGCCTGGGGGAATATGTGCCGAACCTGACGGTGGAAAAGGTGGACGCCGGCCACTTCGTCCCTTGGGAGAACGCCCCGGCCGTGCTCGCCGCGATGCGACGCTGGGGTATGTAATCCTCCCCGGGACGGGGAGGACGCTAAGGCCAGACCCGCGCCGATTCCGGCAGTTCGATGCCGTCGCCGGTGTCGGAAGCGCCGTAGCGTATCCAGGCGGCGTGCGCGTGGGCGACGCCGAGCACGACGGGCCCGGCATGGCCCGGCCAGCTCATCACGCGCATCACCTGGTGCGCGATGGCCCGGTTCGGCTCCATCATCACCCACGCGAGCGGCCGCGCCGCGGTGGCGGCGGCGGCGGCCCGCTCCATCGCCGCGCGCACGCGCTGGGCGGTGTCCTGGGGCAGATACTGCCAGACGACCGAATGCATCAGCACTCGCGTGACGCCCGCCTCGTGCGGCGCGGCCAGCCGCTGCTCCAGCCAGTCTGCGGCGTCCGCGCGGTCGAGCCGGACGCCATGCTCGCGCACCATGCCGATCGCGGTGCGCAGCCGCTGCAACCGCCGCGGCTCCTCGGCCCACACGAAGGCGGAGAGCCGCGCCTCGACCGCGGGATCGGTCGCGTCCATCGGGGCGACATCGCAGCCGCGCGCCGACACGATCTCGACCGGCGCCGGCGCGGGCGCGGGCCCGGTCCATGCGGGCGTCAGCACGACCGGCGCGTCCGCCGGCCCGACCATCGTCCCGCCCAGGTCGAAGCGGTAGCGGCCGATCAACAGGTTGAGCCCGGCGCTCGACCCGATTTCCAGCAGCTCGATCTTCGGCCCGTGCCGTCGCGCCACCTCCATCAGCCCCAGCATCAGTGCCGCCGAGCGGCCGGGCTCGTTGGTCTGCGGCGGCCCATCGAGCCAGGGCATCAGCGCCGCCTCGTGCTCCGCCAGCACGCGGTCGAGCAGGCCCGCCACCTGATCCTCCGGCACGCGGCCGGCGAACAGGTCAGCCAGTCCGGCGTCCCGCCCGGCAAGCACCAGCGCGTTCAGCCCGCCCATGAAGCGCAGCGGCAGCGCATCGCGGGTCGGCTCGCCCGGCCAATCGAGCAGCCGCGCGCCAACGGCGGTGGCCCGCGTCAGGTCTCGCGCGACCGCGCCGGTGATCGCGGCGTAGATCGGCGCGTCCATCGTGCGGCAGTAATGTTCCTGGATCAGGAACGCCTGGCGGACGGCTTCCTCGTCCATCGGCTCAGCGCGGCGCCATGCGGATCGCGCCATCGAGGCGCACATCCTCGCCGTTGAAGTAACCGTTCTCGATCATGGTCAGCGCCAGCCCGGCGAACTCGTCCGCCTGGCCCAGCCGCTTCGGGAAAGGCACGCTGGCCGCCAGCGCGTCCCTCACCTGCGGCGGCGCGGCGTTCATCAGCGGCGTGTCGAAGATGCCGGGCAGGATCGTGTTGATCCGGATGCCCTCGCCCATCAGGTCGCGCGCGATCGGCAGCGTCATGCCGACCACCCCGCCCTTCGACGCGGCGTAGGCCGCCTGGCCGATCTGACCGTCCTCCGCCGCGACGCTCGCGGTGTTGACGATCGCGCCGCGTTCGCCGTCCGCGAGCGGCGCCAGCGTCAGCATGCCGGCGGCCGACTTGGCGACGCAGCGGAAGGTGCCGACCAGGTTGATCTGGATGATCCAGTCGAATGCGTCGAGCGGGAAGTGCCGGATCGAGCCGTCCTCCCTGGCGCGGCTGGCGGTCTTGATCGCGTTGCCCGTGCCTGCGCAGCAGACCAGCACGCGCTCCTGCCCATGCGCCTCGCGCGCCTTCGCGAAGCCGGCGTCGACGCTCTCGTCGGAGGTGACGTTCACCTCGCAGAACACGCCGCCGATGTCGGCCGCGACGGCCTGGCCCTTCTCGGCCTGCAGATCGAAGATCGCGACCTTCGCACCCTTCGCCGCCAGCGCCCGCGCCGTCGCCTCGCCGAGGCCGGAGGCGCCGCCGGTCACGACGGCGGCGATCTGCTCGTTGAGTTCCATCTCTTGTTCCTTCGTCATGCCGGGTTCGTCCGCGGCATCCACGTTCGATCTTGCCCGAGCGCTCAGCGCCGTTCCAAACCGCCGGGCTCGGCCGACGGTGGATGCCGGCACAAGGCCGGCATGACCGCGGACGCTACAGCCGCTCCACGATCGTCACGTTGGCCAGCCCGCCGCCCTCGCACATCGTCTGCAGGCCGTAGCGGCCGCCGCGCTTGTGCAGCGCGTGCACCAGCGTCGCCATCAGCTTGGTGCCGCTCGCGCCGAGCGGATGACCCAGCGCGATCGCGCCGCCGTTGACGTTGATCTTCGCGGCGTCGCCGCCGACATGCTTGAGCCAGGCGAGCGGCACCGACGCGAACGCCTCGTTGACCTCGTACAAGTCGATATCGTCGATCGAGAGGCCGGCCCTCTTCAAGGCTTTGTCGGTCGCGAACAGCGGCTCCTCCAGCATGATGACGGGGTCGCCGCCCGTCACCGCCAGCGCATGGACGCGCGCGAGCGGCGTCAGGCCATGTTCCTTCAGCGCCGCCTCGCTCACCACCAGCACCGCCGACGCACCGTCGCAGATCTGGCTGGCGTTGGCCGCCGTGATCCGGC
Source organism: uncultured Sphingomonas sp. (assembly GCF_964250165.1). Taxonomy (GTDB): domain Bacteria; phylum Pseudomonadota; class Alphaproteobacteria; order Sphingomonadales; family Sphingomonadaceae; genus Sphingomonas. Next base: position 1,725 of record NZ_CAXUEK010000082.1, on the reverse strand, counting down.
CGCCTTCCTTGAGCAGCTTGACCGCCCCGATCGATTCGGGCGTCGCGTCCCAGCGGATGCCCTCGTCGCGGTCGTGACAGGTCGCGCCCTCGGCGGTCTCGACGTCCAGCCCGACGATCTCGTCCTTGAAGTCGCCCCGCTCGGTCGCGGCGGCGGCGCGGCGATGGCTCTCCAGCGCATAGGCGTCCAGATCCTCGCGGCTGAAGCCGTACTTTTCCGCCATCATCTCCGCGCCCAGGAACTGCGAGAACTGGATGGCGGGGAAGCGCTCCTCCTGGCGCGGGCTCTTGGAGCCGCCCAGCCCGGCCTGCGCGAACAGCGCGCCGGTCGAGCCCATCGGCACTCGCGTCATCGATTCGACGCCGCTCGCGATCACGACGTCCTGCGTGCCGCTCATCACCGCCTGCGCCGCGAACTGGATCGCCTGCTGCGAGGAGCCGCACTGCCGATCGATGGTGACGGCGGGGACGCTGGTCGGCAGCTTCGACGCCAGCACCGCCCCGCGGCCGATCTGGAAGCCCTGCTCGCCGCCCTGGCTGACGCAGCCCATGATGACGTCCTCGACCGCCGCCGGATCGATGCCGGTGCGCGTCACCACCGCGTCCAGTACCGCGCCCGCCATGTCGGCCGGGTGCCAGCCCGCCAGCCGACCGCCGCGCCTGCCGCCGGCCGTGCGCACCGCCTCGACGATGAAGGCCTCCGCCATTGTGCACTCTCCATAACAACTGTTATCCCGCTCCGTGTCGCCCAATCCGGGGCGTTCGGCAAGAGGTGGCGCGGTGGACGTGAGCGCGGCGGTAGCGGCCCGGCGATCCGTGCGCGGCTTCCTCGACACAGCGGTCGAGCCGGACGTGCTGCGCGACCTGGCGATCCGGGCGGCCCGCGCGGCGACCGGCGGCAATCTCCAGCCCTGGCATGTGGACATTGTCGCGGGGGCACCGATGAAGCGCCTCAAAGCCATCATGGCCGGCAAGCTCGCGAACGATGAGCGCGAGACGCCGGGCTACGACATCTATCCGCGCGAGATGGCCGACACGCATCGGGCGCGTACCTACGCGCTGGGCGAGGCGCTTTATGGCCATCTCGGCATCCCGCGTGCGGACAAGGACGCGCGGCGGCGCTGGTTCGCGCGCAACTTCGATTTCTTCGGCGCGCCCGCGGCGTATTTCGTCACCGTCGATCGACGGATGGGGCCGCCGCAATGGTCGGACCTCGGCATGTATCTGCAGAACCTGATGCTGCTGGCGGTGGACGCGGGCCTCGCCACATGCCCGCAGGAGTGCTGGGCGATCTACCCGCAGACCGTGGAACGCTTCCTCGAGACCCCGCCCGAGCGGATGCTGTTCTGCGGCGTCGCGATCGGTCACGAAGACCCGGCCGAACCCGCCAACCGCCTTCGCAGCGACCGCGCCGACGCAGCCGAATGGCTGACGGTCATCGCCGACGCCCCTGACAACGGCTGACGCCCACCCCATATGCGCGATGGGGCGGCACAGCTTCCCTTTTAGGCCACCCTCGGGTAAGGGCGCGCCGACTTTTAATTCAAGAGGTTTGTTTGGCCAAGGAAGACACGCTTGAGATGCGCGGCCGCGTGGTGGAGCTGCTCCCCAACGCGATGTTCCGCGTGCAGCTGGAGAACGGCCACGAGATCCTGGGCCACACCGCCGGCAAGATGCGCAAGAACCGCATCCGCGTGCTGACCGGCGACGAGGTGCTGGTCGAGCT
>NZ_CAXUEK010000081.1:0-11513 GCF_964250165.1 uncultured Sphingomonas sp. | reverse complement strand
GACGGCGAGCTCGGCAAGGTCGGCTATGCGACCTATGTCACCGAGCGGCTGGAGGGGTTCGGCGGGCATGTCGACCGCACCCCGGCCAAGGACCTCGCCGACCTGCCCGAGTTGCGGAAGAAGCTGACGGCGATCATGGGCTCGCAGGAGTTCGTCCGCGCGGCGTGCATCGGCCCGGTGCGGCTGCGCGAGACCGACCGCGAGCAGGACGACATCCGCCGCTTTCGCGCCGCGCTCGATGCGCGGGGACAGGGTGTGCGCGGCTTCATGAACGCCGCCTCGCCGGGGCTCATCACCGCATTCCAGCCCAACCAGTATTATCCGACGCACGAGGCCTATCTCGCCGACCTGGTCGATGCGATGCGCCCGGAGTACGAAGCGATCGCGGCGGCCGGCTTCGACCTGCAGCTCGACGCGCCCGACCTCGCGATGGCGGCGCATACCGGCTTCCAGGGCCTGGAGGAGGCCGAGTTCCTGCGCCGCGCGGCGCAGAACGTCGAGGCGCTCAACGCGGCCACCGCCAACATCCCGGCCGAGCGGATGCGGATGCACATCTGCTGGGGGAATTACGAAGGTCCACACGATTGCGACATCGCGCTCGAGAAGATCATCGATATCGTGCTGTCGGCCCGGCCCGCGCAATTGCTGTTCGAGGCAGCCAATCCGCGCCACGACCATGAGTGGACGGTGTGGCGCGACGCGGGCGTGCCCGACGACAAGGTGCTGGTGCCGGGGCTGATCGACAGCTGCTCCAATTACGTCGAGCATCCCGAGCTGATCGCGCAGCGGATCGAACGCTTCGCGGGCATCGTCGGCGCGGAGCGCGTGATCGCGGGCTCGGACTGCGGCTTCGGCACCTTCGCGGGCTATGGCAAGATCGACCCGGCGGTGACGTGGAAGAAGTTCCGCGCCCTGCGCGAGGGCGCGGACCGGGCGGCGGCGCGGTTATAGGGTGTTGGAGCAAGATTAGGGCGAGCAGCTTGGCGATAGCGCGGCAGGTAAGCGTGAGGTCGAAGCGTCCGCTTTGGCGATCGGCGTCGCGATTGAAAGGACACCGATCCTAGGATCGGCGGCCTCATCCTGCCTCGAGCTTCAGAAGATCAGACGGCGTGAGCGACCCGCGCTGCTGCCTGGCGCCGGCGCAACGAGTAGCCCACCACTCCCATCCCCAGCATCATCATCGCCCACGTCGCTGGCTCCGGAACCGCAGGAGCTACCGGCGGGGTCGGCACCGCGGTCGGGACAGACGAGACTATTAGCGAAAAGCTGTCGGAGTTGGCGCCAGCCCGGTAATTGTAAGCGTAGTTGCCGATCGTCAGGCCCATGCTCGCAAATGTCTGCCCTGCATAGAAGGCCGAGTTGCTGATCGCGGCGCCAGACGCATAGCCGATCGGCACGCCAAGAATTGCGAAGGATGTACCTCCATTATCATTGAGATAGACACCACCGCCGGAAGAGCTGGCCGCGTTTGTTTGCCCGCCAGAACCCCAACCTGAAGGGATGCTACCCGTCAAGGTTATATCGTAGCTTTGGAAGCCGTTACCACCGACGATCTGGGTTCGCTGCGCTGGCTGGATGAACGGGTTGAGGGGTCCGAAAGAGTCGAAACTGGTGTCTCGGCTCAGTCCAGCCGTGACCAGCGATCCGATACCGGTCGCCGTGACACCGTCCGTGCCTTGCGTATACGTAACGATGAAAGCGGCGTGAGCACTGCTTGCGCTGAATACCACCCCAGCGCACGCAACGGCGAGCAACTTCAACTTCGAGATCATAAGCCCCCCTCGTATCTCGGCTGATGCTGCCGCGACCACCGGGTCGTAGCCGAATTCAGATGGTCAAGGAACTCTGAATGAGTTTGCGTTGCCGTCCCTTTTCGATGCACGAGTAAAGAGATCAAAGCCGGTCCTTTGACATTTGCACCTTCCCAATAAGGGAGGTTCAACGGGAAAACGCGCTTGGGATGCGCGCTGCGCGCTTCTGCCGGACCATGCTTCCCGAAACCTGTTCCCGATCAAGGTTTCCCGAAACTGCCCATTGGAGATGGAGAAATGGGAATGCGGCAAGCGGTTGAACGACCGGGATGAGCAACAGCCACTCTGCGGCACCAGGTGTCACAACCGAACGGTTTGACGCCGACTAAATGTCGCCTTCACCGATCACGTCCCGAACGTGGATCCACACCCAGGCCGTTACGTGGGCGGTCGCGGTGGCCGACACGGTGATCGCCTTACACCAGCGGCACCGGCACCGCGTCGATGTGTCGGTCGGCATGGGCGCGCTTCACCGCGCGGCTCAGCGCCGGCAGGCATAGCGGGGCGAGGATCGAGCAGCTCGTCAGCGCGAGCAGCCCGATCCACAGGAAGGAGCCCATGTCGACGAACATTCCGCCGATCGGTGCGCCGAACGCGAAGGCGAGCCGTTCGCAGCCGGTGCCCAGCGTCGCCAGCCGGCCGGTCGGATCGATCGCCGCCGCGGTGCCGAGCATCAGCACGTAGAAGAAGATCGTGACGATCCAGTACAGGACGCACGCCAGCGCATACATCCACAGCCCGGTGGACAGCGCCAGCATCAGGCAGGTGGCGCCGCCGCCGACCAGCCCGATCCCGATCGCGGTCGCCCGGTCCAGGCGATCGCTGAGCAGCGCCGCGAGGCCGCTGCCGACCAGGGCCATGAACACGCTGATCGACAGGATGAACCCGATCGTCGGACCCGGAATGTGCAGTGCGTGACCGATCCGCTCCGCGAAGGTCCACATCGCGCCGGTTCCGAGCGAATAGAGCACCCAGATGATCAGCAGCGAGGTTCCGCTTTTCAGGCTGCGGCCGCTGACGGCGTCGACCCTCGCCGCGGCGGCAGCGGCGGGTGCGGCGGTGGCGGGGGTGTAGCGGAAGCCCCATAGCAGCGGGATCGAGACCACCAGCAGGATCGCGATCCCCAGGAAAATGCCGCGCACGCCGAAATAGCTGTTGGCCAGCGGCAGCAGCGACAGCAGGGCGACGAGCAGCAGCAGGCCGCCCGAACTGGACGCGGCATAGACCTTGTCCGCCTGCGCCGATGCCGCCGGAGCGCCGACGGTCGCGGACAGCATCAGACAATAGCCGAAGCCGCTGATCAACCCGAGCAGACACAGCAACGGCAGGCTCGCCGGCGAGAAATAGAGGGCCGCGTTGCTGGCGGCGGCGATCAGCAACCCCGTCAGGCACACGACGAACGGGCGATAGCGGTGGGAGAGCGGCGCGAAGAAGATCATGCCGAGCGCCAGCGTCCCGACCTGGAAGAAGCCGAACACGCCGGCGGCGGTCGCGGTCAGCCCGAAGCCGTCGATCAGCGAGCCGACCTGGAGCGGCATCGCGCTGGTGCATAGATGCGCGACCGCGTTGCCCACCGCGACCGCGAAGACAAAGGCCAGGAATTGCCAGGAAAAGCGGGGTTTCGTCATGGCTGTTCCTCGTCTGGATGCTCCATGGATCGATCGCGATCGCGGATGCCGGGTCAGGTGGCCATGTCGGCGAACGCCTCGATCCGCGCCGTTCCTTCGCGCATCGCGACGATCGCGCCCGGGAGCTGCTCGGTCGCAATGGACAGGGCGTGACGGCCGCAGGCGACCAGGGCGGCGTCGTCCGAGCCGGCCAGGCGCGCGCCGGCCCAGCCGTGCGCGACGAGCGTCGCCGCTTTAAGTCCCGCGCGCGCGGCGGCGTCGATCTCGATATCGCCGCGCGCCGTGTCGCGCAGCCACGTCGTCGCACTCTCCAGTTGGTCGAGCAGCCCGCGCAGCGGATGGGCGCACGCGTCGGGCAGCCTCGCGAGGTCGGCTGCGATCGCCGCGACGAACGCTTCGTAGCCGGCGTCGCGCGGCAGCCAGCGGCGGCGGACGAGATCGAGCGCCTGCATCCCCGTCGTGCCTTCGTAGATGGCGAGGATGCGCGCGTCGCGCAGATGCCGCTCGATCGGCCATTCGGTCGTATAGCCGGCGCCGCCGAACAGCAGGATCGCCTCGCCCGCGATGTCATAGGCGGTCTCGGCGCCGCTGTTCTTGACGATCGGCAGCAGCCAGCCGAGCAGCGCCGCCGCCTCCGCGCGCGCCTGGGCGTCGGGGTCCAAGTCCGCCAGGTCGGCCGTGACCGCCGCGGCGTAGACGATGCCGCGCAACGTCGCGATCCGCGCGGCCATCCCGATCAGCATCAGCTGGACGTCGGCATGCGCGACGATCGGCACGGCCGGCCGGTCGCGCGGGCCGCCCTGGCGGCGTTCCTCGGCATAATGCGCGGCGGCCAGCAGGCAGGCGCTGGCCAGGCCCAGTCCCTGCGTGCCCACCTGGAGCCGCATCGCGACGATCATCCGGAACAGTTGCGGCACGCCGCGCCCCTCCGCGCCGATCAGGATCGCCGCCGCATCCTCGAATCCCAGCGCGCACGTCGGGGAGCCGTGCAGGCCGAGTTTTTCCTCCATCCGGCGTACGATCACGGCATTGCGCCGTTCCCCGCCATCATCCCCTTCCATCGTACTCGGCACGAGGAACAGGCTCAGCCCGCGCGTTCCCGCCGTCGCCGGGTCGGACCGCGCGAGCACGAGATGCGCGATGCGATCGTTCAGCGGATGATCGCCATAGGAAATCCAGATCTTTTCGCCCGTGACGCGCCAGGCGTCGCCCTGGCGCGTCGCCGCCGTGCGGATGCGTCCGACGTCGGAGCCGGCGTCGGGCTCGGAGATGCAGATCGTGGCGCCGGCCTCGCCCGTGGCGAAGGCCGGCACCCAGGCCCCGGCGATATCCGTCGCGGCGTGCGTCAGCAGCAATCGCGCCGCCGATCGCGCCGCCCCCGGCGCCATGCCGAAACTGACCGAGCCGCGATCGAACAGCTCCTGGATCGGCATCGCCAGCGCGGCCGGCAGCCCCTGTCCGCCATGGCTTTGCGGGATGTCGGTCGCCCCCCAGCCGGCGTCGCGATAGGCCGCCCAGACGTCGCCGTGCCCGGGCGCGAGCTCGACCCGACCGTCGCGCAACGTGCATCCGGCGCGGTCGGCGTCGCGGTCGAACGGCGTCAGCCGATCGGCCGAGAAACGATCGGCTTCCGCCAGGATCGCCGTCATCGTGTCGTCGTCCAGCAGCGCATCCATGCCGGCCAGCGCACGCAATCGCTCGATGCCGGGGGAGAGGCCGAGCTGCCGCACCAGCGTAGCGACCGAGGCAACGGAGCCGACGTTCATGCGGAGCCCGCCTCAAGTGGAAAGGACATCGGCCATCATGGCGGCTGCCGGCCGGCTATTCTTGTCGGACCGCGACGACCACGCTTGTTCCGTCGGACAAACCGCGCTTCGGTCGGGGGCCGGGATGCTTCAATGCGCCGTGCGCCGCCGGACGTCCCTGGGCGCCTGGTGATACTCGCTGCGGAAGGCGCGGCTGAAATGCGCGGCGTCATTGAACCCCCAGCGAAACGCGATCTGGGTGATCGACAGGCCGTCCTTGCTCGGGTCGAGCAGATCTTCCCGGCAACGCGCGAGACGCCGGTGCCGGATCCAGCCGCACGTCGACCAGTCGGTGTCGGCAAAGGACCGATGCAGCCGCCGGATCGAGATGCCGCAGCCACCCGCAATCTCCGTCGGACCGAGATCGGGATCGGCCAGATGGGCATCGATGAAGGCACGAATGCGGTGGTCCGGCAGCTGTTGCTGCCGATCGTCGCGGGGAAGGCGTTCGCGTTCGACCATATGCTTGACGATGTCGGTCAGCATGCGCCGGGCGTGCACCGCATCCGCGTGCTCGAACCGGTCCGCGGAGCGAGCGATCATCATCAACGTCGATCGCGCCAATCCGCCGATCCCGGCGCGCCCGGACCATCGCTGGGGACGGGCGAAGAAATTGGCGGGACATCGGGTCATCAACTCGGCGGCCGGGATATAGGCCGCGAGCTGCCGCGTCGCGCCGTCGAACCGACACGTGAACGGGCGATGCGTATCCAGGATGGCGATGTCGTGCGGGCCGATCTCGGTCACGCCGCCGCCCTGCGCGATCACGGCGCGCCCGGTCATCTGCATGACGAGCATCATGTGGCCGCAACGCCCCTCGGCCAGCGCGCGCTTGTCGTGGGCGATCTCGACCGCGTTGTGGAAGAGATGCCCGATATCGATCCCGCCCACGTCGCGGATCTTGATCGACGCCTCGAAGCCCTCGTCACGAAAGCCGAATCGGGGCGCGCGACCGCATAGCGCCTTGATCTGATCCCCCCAGGCCTCGCGCGCCTGGCTGCGGCGCATATCGAGCGTGGAAAAATCGATCATGGCCGTGCCCACCCTCCTGCGCCGTCGCGTCGGCTTTTATCGTTGCGAGATGTCTTGGCCGCCCGCGCCGTCATCGGCGTCGGGTGACGTCTCGCTGCAACAAGCGCGCTTGTCGCAAGCGGGCAAGATGCCGGCATCGAATACGGCCAGACTGATCCGATCGCAAGCGTTGATTTTCCTGCTGGGAAACACTTATGAAAAAAAGTCGATGGTCGATGCCGCGCCGGGCGTGGCGACAGGCGATGGGCGCCGTGCGGCCGCGACGGCGTCGGGCGCCGGGCCGGTCGTCAGCCCCTCCGATCGCCGCGAGGGGGTGACCATGTTCATCGACAGCAAGCGGGGCGCGGCATCGGGCCTAGGACCGGCGGGCGCGGCCACCGTCGCGACCGGCGCAATGACCGGCGCCGAAGGCCTGCTGCGCACCGTCTCGGCCTGCGGTGTCCGGCTGTGCTTCGCTAATCCCGGCACGTCGGAAATGCATTTCCTGGCGGCACTCGAACGGGTGCCGGACATCCGGCCGGTGCTGGGCCTGTTCGAGGGGGCGGTGACCGGCATGGCCGACGGCTATGCCCGCGTCACCGGCACGCCGGCGATGACGCTGCTCCACCTCGGGCCGGGCTTCGCCAACGGCATCGCCAACCTCCACAATGCCCGGCGCGCCAAGAGCCCGGTCGTGAACGTGGTCGGCGACCATGCGACCTACCATAATCGCTGGGACAGCGCGCTGAAGACCGACGTGGCGGCGCTGGCGCGGCCGGCGTCCGACTGGCTGACGGTCTCGGCGAGCGCGCAGACCGTCGCGGCCGACGGCGCGCGGGCCGTGGCCGCCGCGCTCGAGCGACCCGGACGCATCGCCACGCTGATCCTGCCCGCCGACACCGCGTGGGGCCAGGCCGACGGTCCGTGCCGGCCGCTGCCGGGGCAGGCGCCGCCGGCGCTGGACGACGCCGCGGTGACGCGCGTCGCGCGCATCCTGCGCGACCGCGGGAACAGCTCCACCCTGTTCGTGCGCGGGGCGGCGGGCAGCGCGGCCGGCCTGGCGGCGGTAGGACGGATCTGCGCGCGTACCGGCGCGCGGGCGATGATGGACCTGTCGACCGGCACGGTGCTGCGCGGCCGCGGGCGTTTTCCGATCGCGCGCGTGCCCTACCGCGCCGAAGACGCGGTCCGCGCGTTGCACGACGTGACCGACCTGATCCTCGTCGGCGCCCAACCCCCGGTCGCCCCCTTCGCCTATCCCGATTACCCCAGCTGGTGCGTGGCGGAGGGCACCGCGCTCACCTATCTCGCCCACGAGCACGAGGACGAGGTGCGCGCGTTGGAGGCGCTCGCCGAGGCGCTGGGCGCCGGGCGGTTCGAGCCGGCGTCTGCCGCCGCCACGGCCGTCGAGGCGTCGACCGGCGTGCTGGACGCCGCCGCGATCGGCCGCTCGGTCGCGCGGCACCTGCCCGAGGACGCGATCGTCTCCGAAGAGGCGATCAGCAATGCGTTTCCGATCGTCGCCGCGCTGACGGCTGCGCCGCCGCATCTGCATCTGGCGCTGACCGGCGGTGCGATCGGCCAGGGCATCCCGCTCGCGACCGGGGCGGCCGTCGCGGCGCCCGGACGCAAGGTCGTCAACATCCAGGCGGACGGGAGCGCGATGTACACCCTGCAGGCGCTGTGGACGCAGGCGCGCGAGCGGCTCGACGTGGTGACGATCATCCTCGCCAACCGTTCCTATGCGGTGCTACGCGCCGAGGTCGATCGCGTCGGGGCGACGATCGGCGCAGGGCTGTCGGCAGGGTTGCTTGACATCGACGATCCGGCGCTCGATTGGGTCGCTCTGGCCCGCGGCATGGGTATCGAGGGCTGCCGGGCGACCTCCGCCGAACAGTTCGACGACATGCTCGCGAGCGCGATGGCGGCGACGGGTCCACGGCTGATCGAGGCGGCGATGCGCGCCTGATCGGCCGGTCGCAGGGTCAGCGCGAAGGATGGGAAGCCGGTGCAGGCGGAGGACGGGGACGGGGACGGCGCGGAGGGTTACCAGACCGGGTCGAGCGCGCCCGCGGCCGACAACCGCGTCCTGGAACGTGCGCTCGGCGGACAGATCCGGTTGCTGCGGCGGCGGCTCGACCTGTCGGTCGCCGATCTCGCCGGGGCATCGGGCATTTCGGTCGGCATGATGTCCAAGATCGAAAACGGTCAGATCTCGCCGTCGCTCAAGACGGTGCAGGCGCTGGCGGGGGCGCTGTCCGTGCCGGTCTCCTCCCTGTTCGCATCGGTGGAGGAGCGGCAGGACTGTTCGTTCGTCGCCGCCGGCCACGGCCTGAGCATGGAGCGTCGCGGCACCAAGGCCGGGCACGGCTATCAGCTGCTCGGCCATCTGCTCCGCGGCGACATCGTCGTCGAACCCTACATGATCTCGCTCGACGAGCAGGCGCAGCCCCATACCAGCTTCAGCCACGCCGGGATCGAGCTGCTCTACATGATCGAGGGCGAGGTCGAGTATCGCCACGGCGGCGAAGTCTACACGCTGCGCCCCGGCGACACGATGATGTTCGATTCCAGCGCGCAGCATGGGCCCGAGCGGCTGCTGCGGCATCCGATCCGGTATCTGTCGATCATCGTCTATCCGCGCGAGTTCAGCTAGGGACGGGGCGGCCCCCCCCCCACCCCTTTGTCGTACCGTGTCAACGAGGTTTGTCGATGCGCGCCAGGCGGGGATGGCGGCCGGGCAAGGCGCTTGCGCGCCGGCGGGATCGATCCGTAAGCCGTGGCATCAAGGCACGCGGCCCTGTCGCCGGTGACGGCGCCTCGCGCGGCGTAGGATCGAAGGTCGACGATGAAGCAGTTCAAGGACTATCTGCGCCTGAGCCGTCGGCGGCTGCCGCACTTCCTGTTCGAATATATCAACGGCGGGACGTTCGACGAAATAACGCTGGACGACAACGTCGCGCGGCTGGCGCAGGTCAAGCTGCGTCAGCGCGTGATGCGCGACATGTCGGAGATCACGACGCGGACGACGCTGCTCGGCCAGCCGTTCGCCATGCCGGTCGTCTTGAGTCCCGTCGGGCTGGTCGGCATGACCGTCCGCCGCGGCGAAGTCCAGGCGGCCCGCGCGGCGGTGCGCAGCGGCATCCCCTATTGCATGTCGACCTATTCGCTCTGCCCGATCGCGGAAGTGGGCGAGCGCGTCGACGCGCCGTTCTGGTTCCAGCTCAACATGTTCAAGGACCGCGGCTTCATCCGCGAAACGCTGGCCGAGGTGGCGCGCTATTGCTCGACGCTGATCTTCAGCGCTGATCTGTCGGTGCTCGGCACGCGCTATCGCGATTATCGCACCGGGCTGTTCGCGCCGGCCGGGCTGCGCGGGCAGGCGATGCGCTTTCTCCAGGCGGCGGTGCGGCCGGGATGGGCCTGGGACGTCGGTCTGCGCGGTCGCCCGCACGGGCTCGGCAACATCCAGCGATATCTCGATGCGCATGGGATCGCCGAGGATACCCATCACTGGACCGGCGCCAATATCGACCCTTCGACGACCTGGCGCGAAGTGGCCTGGATTCGCGAGCAATGGGCCGGGCCGCTCGTCATCAAGGGCATTCTCGATCCCGACGATGCCGAGGAGGCCGTCGCGGTCGGCGCCGACGCGATCGTCGTCTCGAACCATGGCGGGCGGCAGCTCGACAGCGCGTCGGCGACGGTCGACGCGCTGCCACCGATCGCCCGCCGCGTCGCCGGACGCAGGACGGTGTTCGTCGATGGCGGCATCCGATCGGGCCTCGACGTGCTCAAGATGCTGACGCTGGGCGCCGATGGCGTCTTCCTGGGGCGGGCGTGGGCGGCGGCGCTCGCGGCGCAGGGGGAGGCGGGCGTCGTCGATTTCCTGGCCACGATCCAGGCGGAGCTGGTTCAGGGACTGGGGATGACCGGACATCGCAGCGTCGCGGAGATCGCGCGGCCGTTCTAGCGCGGTGTCCCTGACGGCCAGCGATTGGGCACGATGGAGCAAGATTGCCCGTGCCGACGCGCCCTATGACGAACGGAACAGCGAAGGAGCGGGACGTGCAGGAACATGCCAGGGTAGTGGTGATCGGCGGCGGCGTGATCGGGTGCAGCGTGCTGTATCACCTGACCAAGCTCGGCTGGAGCGACGTCGTCCTGCTCGAGCGCAAGGAACTGACCGCGGGCTCGACCTGGCACGCCGCGGGTGGGTTCCATACGGTCAACGGCAACGCCAACATCTCGCGGCTGCAGGCCTATACCTGCGGCATCTACCAGGAGCTGGAGGCGCTGACCGGGCTGTCGACCGGTGCGCATTATGTCGGCGGGCTGCTGGTGGCGGCGACCGAGGCGCGCTGGAACTCGCTGCTCGCCGAACATACCCGGCACCGCGTGCTCGGCCTCGAATCGGAGCTGGTCGGCCCCGAGGAGATCAAGCGGCGCGTGCCGATCATGGACGTGTCGGAGGTGATCGGCGCGATCTGGGACCCGATCGAGGGCTATATCGATCCGTCGAGCGCGACCAACGCCTATGCCGCCGCCGCGCGGAATGCCGGCGCCACGATCTACAAGCACACCAAGGTCGAGGGGCTGACGCGCCGCCCGGGTGGCGAGTGGGAGGTGCGCACCGACCAGGGAACGATCGTCGCCGAGCATATCGTCAATGCGGCGGGCCTGTGGGCGCGCGAGGTCGGGCGGATGGCCGGCGTCGAGCTGCCGCTGGTGCCGATGGAGCATCATTACCTCATCACCGAGGATTTGCCGGAACTGGAAGGCCTGCCCGAGCTGCCGGCGGTGGCCGATCTCGATGGCGGGCTGTACATGCGGCAGGAGCGCGGCGGGATGCTGCTCGGCGTCTACGAGGCGAAGGCGACGCCCTGGGCGGTCGAGGGCACGCCGTGGGACTATGCCGAGGACGAGCTGCTGGTCCCCGACCTGGAGCGGATCGGCGACGAGCTGACGCGCGGGTTCCGGCGCTTCCCCGCGATCGAGCGCGCCGGGATCAAGCGCATCGTCAACGGCCCCTTCACCTTCTCGCCCGACGGCAATCCGCTGGTCGGGCCGGTCGCCGGGCTGCCCGGTTTCTGGGTGGCGTGCGGGGTGATGGCGGGTTTCGTGCAGGGCGGCGGCGTCGGCCGCTCGCTCGCCGAATGGATCGTCGAGGGGCAGGCGACGATCGACGTGTTCGGGATGGACATCGCGCGCTTCGACCCGAAGCTGCCCGAGCCGGTGACGATCGCGCGCGCGCGCGA
>NZ_CAXUEK010000080.1:5130-11901 GCF_964250165.1 uncultured Sphingomonas sp. | reverse complement strand
GCCTCGGCGCGCTTCTCGACCAGATGGTCGTGGCGGCGGCGATAGGCGATCAGGTCGCGGATCGTGCCGATCTTGAGCGCATGGTGCTGCGCGAAGGCGACGAGGTCGTCGAGCCGCGCCATCGTCCCGTCCTCGTTCATGATCTCGCAGATCACGCCCGAGGGATTGAGCCCGGCGAGCCGCGCCACGTCGACCGCCGCTTCGGTATGGCCGGTGCGCACCAGCACGCCGCCGTCACGCGCGACCAGCGGAAAGACGTGGCCGGGCGTGACGATCTCGTCGCGGCCCTTGCCCGCGTCGATCGCGACCGCGACGGTGCGCGCGCGGTCGGCCGCCGAGATGCCGGTCGTCACGCCGTCGCGCGCCTCGATCGAGGTGGTGAAGGCGGTCTCGTAGCGCGTGCCGTTGTTGCGGCTCATCAGCTCCAGCCCGAGCTCGGTCACGCGGCGCTTGGTCAGCGCCAGGCAGACCAGGCCGCGGCCATGCTTGGCCATGAAGTTGATCTTCTCCGGCGTCGCCATCTGCGCGGGGATGACCAGGTCTCCCTCATTCTCCCGGTCCTCGTCGTCGACCAGGATGAACATGCGGCCGTTGCGCGCCTCGTCGATGATCTCCTCGGGCGACGAGAGGAAGGCGTGGCGCAATCGCGTCAATTCAGCGGGTTTGGGCATAAGTCTGCATCCGTTGGAGGTACCGCGCGAGCACGTCGATCTCGATATTCACCGCCTGGCCGGGTTCCAGCCCGCCCAGCGTCGTCGCCGCCTGGGTGTGCGGGATGATGTTGACCGCGAAGTCGGTCGCGTCGCCGCGATCGACCACCTCGTTGACGGTCAGCGACACGCCGTCGACCGTCACCGAGCCCTTGGCGGCAAGGAACGGCGCGACCTCGCGCGTCACGCGCAGGCCGATCCATTTCGAGTCGCCCTCGGGACGGACGCCGGTCACCTCCGCGACGCCGTCGACATGGCCGGTGACGATATGCCCGCCGAGCTCGTCGCCCAGCCGCATCGCGCGCTCCAGGTTGAGCCGCCGCCCGGCGGACCACTGGCCCTGCGCGGTGCGCGACAGCGTCTCGCCCGATACGTCCACCGCGAACCAGCCGCCCCGTTCATCCCGGCCCTTGTCGACCACCGTCAGGCACACGCCCGAGCAGCTGATCGACGCGCCGAGATCGACCGTGGCGGTGTCGTAGGCGGTCTCGACCACCACGCGCGTGTCGCCGCGCGTCTCCACCGAGCGAATCGCGCCGATGTCGCTGACGATCCCCGTAAACATCAGAGTTCTTGCCGCCGCCTCATCCGAGCGGAAAAGTGGCATCCACTTTTCCCTGATGAGGCGGTCTCGTAAACCTCCAGCCGGTCGACGCCAAGCTGCCGCGCATCGTGCCGCCGCCAGCGCCCGTGCGCGGCGGCCAGATCGGACAGCCCGATGTCGCCCAGCGCCGGCGTGCCGCCGCCGATCAGGATCGGCGCGCGGTAGAGCAGCAGGCGATCGACGAGGCCGGCGCGGAGGAACGATGCGGCCGTCTGCGCGCCGCCTTCGACGAGAAGATGGTCGCCGGGGAGAGTGGCGATGGCGTCGGGTGCTCCTATCGTCATCACTTCTTCGTCATCCCGGCCTGGAGCCGGGATCCAAGCTCGTGCCTGGCCTGCAGCTTCGATTTGGGACGATCGACCCGGTTCCCGATTGGACCCCGGCTCAAGGCCGGGGTGACGGCCGGAGAGGATCACGCGCCACGGATTGCGTCCGTCCAGCCCCGGCAGCCGCACGTCGAGCGCCGGCCGGTCCGCCGCCCACGTCCCGTGCCCGACCAGGATCAGTTCGTGCCGACTGCGCTCCAGATGCGCATGCGCGCGCGCCTCCGGACCGGTGATCCACCGGCTCTCGCCCGCGGCGGTGGCGATGCCGCCGTCGAGCGAGGTGGCGAGCTTGAGCGTGACGAACGGCCGTCCCTGCGCCCGCCGTGTCAGCCACCCCGCCATGCTGCGCCGTGCGGCGTCGGCCAGCACGCCGTCCGTCACCGCCACGCCCGCCGCCGCCAGCCGGGCGAGCCCCCGGCCATCGGTGCGCGGGTCTGGATCGCGCAGCGCGGCGACGACGCGCGCCACGCCGGCGTCGGCGAGCAGGTCCGCGCAGGCCGGCCCCCGCGGGGATGCGTGCGCGCAGGGTTCCAGCGTGACATAGGCGGTCGCACCCCGCGCCGCCGCGCCGGCCGCGGCCAGCGCCATCGCCTCGGCATGGGGCCGCCCGCCCGGCTGCGTCCAGCCGCGCCCGACCACCCGGTCGTCCCCCACGATCACGCAGCCGACGTTCGGGTTCGGCGCGGTGCGCCCGCGCGCGCGCTCGGCCAGCGCCAGCGCCGCCGCCATCCAGCGGGCGTCGTCTTTCATGGTCGGCGACGGACCGCGCCTATTTCAAGTTCCACTGATCGAGCTTGTCCTGGATCTTCTTGAACCCCGCCTGCCGGCGCGCCAGCTCGCGCTTCTCCGCCTCCAGCCGCCGCGCCTTGATGACATAGTCGATCTTTTGCTGCGCGATGATCTGCGCGTCGCTGCGCGTCAGCGGCCATTGCTGCACATAGACGATATCGCGGTGATATTCCGGCTCGAACCGCGAATCGATCGCGAACGCGCCCAGCGTCGCGACGGTGAGCGCGACGGCGAGGCACAGGAAGCCGACCTGATAGGGCTGGCGACGGGACAGGAAATGGCGCAGGTCCGCCCACGCCCCGCGGAACTGGAACCGGTCGAGATAGCGACGCATGGGGCGCAAGATAGGGCGGGGGCCGGCCGGCGACCAGCCCCGCCCCCCGTCAGCCGGCGTCTTCCAGGTGGAAGCGCACGGTCATCGTCTTCCAGGCCTCGACGGGGATGCCGTCGCGCGTCGCCGGGCGGAAGCGCCAGCGCGCCAGCGCCTGCCGCTGCGTCACGCGCCAGAACTCGTCGCTGGTGGCGCTCAGCGGCTGGGCGTCGCGGACCCGCCCGTCGACGCCGATCAGCACCTTCAGCACCACCACGCCGTCGCGCCCGGCGCGCTGCTCGGCGGGCGGGTAGAGCGGCTGGAACTCGCGCTGGTAGCGCTCGTCGATGCTCGCCTGGGTGAGGAGCGGCGGCGGCGGCCTGACCGGCTCGACCGCGATCGGGCCGGCGTCACCGGCGGTCAGCATGCCCGGATCGGGTGGCGCGGGTTGCGGCGGCGGCGTGAACGGCGCCCTGGGCTCGGTCGGGACCTGCGGCCTGGGCAGGTCGATCGGGGTTACGGGATGCGCCCTGGTGCGCGGCTGGAGCCGAGGCTCGGGCCTGGGCGGGGGCGCGGGCGGCGGCACGGGATAGATGGTCAGCGGCCGGTCGGTCAGCTTGTGCCGAATGGTGGGCGACGCCAGCATCGCCGCTGCGAGCAGCGGGGCGACGATCCCCACCGACAATCCCAGGCTGCCGCGGTTCACCCGTCGCGGCTGATAGCGCTGTGCATACATCGGAACCTCTCCTTGTCCGTTCTCCTTTTCGCCCGACGCTCGGCCGGGCCCGTGGATGATGCACTATAATATAACGGATGCAAGCCCCGCGGGTGATGCGCAGGCCGGGTGCGTGCTAGGCGCGCAGCCGCTCGATCGCCCGCTCGCGCCCGATCAGCGGCAGCAGCGCCGCCATGTCCGGCCCGTGGTCCAGCCCGGTCAGCGCCTGGCGCAGCGGCAGGAACAAGGCCTTGCCCTTCCGCCCGGTCCGCTCCTTCAGCGCGCCGGTCAGCGCGTGCCACGGATCGTCGTCCCAGCCGATCGCCGCCGCCGCCGCCGCCGCCTCGGCCAGATACTCCCGGTCCGCGCTTGCCGCCGCGATCGGCCCGTCGATCACCCGCTGCCAGTCCGCCGCCTCGGCGACCGTGTGGAGGTTCGGCCGCACCGCCGCCCAGGCGTCCGCGTCCATTCCCGCCGGCAGCCGCGTCGCGACCCGCGTGAAGGGCAGCTGGTGGACGATGCGCGCGTTGAGCTGCGCCAGCTCCGCCTCGTCGAACCGCGCCGGCGCGCGCCCGAACCGGTCGAAGGCGAAGCCGGCGACCAGCGGCGCGGGATCGACGAACGGCTCGACCGGATCGCTCGTCCCGATCCGCGCGAGCAGCGCCAGCACCGCCGCCGGCTCGATCCCCGCCGCGCGGAAATGATCGACGCCGAGCGAGCCGAGCCGCTTCGACAGCTTGCCCTCCGCGCCCGTCAGCAGCGCCATGTGCGCGAACGCAGGCGCCGCGGCGCCCATCGCGGCGAACATCTGCAGCTGCAGCGCGGTGTTGGAGACATGGTCCTCGCCGCGCACGACGTGCGTCACGCCCATCGCGATGTCGTCGATCGCCGACGGCAGCAGGTAGAGCCATGACCCGTCGGCGCGGCGCACCACCGGATCGCTCATCGTCGCGGGATCGAAACGCTGGGGGCCGCGCACCAGATCGTCCCAGCCGATCGCGGCATCCTCATCGAGCCGAAACCGCCAGTGCGGCCGCACGCCCTCGCGCTCCAGCCGCGCCTTGTCCGTGCCGGTGAGCCGGAGCGCCGCGCGGTCGTAGACCGGCGGCAGCCCGCGGCCGAGCAGCACCTTGCGCTTCAGCTCCAGTTCCTGCTGCGTCTCATAGGCCGGGTAGAGCCGGCCTTCCCGCACCAGCGCGTCGAAGCGCGCCTGGTAGAGCGCGAACCGCTCCGACTGCCGCACCTCGCCGTCGGGCGCGAGGCCCAGCCAGGCGAGGTCCGCGCGGATCGCCGCGACGAACCGCTCTTCGCTCCGCTCGCCGTCGGTATCGTCGATGCGCAGGAGGAAGCGCCCCCCCTGCGCCCGCGCCCAGAGCCAGCCGTGCAGCGCCGTGCGGATGTTGCCGACATGCAGCCGACCGGTGGGCGATGGCGCGAAGCGGGTGACCACGGTCATGCTCCGTCTTTACCCACCAAACCCACCGAATCCGCTGCCGGGCTCAGGTTCCTGACAGTTAGCTCGTAAAATCGCGATCGCATGTCTTCGGAAGGGTTCTGTTGGCGCGCAATCACGGACAATACTGGCCGTTCTTGGGTCTAGGCCCGGCAGGTCCTTGCACGTTAATGGTCGCAGAGCCATTAGCGATCGCGCCCGTCCCGCTATCGCGGATCGAGTAGGGAACCGTGTATGTATAAACATAGCCGTCTTCACAAATTGGGGCTCGCGGCACATATGGCGCATTGTAGGTCACCGATTGTCCACCCTGAGATATGACGGCGGTCCCGCCTCCTGAAGGTGGCGAGAAGGACGCGATCACGCCACTTTCCCCGTTCAAGGTGGCAAGTGTCGTGATCGGGATGGCGGTGGACGACGAGCTCGCGACGTCCAGCGTCGGATTGGTCGCCGTGATCGTTCCGCTAGGCGTAGGGGTTGGCGTCCCTACGCCGCCAACGCCGCTTACGGTGTAGCTAGAGCGGTTGCCTGCTGGGTCGTAAGTGATGCTGGTCGAAACGCCGTTGTTGACCGTCCCCGTGCTGGCGACTGCTACAAGTCGGCCCTGCGCGTCATAGGTGTAGGTTACCATCTGGCTGGCCTGACTCGACGTCGCGAGCGTGACAAGTAAGGGAAGCATGAGAGACGAAAGCCGTCGATCCTGTTTTCCAAACATGACAATCTCCTGCTTCAAGTGGTGCCAGCCCCGCAGAACACTTTCTTAGAGTAATCTAATCGGGTCTAGGCGATTGGCGAGGTAGGAAACCGAGCTTGGCTAACGCAACTAAGTCCCAGACGCTGAACAAGTCGATCTAGCTCCTGCAGGTCGGCGTCCTTGACGTCACCCCGCTTGATCGCGCTAAGACTTAACTGCCTTGTTCGCGGAATTCCCGTTAAGACGATGTTAGCTCCCTTGCGCCACAAGGTAATTGCAAAAACACGATTGTCATTGTCTATAAGGTGAGGATGATATTGCCAGTTGTTGGAAGAGGACCAAGTTTCCGCAATACCCATTAATCGATTTACTTCGACATAATCGCATGTGGTTGAGAAAAACGGGGGAACGCCGGTTATAAAATCCGGTTCTTTCGAACAGGAACTTACAACAAACATTGCTACTAGAAGCATGTGCTTTAATTGCATTGTTTTAGCGCCTTCGCAACCTTACCGAGTTGCTCCTTAAAGGCTCCGGGCCCAAATGTCTTGTTAGCGTAGGCGATTAGGCTGTTCGTATTAGTTCCGTATCCAACACCACGAATGCTATAGCCCATTGACTGCGAACCCGTAATCCACATTTCAACTGCACCGTACCGCATCCAGTGGTCACTACGGAAGCCGCACCGCGCCGCAACCGGGGGCTTCCGGCCGGGCGCCTTCCGCGGCAAGGCGCGCGACATGCGCCGCTTCTTCGCTCCCGCCCAGCTCGGGCACGCACCGCGCCAGGAACTGCACAACGGCGCCTTTGCCGCCTATGCGGAGACGCCGGCCCGCGCCGAGGCGATCCTGGCGGCGATCGGCGGGGCCCAAACGCCGCCGGACCGGGGCGTCGCGCCGATCGCGGCCGTCCATGCGCCCGACTATCTCGGCTTCCTGCAGGACGCGCCACGGCTCTGGCGGGAGGCCGGGCGGCCGGGCGACGCGATTCCCTATGCCTTTCCGATCGTCGGGCGGCGGCCGCTGCGGCTCGATCGCATCGATGCGCTGATCGGCCGCTACGCGTTCGACGCGACGACGCCGATCACGCCGTGTACGAACGCCGGGATCAGCCGCGGCGCGCCCTGGGCGACGAACGCGCTGATGCAGCACAGCGACAGGCACAGCGTGC
>NZ_CAXUEK010000080.1:0-5120 GCF_964250165.1 uncultured Sphingomonas sp. | reverse complement strand
ACGCCGATCACGCCCGCCACCTGGGACGCGGCCTATGCCAGCGCGCAGGCGGCGCTCGCGGCCACGCACGCGGTGCTCGCCGGCGAGCGGACCGCCTTCGCCCTGTGCCGGCCGCCGGGCCACCATGCGGGCGCGGACTATGGCGGCGGCTACTGCCACCTCAACACCGCCGCGATCGCGGTGCAGGCCGCTCGCGACGCCGGCATCGCCAGGGTGGCGATCCTCGACATCGACTATCATCACGGCAACGGCACGCAGGACATCTTCTGGGAGCGCGGCGACGTGTTCTACGCCTCCGTCCACGCCGATCCCGCGACCGACTATCCCTTCTACTGGGGCCATGCCGACGAGCGCGGGGTCGGCGCGGGCGAAGGCGCGACGCTCAACCTGCCGCTGCCGCACGGGACGCGGCTCGACGCGTTCCGCCGCGCGCAAGGGGCAGCGCTCGACGCGATCGCCCGCTTCGGGCCGGGGCTGCTGGTGGTCAGCTTCGGCGCGGACACCTGGGAGGGCGACCCGATCAGCCGTTTCGCGCTGACCACCGCCGATTACGTGCCGCTCGCGCGCGACATCGCCGGTGGCGGCTGGCCGACCGCGATCGTGATGGAGGGCGGCTATGCGGTCGACGCGCTCGGAGCCAATGTCGCGAGCTTCCTGAGTGGCTTCTGAGGGCCATGCCCGCGGCAGCCCCGCCTACCGGCGGCTGACGCTGGCGATGCTGTTCGCGGGCTTCTCCACCTTCTCGCTGCTCTACGCCGTGCAGCCGCTGCTGCCGCTGTTCGCCGCGCAATACCGGCTGAGCGCGGCGGCGGCGTCGCTGGCGGTGTCGGCGGCGACGGGCCCGCTGGCGGTCGCGATCCTGGTCGCGGGCGGCGTGTCGGACCGGGTCGGGCGACGGCCGCTGATGGTCGCGGCGATGCTCGCCGGCGCCGCCGCGACGCTCGCCGCCACCGTCGCGCCCGGCTGGGGGACGCTGGTCGGCTCGCGCGTGGTCGCCGGGCTGGCGCTGGCGGGGGTGCCGGCGGTGGCGATGGCCTATGTCGCCGAGGAGGTGGACGCCGCCTCCGTCGGACATGCGATGGGGCTCTACATCGCCGGCTCGGCGCTGGGCGGGATGGGTGGGCGGCTGGTCGCGAGCCTGCTCGCCGACGTCGCCGGCTGGCGCTGGGCGCTTGCCGGGGTCGGCGCGATCGGGCTGGCGATGGGCGAGGCGTTCCGGCGGCTCGCCCCGCCCTCGGCCCGCTTCGCGCCGCTGACGCGCCGGCCAGACCCGCGGCGGCTGTTCGCCGATCGCGGGCTCGTGCTGCTCTTCGCCGAGGCGTTCGTGCTGATGGGTGTCTTCGTCTCCATCTACAATTACGCGGCCTTCCGGCTGCTCGCGCCGCCCTACCGGCTGGGCCAGACGGCGGTCGGCGGCGTGTTCCTGCTCTACATCCTGGGCTCGGCGAGTTCCGCCTGGTTCGGATCGCTGGCCGGGCGAGCGGGGCGGCGACGCGTCTTCCCCTGGCCGATCGTGATCCTGCTCGCGGGCGTGCTGCTGACGCTCGCCGAGCCGCTAGCGCTGGTGATCGCCGGCATCGCGCTGGTCACGATCGGCTTCTTCGGCGCGCACTCGATCGCCAGCGCCTGGGTGGGGCGCCGTGCGCAGGCGGCGCGGGGCGAGGGCGCGGCGTGGTATCTGTTCGCCTATTATGCCGGATCTAGCCTGCTCGGCTCGGCCGGCGGAATCGCCTGGGCACGCGCCGCCTGGCCCGGCGTCGTGGCGTTCGGCACGGTGCTGGCGCTGCTGGCGCTCGCCGGCGCGGCACTGCTGGCGCGCGTGCCCCCGGTCGCCGCGGCCGACCTGCCGGTCGCGCCGGAAGCCTAGCCGGTCCGATCGGACGGCGACGGATCATAGCCTCTGGCGGACGAAGGCGACGCGCGCGGCGACCGACGCGCGCGGCAGCTCGACCAGCGCGTAGCCATAGGCGCGATAGGTCGCCACCATGACGTCGTGTGTCGCCGCGGCCACTGCCGCGGGCTGCCTGCGCTCCTCGTCGGGTGTGTAGATAGCCGCCCAGAAGGGCGCGATGA
This sequence comes from uncultured Sphingomonas sp., assembly GCF_964250165.1. GTDB lineage: Bacteria > Pseudomonadota > Alphaproteobacteria > Sphingomonadales > Sphingomonadaceae > Sphingomonas. The sequence goes on along the minus strand of NZ_CAXUEK010000080.1, from coordinate 3,047 downwards.
ACACGCGGGGATTGTAGCGCGTCGCCCGCGCCACGGCGTCGATGCGCGGCGGCACGGGCAGGCCGGAGACGCGCAGGAAGCCGACCACGTCGGGCACGCCGCGATCCAGCACCACCGTCGCGCCGCTCGCCAGCGCGGCCGCGTGGGCGGCGAGCTCGCGCGGCCACATCGCCTCGGCGAAGGCCAGCTCGTCCGCCCAGGGCAGCGCCGTCCCGCCCACCGCCACCTGCTCGCGGATCACCTGCCGGCCCACCTCCGCGCTGGTCACGATGCCCGCCGCCGCGAGCGCCGCGATCAAGGTGGACTTGCCCGAGCCGGGGCCGCCGGTAAGCACATGCAGCCGGTCGGTGGCGGGCATGTCAGGGCCGCTTCCAATCCTGCGCGGCGTGCAGGACGCGGAGAATGGAAACTCCTCCGCGCGGTTCCGGCTCGTAGAAGATCAGGTAGGTGGCGTAACCGTCGATCCGCCAGCGTCGCGCATTCGCCAGTTCGGCGAGCTTGGCTCCCGCCGGGGCACCCAGCCCCGGCGTTTGGGCCAGCTTGTCGAAGCTGCGCCTTGCCGCTGCAATGACGCGACCGGCGGTTTGCGGGTCGGCTTCGCGTCGCAGCCAATCGGCCAAGGCTCTCAGGTCTCGGCGAGCGGCAGGCCGGATGCGAACGATGCGTCGGTTCATTCCCCCCCGGTCGCGATGCGGTGCAGCTCCGCCCAATCCTCATCGTTCATTTCGGTGGCCTCGCCTTCACGACCATCCAGCAGAAGCGCCTCCAGCCGCTCCTGCGCCTTGGCCCTGGTCTCGGCGTCCACCAACGCCGCGACATAATCCTCCAGGCTGGCGAACTCCCCCGCGGCGATCCGCTCGGTCAGCATCGCTTCCTGGTTCTCGGTCAATTGGAGGGTGACGTGCAGCATGGCCGCAGGATCGCACCCGGGCGTGCGCATCGCAAGAGGGCGATCCGCGCCGGTAATCACCGCCTAACCTGTTGGCCCTATCCGCTGCCCGATGCGGGAGCGGGCAGGTCTGGCGAAGCGGGGCGCGATGGGGCTGTTGCTGCTCCTCGTCACCTCGTGCCTCGCGCCCGAGCCGCCGCGCGCCGTCAAGGCCGCCAGGCCGGTGACCGACACGCGCGAGCTGGTCCGCCAGCTCGCGCCCGGGGTCAGCGAGCGCGCGCTGGCGGCGCTGCCCGATCGCGCGCTCGCGCCGGTCCCGCAGGCCGCCGCGCCCGACGCGCCGCCGCCCTTTCTCGCTCAGGCCGCGACCGAAGCGGATGCGGCGCGCGCGCGCGACTGCCTGACCGCGGCGGTCTATTACGAGGCGCGTTCCGAGCCGGTCGACGGCCAGCGCGCCGTCGCCCAGGTGGTGCTCAACCGGGTGCGCGACCGTGCCTTCCCGCACAGCGTCTGCGGCGTCGTCTATCAGGGGGTCGGCGCGGGCCGCGCCTGCCAGTTCTCCTTTGCCTGCGATGGCTCGATGCTGCGCCCGCGCCAGCCCTCCGCCTGGGCGCTGGCCGAGCGGGTCGCGACGATGGCGCTCGACGGCGACGTGATGGCGGCGGTCGGCAACGCCACCTTCTACCATGCCAATTACGTACTGCCGTGGTGGGCATCGAGCCTCGTCCGGCTGGGCGCGATCGGCAACCACATCTTCTATCGCTGGCCGGGGGCGGTGGAGCGTGCGCTGGGCCTGCGCGCGGATTACGCCGGCATCGAGCCGAGCGGCCCGGCGCTCGGCGGCGCGAGCGACCCGGTGCAGAGTGCCGCGACGTTCGGCGTCACGGTCCATCGCGGCGGCGACACGGCCGTCGCGCAGGAGGCGGCCGCACCTGCCGCCGCCGCTGCCGGACCGACTGCGCCCGGCGGGACACCGACGCCGATCATCAAGGCCGCCCACATCACGGTTTCCGGTGGCCTGTTCACGGCCGCCGGCGTCCGCGTCCATCGCGGCGAAGACAGCCCGGTGATCGCATCGGACGCCAGCGGGGAGAGCTGAGTCCGATCAGCTCCTCCGGCTTGCGCGAATCACGGCCATGTTGCTAACCTGTTCCGGTCTTCATCGGATCGGATCGCAGGTTGACCAACCTACCCGCCCAGCCGCCCAGCTTCCAGGAGCTTCGCCAGACGAACGCCTATGGCGCGGATTACTGGAGTGCGCGCGACCTGCAGTTGCTGCTCGGCTACAGCCAGTGGCGCCGGTTCGAGGACGCGATCCGGCGGGCGATGACCTCGTGCGAGCAGTCCGGCAACCCTAGCGATTATCACTTTGCCGGCGCCGGCAAACCGATCGTGGGTGGCAAGGGCGCCGTTCAGGTGGTGGCGGATTACCACCTCTCCCGTTTCGCCTGTTATCTGATCGCGCAGAATGGCGATCCCCGAAAGCCGGCCATCGCCCGAGCGCAAAAGTATTTCGCGGTGCAGACCCGACGCCAGGAGCTGTCGGAAGAGCATGCGGCCGATGTCGAGCGGCTGGAGATGCGCAAGCACGCCAGCGAGGAGTTCAAGAACCTGTCCGGAGCGGCCCGCGCCGCCGGCGTCGCCGACCGGCGGTTCGGCGTCTTCCATGACGCCGGCTACAAGGGCATGTACGATGGCCGCGGCGTCGACGCGATCAAGGCGACGAAGCGGATCGACCAGCGCGATGCCCTGATGGACCGCATGAACGCCACGGAGCTCGCTGCCAACCAATTCCGCATGACCCAGGCGCGCGACAAGCTGGCCAGGGAAGGCATCCGTGGCGAGCAGCGCGCCATCGAGGCGCATCACTCCGTCGGGCGGGAGGTACGCGCGGCCATCGCCAAGATCGGCGGGACGATGCCCGAAGACATCCCTGCGGACGAGCACATCAAGCTGGTCGAGCAACGCGTAAGGACAGCCCTACCCAAGCTGGCGATCGAAGGACCGGAAGCCGGCGGGCTTCTCGGTCCTCGCGATCGGCCGCAGGAAGATTAAAGCTTCTCCGTCAGCTCCGGCACGACCTTGAACAGGTCGCCGACCAGACCGATGTCGGCGACCTGGAAGATCGGCGCGTCCTCGTCCTTGTTGATGGCGATGA
>NZ_CAXUEK010000079.1:0-11971 GCF_964250165.1 uncultured Sphingomonas sp. | reverse complement strand
ATCACAAGCCGGTCGGCCTGCTCGTCACCGAGCGCGACCCGCGCGGCCGCCCGACCATCTACGATCGCCTGCCATCCGAGCTGCCCCGGGTCGTTCCCGTCGGCCGGCTCGATCTCAATACGGAGGGCCTGCTGCTGCTCACCACCGATGGTGGTCTCAAGCGTCAGCTGGAGCTGCCCGCCACCGGCGTCGCGCGCACCTACCGGGCCCGCGCCTACGGCCAGGTCAGCCAGGCCCAGCTGGAGGCACTGATCGAAGGCGTGGAGGTGGAGGGCGTCCGCTACGGCGCGATCGACGCCAATCTGGAGCGGCGCACCGGCGCCAACGTCTGGATCGAGCTGACGCTGACGGAGGGCAAGAACCGCGAAGTCCGCCGGGTGCTGGAGTATCTGGGGCTCAGGGTCGGCCGGCTGATCCGCACGCGCTACGGCCCGTTCGTGCTCGGCGATCTGCCGCCGGGGGAGGTGGGCGAGGCGCGCGCGGCGGACCTGGAGGAGTTCCGGCGGACGCTCAAGAGCGGAAAAACGTCCGGGCCGGAGCGCGTCGTCTCAGCACGCATGCCATCGGCCGCGGTTCAACCTGCCCTCCCGCGAGCGGGAGGGGCCGGGGGTGGGCGGCCGGCTAGGCACCGATCGCCCGAACCAAAGCGCGAGCCTGCTCCTTCACCCCAGGTCCGAGCCAACAAGGCCCCGCATCGGATCGACGCTGCCGCTGGCAGAGCCGATCCGAAATCCGCGCGCGGGATAGCCAGCCGTGCAGCTTCGCCGGCCGCGGAGGCACGAGGCAGCGACCGGCCCGACACCCCGCCCCGCCCGCCCAGGCCGGAGCGCAAGCCGGGCTGGGCGCGGGCGAAGCCGAAGGCCGGTCCCCGCCGCCCCAAGCCCCGCGCATGAGGGTGATCGCCGGACGGCTGCGCGGCCGCCCCCTGATCGCCCCCAAGGGCCTGGCCACCCGCCCCACCGCCGACCGCACGCGCGAGGCGCTGTTCTCGATGCTGACGAGTCGGCTGGGCAGCTTCGAAGGGCTGACGGTCGCGGACCTGTTCGCGGGCTCCGGCGCGCTCGGTATCGAGGCGCTATCGCGCGGGGCGGCGTCGTGCCTGTTCGTCGAGCAGGACGGCGCCGCGCTCGACGCGCTGCGCGCCAACCTCGCGCGCCTGGCGCTCGCGGCCGAGGTCCGGCCGGCGTCCGTGCTCGCGCTCGGCCCCGCGCCGCAGCCAATCGACCTCATCCTGTTGGACCCGCCCTACGGCACCGGCGCCGGCGTGGTGGCGCTCGAGCGCCTCGCCCGCCTCGGCTGGACCGGGCCCGCCACCTGGATCAGCATCGAAACCGCGCGCGACGAGCCCGTGGTGGTGAAGGGCTTCGCCGTCGACGCCGATCGCATCCACGGCAAGGCCAGGCTGACGCTCCTGCAAGCGGCCGCCTGAGCCTCCACGTCGAACAACGGCAATTCTGCGCCGCGCCGATCGTCAGACGCGACTCCCGGAGGCGGCGACCAGCAGCGACGTTCGCGGCATCCACCGCGAGCTGACGGAACGCCGTCTGATCTGGCCGAGGCGGCCGATGGCCGGCAGGCGCACCACCCGATGCTGCGGATCGTCGTCTGACGCGTTACAGACCTGCGGCGCGCGTGAGCGTGAGCAACAGCCAGTAGAGCATGCCCGACAGCGCCATCGCGGCGGGCAGCGTCATCACCCAGGCGAGTGCCAGGTTTCGCACGGTGCGCCCTTGCAGTCCGGCGCCGTTCGCCACCGACGCGCCCGCCACCCCCGATGACAGGATGTGCGTGGTGGAGACCGGCAGGGCGAAGCGGTCCGCCAGCAGGATCGTCACCGCCGCGACTATCTCGGCCGCCGCGCCCATGCCATAGGTCAGGTGCTGCTTGCCGATCTTCTCGCCGACCGTGACGACGATGCGCCGCCAGCCGATCATCGTCCCGAGCCCGAGCGCCAGCGCCACCGCCACCTTGACCCAGGTCGGGATGTAGCGCGTGCCCTGCTCCAGCTGCGTCTGATAGCCGCCGAGCGTCTTCAGCTCGCCCTCGCTGAAGCCCGCGGGCTTGGCCTTGGCGATCCGTTGCGTCGTGTCGAGCACCAGGTACATGTCGTTGCGCAGGTTGGGCGTCGCCGCCGCCGGCACGTTGCGGATCGCGCCATAGCCGCGGATGCGCTGCGTCACGTCGCGGCTCACCGCCGCCGCCGCACCGTACACCGCCGGTGAGGTCACCTGCTTGGTCCGCAACGCCTCCGTCAACACGCCCCGCGCGGACGCGACGTCCTCGCCGGCACGGCCGTGGGACGCCAGCACGCCCGCCGCGGCGTCGGCGCTCGCCACATAAGCGGGTGTCGCGCTTTCCGGCATGGTGCGGTTGAGGGCGTAGGCGGTGGGGGCGACGCCGATCAGGATCAGCATGATGAGGCCCATGCCCTTCTGCCCGTCATTGCTGCCGTGCGCGTAGGAGACGCCGGTGCAGGTGAGGATCAGGAGCGCGCGGATCCCGGCCGGGGGCGGCGCGCCCTCTTCCGGCTCCCGGTAGAGCTTCGGATTGCGGACCAGCGCCTTCATCACCAGCAGCAACAGCATCGCCGCGCCGAAGCCGAGCAGCGGGGCCATCCACAGGCCGTTCAGCACCTTGATCGCCTGCCCCCATTCCACCCCCGACGTGCCACCCGGGGCGGGCGCCAGCAGCTGGTTGGCGAGCCCGACCCCCAGGATGGAGCCGATCAGCGCATGGCTCGATGAATTGGGCAACCCGACGAACCAGGTTGCGAGGTTCCAGATCACCGCCGCCAGCAGCAGCGCGAAGATCATCGCATAGCCGCCGGCGCTGCCGACGTGGAGGATGAGATCGACCGGCAGCAGCGTGATGATCGAATAGGCGACCGCGCCCGACGACGTGAGCACGCCGATGAAGTTCCACACCCCCGACCACACCACCGCCACATGCGCCGGCAGGGCATTGGTGTAGATGACCGTCGCGACCGCGTTGGCGGTGTCGTGGAAACCGTTCACGAACTCGAAGCCGAGCGCGATCAGCAGCGCCAGCCCCAGGAACAGGAAAGCGCCGATCGCGATATTCTCGCCGACATGCTGCGTGTCGGTGAAGATGCTGATCCCGGCATAGCCGAGCCCCAGCACCGCGGCAGCAAAAAACAGCCAGCGCCCCGCAGGGTGCATCGTCTGGTCGAGCACGGCGCTGTGAGCGCGCGGGCGCGTCCCGATCATCGTCGGGGCGAGAGTAGCCATGGAATGTCCTTGCCCGGCCTGCGTGACACTTATGTTACAGTCCCGTGACAGCCCCTTGGTATCGGAAAAGAAGATCGTCTGCCGCGGCTTCAGCTGCAAGAGCCGGCGAGCAGGTCCGCCGCATGCGTCAGCGCCGCCTCGACGGGATCGTCCAGCCGTCGCGCCGGCCCGGCGCCTCGCTACAGCGTCGCGTAGCGCCCCTGCTCGGGCGCCGCGCCACGTCGCTCGCGCAGACCGGCGTGGAGCCCGCGCACCAGCGCCAGCGCAACGCCGGCCACGCCCGCGCCGGCGATCATGTCGACCAGATAATGGGTCCCCTCGACCGGTGTCGCCAGCAGCATCGCCGCGTTGACGGCCAGCACCGGCCAGCGCAGCCGCCGCTCCGGCCACGCGGCGGCGATGAACAGCACGCCCGCCGCCGTATGATAGCTCGGGATCGACACCAGCCCGCGCAGCGCGCCGACATCGACGACATGGAGGTGATGCTCGCGCAAGGGCGGGATCAGCAGCGGCTGCCACAACCCGCTGACCGGCATGTACGGAGCCGGGCCGTGCCATAGATAGGCGAACGGGCCGACCGCCGGCAGGAAGGCGAATAGCGTCAGCGTGATCGCCGCCGCGATCGCGAGCGACGCGAGCAGGGCGCGCGCGCGATCCTGTCGCCCGGTCCAGGCGAAAAAGGCGAGGATCGCGGCCGGCGTCCAGTAGATGGCGTCATAGGCGACGCGCCCGCCAAGCTGCAGCCACCGGTGCGCGGCGACGACCCGATACCAGGCGACCCAGTCGAACCCCAGCGCGGCATCGGCGCGCGCCAGGGTCGGATCGATGAAGCCATGCGACACGGCGGCGTCCGGATAGCTCGCCAGCGCACCGACGATCGCGATCAGCGTCGCCAGCGCCAGATATTCCGCCAGGTCGCGCAGCACGCGGTGATGCGGCTGCGTGCGCTTGCGGAAGCCGACGCACAGCCCCGTCGCGACTCCGCCGCAGGCGTAGAAGGGCCACAGGCTGGGCGCGGCCGGATCGACCTGCAGGCCGGCGACATGCATCAGCACCGCCACCGCGGCGACGCTCGCCGCCGCCCCGCCGATCATCCATTTGCCCGGCAGGACCGGGCCATTGGCTCCAACATGTCGCATGAACGGCCTATGTAGCGCAAAAGCTGACGCCTGCATTAAGCATTTGTGACAAGCACGTCGCGATTGCCCTCAGCGCCCGCGTTCCCTACCTGTTCATCCGCCGTGACCGACACTCGAAGCCAAGCGGGGCAGCTCGCCGATCCGCCCTATCTGCGCGGCCTCAATCCGCCGCAACGCGAGGCCGTGCTGACGACCGAAGGCCCGGTGCTGATGCTCGCGGGCGCGGGCACGGGCAAGACCGCCGCGCTCACCGCCCGCCTTGCGCATCTGCTCTACACCCGCAAGGCGTGGCCGTCCGAGATCCTCGCCGTCACCTTCACCAACCGGGCGGCGCGCGAGATGAAGGAGCGCGTCGGCCGGCTGGTCGGTGAGGCGGTGGAGGGGATGCCCTGGCTCGGCACCTTCCACGCGATCGGCGCGAAGATGCTGCGCCGCCATGCCGAGCTGGTCGGGCTGCAAGCGAACTTCACCATCCTCGACACCGACGACCAGCTGCGCCTCCTGAAGCAGCTCATCGTCGCTGCCGACCTGGACGAGAAGCGGTTCCCCGCCCGCAGCCTCGCCGGCCTGATCGACGAGTGGAAGAACAAGGGGCTCGTGCCCGCCGACATCGACGCGGGCGAGAGCGAGCGCTACGCCAATGGCCGCGGCGGCGAGCTCTACCAGCGCTACCAGGACCGGCTGCGCGGCGTGAACGCGTGCGACTTCGGCGATCTCCTGCTCCACGTGCTGACCGTGCTCAAGACGCACCGCGACGTGCTGGAGCAGTATCAGCAGCGCTTCCGCTACATCATGGTGGACGAGTATCAGGACACCAACGCCGTCCAGTATCTCTGGCTGCGGCTGCTCGCCCAGCAGCGCAAGAACATCGCCTGCGTCGGCGACGACGATCAGTCGATCTACAGCTGGCGCGGCGCGCAGGTGGAGAACATCCTGAAGTTCGAAAAGGATTTTCCGGGCGCCAAGGTCATCCGCCTCGAACAGAATTACCGCAGCACGCCGCACATCCTCGGCGCCGCCTCCGGTGTCATCGCCAACAATGGCGGCCGGCTCGGCAAGACGCTGTGGACCGAGCTCGACGCCGGCGACAAGGTCCGCGTGCTCGGCGTATGGGACGGGCCGGAAGAGGCGCGCAGCGTCGGCGACGAGATCGAGGCGGCGCAACGCGCCGGCAAGAGCCTGGACGAGGTTGCCATCCTCGTCCGCGCACAGCACCAGACGCGCGAGTTCGAGGACCGCTTCATCGCCATCGGCATGCCCTATCGCATCGTCGGCGGCGCGCGCTTCTACGAGCGGATGGAGATCAGGGACGCGATCGCCTATTTGCGCATCGTCAACCAGCCCGCCGACGATCTCGCCTTCGAGCGCATCGTCAACACGCCCAAGCGCGGGCTGGGCGACAAGGCGATGGCGAAGCTCCACCAGCTCGCGAGGCACCAGCGCCTGTCGCTCACGCTCGCCGCCGCGCGCATCCTGGACACCGACGAGCTGACATCGCAGGCGCGCCGCGCGCTCGGCAACCTGATCGGCGACATCGCCCGCTGGCGTGACCGCGCGCGCGACCTGCCGCACCCCGAGCTCGCCCGCCAGCTGCTCGACGAGAGCGGCTACACCACGATGTGGCAGGCCGAGAAGTCCGCCGAGGCCGCCGGCCGGCTGGAGAACCTGTCCGAGCTGGTCCGCGCGATGGAGGAGTATGAATCGCTCGGCGCCTTCCTGGAGCATGTGTCGCTGGTGATGGAGCGCGAGGACGGCGTCCGCACCCCCGAGGTGACGATCATGACCATCCATGCCGCCAAGGGGCTGGAGTTCGACACCGTGTTCCTCGCCGGCTGGGAGGAGGGCCTGTTCCCCTCGCAGCGCGCGCTCGACGAGGGCGGCCTGCGCAGTCTGGAGGAGGAACGCCGCCTCGCCTATGTCGCGATCACCCGCGCGCGCCGCCGGGCCGTGATCCTCCACGCCGCCAATCGCCGCATCTACGGCCAGTGGACGTCGAGCATCCCGTCGCGCTTCGTCGGCGAGCTGCCCGCCGAGCATATCGAGGCGGAGACGACGATGAGCGGCGGCGAATCGCTCTGGCGCGCCAATTGGAGCGAGCGCGCCGATCCCTTCGCCGATGTCGCCCGCGGCACGGGACGCGGCCCCGGCTGGCAGCGCGCCGCGGGCACGCTCGACGCGGCGAAACCCGGGGGCGACTGGACCGCCCGCACGTTCACCACCGCGCCGGCCCGCGTGGTGGAGAGCCGCGGCCCCTCCGTCAGCCTGGGGAACAAGGGCCGCAGCGACCTGGCGGTTGGCCAGCGCGTCTTCCACCAGAAGTTCGGCCACGGCGCGATCGCCGAGATCGAGGGCAACAAGCTGGAGATCGACTTCGACGCGGCGGGACGCAAGCGGGTGATGGACAGCTTCGTGACGGCGGGGTGAGGCCCTCTCAGGCGGCTCGCGCATCATCGATCTTCATTGCGTGCGGCGTGGGGTCCGCCGCCTGGCGGTCCAGGCATGGCCGTGACGACGAAACATGCCCTTGCTACGGGGCCGCGAAGGGGGTGGCATGTTCGAGATTCGCAAGATCAAACCGGTCCATGGCTGGCGCGAGTTCGCCGGCGAAGTCGGGATCATCGTGGTCGGCGTGCTGATCGCGCTGACGGCGGAGCAGCTGACCGAGACATGGCACTGGCGCCATGAAGCGGGAGAAGCGCGGGCCTCGCTGGGATCGGAGCTCGCCGATACGTCCGCGCTCGTCCAGGAGCGGGAGCTTTACGCCCGATGCATCGCCCGGCGGATCCGCGACATCTCGGCCCTGCTCGATGAGGCCTCCACGACGGGCAGGCTGCCGCCGATCGGATCGATCGGGCAGCCCAGCGTCCGGTCCTACGAGCTGCCGACATGGACGGCGCTGACGGCGTCGGGCGTCGCGTCGCGGCTGCCGCGCGAGGAGGTGCTGATCTATGGTCAGCTGGCCAATGGCGGGAAGGAGATGACCGATCTCAATCGGGCGGAGATGGTCAACTGGGCCGATGTCTTCTCGATCGTCGGCCCCGGCCGTCCGATCGGGCTGGACGAGGTCGGCCAGCTCAGGCGCTCCCTCGGGGAGATCGGTTATCGCGCCAAGCTGATCCGCCTGTGGGGCAACGCCATTCGCGAGCAGATCAGGGAGTCCCGCGTTCCGCTCGATCAAGCCAGACTCGCGGAAGCTCGCAGCGACTGGCCGCACACGATCGCAAGGGTTCGCAGCGTCTCGATCTGTCAACCGATCGCGCGGGCGCCGGTCGGCTACGGGCAGGCCCCCTTCGACCGATATTCGCTGGAAGGCCCGGTGGCGCAGGACAGATGATCAGGCGTTGGCGCTGAAGAACCACTGGACCAGCCAGCGACGTTACGCCGCACCCCGCTTGACCGCATCCAGTCCTTCCCCGTCATACCGGCCCTATACCGGCCCTCACGCCAAGGTTCGCCCGTCAACCGGAAACGCTGTTCGGCGGCAGGTGCGGGCACGAGACCGGCATGACGGAACTGCTTCGGTGCTGCACGACCTTTGAGACCTTCCCACGGCACCCCCCGTTCAGGAACGATACGGGGCCGCAACCGTAGTGGCGGTTCGCCCGGATCCGATCCGGGCCTGTAACGAAGAGGAACCCGTTTCCATGCTCACCCGTGTCATCACCGCGGTCGTCGCCGCTGCCACGCTCGCCGGCGCCGCCGCGCCCGTGCTCGCCCAGTCGTCGGCCGACGACGCGCGCTTCCGCGCTGCGCAGGAGCGCTTCGACCGCGAGTATCAGGTCTTCCGGCAAGAGGCCGACCGCTATCAGCAATCACGCAGCCGCTACGGCTACAACAATGCGGCACCGCCGCCGCCCGCCTATCGTCAGAGCAACGGCTACTACCAGGACGATGACCGCTACGACCCGAATTACGATCCGTCGCGCTATTACCGCCCCGGCCGCACCGAGACCGTGCTGGCGACCGACGATCGCATCTATGCCGGCAATGACGGGCGTTATTATTGCAAGCGTTCGGATGGCACGACGGGCCTGATCGTCGGGGGTGCCGCCGGGGGCATCCTCGGCAACGTCATCGACGGCGGCCATTCGCGCACGGTCGGCACGCTGCTCGGCGCGGCCGTCGGCGCCGTCGCGGGCAAGGCGATCGACCAGAACAACAGCGAGGTGCGGTGCCGCTAACGGGTGGCGCGGAATAGCGGCGTTGTTCCGGACCTCGCCAGCAGAGCCGGCCCCGGCCGGCTCCGTCTGGCGGCTGACGGACGACATTGACCTCGCGCCCCGCCCCCGCTAGGGGCCCCGACCGTCCGGCCTCGGCCGGGTATACCGTCCTAGACAGCAGGCGCCGGGCTTCCCGGCTTAATCTCCTGCCGAGACGGGGAACAGGATTTCACGCCGGTTGCGCCTGAGTGCGTCCGGACGGCCGCCCGTTGAAACGGGCAGCACTCCCCTTCCCCATCGCTGGACAGTCCGGCTCGCGTCTCGGCGCGGGTCGGCTGATGCAACCGGGCGCGTTTCGGCGCGCCCAACGTGGAGAATGGCATGGATCGTGCTCAAAAGGCCGCGGCCGTCGCCGAGCTCAAGCAGACCTTTTCCGAGGTCGGCGTCGTCGTCGTCACCCGCAACAACGGGTTGACGGTGGCGCAGTCGACGCAGCTTCGGAACCGGATGCGGGACGCCGGCGCGACCTACAAGGTCTCGAAGAACAAGCTCGCCAGGATCGCGCTCGACGGCACCGACTATCTGTCGCTCGGCGACCTGCTGACGGGGCCGGTGGGTCTCGCCACCTCGGTCGATCCGGTCGCCGCCGCCAAGGTGGTGGTCGAGTTCGCCCGTACCAACGACAAGCTCGAGATCGTCGGCGGCGCGATGGGCGCCACGGCGCTTGACGTCGGCGGGGTGCAGGCGCTGGCGACGTTGCCGTCGCTGGACGAGCTGCGCGCCCGGATCGTCGGCCTCATCGTGGCACCGGCGACCAAGATCGCGCGCGTCACCGCCGAGCCCGCGGCGATGCTCGCCCGGCTGGCCAAGGCCTATGCGGAGAAGGAGGCGGCGTGAGCCCGCCCCCACCCTCTTTTCACCTCAATCGAACCTGAAGGAACATCATCATGGCAGACCTGAATGCGCTGGTTGACCAGCTGAGCGAGCTCACCGTCCTGGAAGCGTCCGAGCTCTCCAATCTGCTCGAAGAGAAGTGGGGCGTCTCGGCCGCCGCCGCCGTTGCCGCCGCACCTGCCGGCGGCGCCGGCGGCCCCGCCGCTCCCGCCGTCGAGGAGAAGACCGAGTTCGACGTCATCCTGACCGGCGACGGCGGCAAGAAGATCAACGTCATCAAGGAGGTCCGCGCGATCACCCAGCTCGGGCTGACCGAGGCCAAGACGCTGGTCGAGAGCGCGCCCAAGGCCGTCAAGGAGGGCGTGTCGAAGGACGAGGCCGCCAAGATCAAGGCCCAGCTCGAGGCCGCCGGCGCGACGGTGGAGGTCAAGTAAGCCCGAACGGGAAAGACGGATCAGCCGAGGCTGATCCGCATCCCCGTCGGGTCGGCCGGCCCCGGCGAAAGCCGGGGTTCGACGTTACGGGATTTACTCCCGTGACGGCCTCCCGGAACCAGAAAGGGCGGTCCCGCACTCCGGGGCCGCCCTTTTCTACTCCACCACGCCCCATGCGCCCTCGCCGCGACCGTTGCCGCGACGGCTGATCCGGCCGGCACCCTCTGTTGGGACCGTGCCCTGTCGGCGGCGTTGACGATCCAACAGCCTCCCCCTATATCACCATCCATCCACGGACTTCGGGACATGGAACGCCATTGCGCAGCGTTCCGGACGAATGGGAGGCCGACCGGATACAGGACGCTGGAGAGCCGACGCAGCCTTGCGATCGGCTTTTTTGCGTAATCTGCCGCGCCCGGCATTCCGACTAGTTTTCGAGGCGAGCAATCCCATGGCGACCAAGGCGATCGACGCGGCTACGGCCCGGCGCGAGACCACCACGCGCAAGCGGCGCATCCGCAAGGTGTTCGGCAACATCCACGAAGTCGTGCAGATGCCGAACCTGATCGAGGTGCAGCGCGAGAGCTACGAGCAGTTCCTCCGCTCCGACAAGACGACCGGGCACGTCTCGGGCCTGGAGAAGACGCTCCGCAGCGTCTTCCCGATCCAGGATTTCGCCGGCACCGCGTATCTCGACTTTGACGACTATGTTCTCGAGCCACCCAAGTTCGACGTCGAGGAGTGCCGCCAGCGCGGCATCACCTATGCCGCGCCGATGCGCGTGACGTTGCGGCTGACCGCGTTCGAGGTGGATCCGGATACGGAGGCCAAGTCGGTCATCGATATCAAGGAGCAGGACGTCTACATGGGCGACATGCCGCTCATGACCGAGAACGGCACCTTCTTCATCAACGGCACCGAGCGCGTCATTGTCTCGCAGATGCATCGTTCGCCGGGCGTGCTGTTCAGCCATGACGGCGGCAAGACGCACGCGTCGGGCAAATATCTCTTCGTCGCGCGCGTGATCCCCTATCGCGGATCGTGGCTCGATTTCGAGTTCGACGCCAAGGATGTCGTCAACGTCCGCATCGACCGCAAGCGCAAGCTGCCGGCGACGGCGCTGCTTTACGCGCTCGGCATGACCGGCGAGGACATCCTCAACTATTTCTATGACCGCCTGACGTTCGTGCGCGGCGACGGGGGCTGGAAGGTCCCCTATCAGCCCGAGAATTATCGCGGCGCGACGCCGCGGTTCGAGCTGGTCAACGCCATGACCGGCGAGGTCGTGTTTCCCGCCAACGTCAAGATCACGCCCCGCGCCGCCAACAAGGCGGCCAAGGACGGGCTGACCGAGCTGCTGATCCCGACCGAGGAGATCTTCGGGCGCTTCTCCGCCTATGACCTCATCGACGAGAAGACCGGCGAGATCTATGTCGAGGCGGGCGAGGAAATCCGTGAGCTGACCGACGCCGAGCGCAAGGAAGGCAAGTTCTCCATCCTGGAGAAGCTGGACCGCGCCGGGATCGACCGCATCGAAGTGCTCGACATCGACTATGTCACCACCGGTCCGTGGATGCTCAACACGCTGCGCGCCGACAAGGCGGAGGAGCGCGAGCAGGCGCTGTCCGACATCTATCGCGTGATGCGCCCCGGCGAACCGCCGACGCTGGAGACGGCCGAGGCGCTGTTCGCCGGCCTGTTCTTCGATCCCGACCGCTACGACCTGTCGGCGGTCGGCCGCGTCAAGCTCAACATGCGTCTCGGTCAGGAGACCGAGGACACGCTGACGACGCTGCGCACCGAGGACATCCTGTCGATTGTCAAGATGCTGGTCGGGCTGAAGGACGGCCGGGGCGAGGTCGATGACATCGACAATCTCGGCAACCGCCGGGTCCGCTCGGTCGGCGAGCTGCTCGAGAACCAGTACCGCGTCGGCCTGCTCCGCATGGAGCGCGCGGTGAAGGAGCGCATGAGCTCGGTCGACGTGTCGACGGTGATGCCCAACGACCTCATCAACGCCAAGCCCGCGGTGGCGGCGGTACGCGAGTTCTTCGGCTCGTCGCAGCTCTCGCAGTTCATGGACCAGACCAACCCGC
>NZ_CAXUEK010000078.1:0-12214 GCF_964250165.1 uncultured Sphingomonas sp. | reverse complement strand
GGCGCGGGGACGGGGCAGGCGGTGCTGGAGATCGGCTGCGGCTGGGCTCGTTCGCCGCCGTCGCCGCCGCGGCCGGGGTGCGCGTCCACGGCCTGACGCTCTCCACGGAACAGAAGGCCGTCACCGAGGCCCGCGCGCTGCCCGGCGTCACCGTCGCGCTCGCCGATTACCGCGACGAGCGGGGCCGCTACGACGCGGTCGCCTCGATCGAGATGGTGGAGGCGGTCGGCCAGGAATATTGGCCGGCCTATCTCGACACGATCGCGCGCGTGCTACGGCCCGGCGGTCGGGCGGCGCTCCAATATATCAGCATCGCCGACGACATCTTCCCAGCCTATGCGGACAATGTCGACTTCATCCAGCGCTACGTCTTTCCCGGCGGGATGCTGGTGTCGACCGAGCGGTTCCGCGCCCTCGCGGAGGCGCGCGGGCTCGCCTGGACCGACCATCACGGCTTCGGCCTCGACTATGCCCAGACGCTGCGCCGCTGGCGCGAGCGCTTCGACCTTGCCGTCGCGGGACGCCGCCTGCCGGCGCGGCTCGGCCCCGCGTTCGTAGCGTTCTGGCGCTATTACCTGATGTATTGCGAGGGCGGTTTCCGCGGCGGCGGCATCGACGTGGCGCAGGTGACGCTGGTCAAGCGTTAACCGACCCGCTCGCGATGGCCGTCCTCGAACCCGGCTTCCGCCATCGCGGCGATCCGTTCGGCGACCACGGCGGGCTCCTTCACGGACGCCGGATCCTCCCCCGGATAGGCGCGCGCGCGCATCGTCGTGCGGGTCGCGCCGGGATCGAGGATCGCGGTGCGCACCCGGCTGATCGCCGCGACCTCGTCGCCATAGGCGCCGACCAGCGTCTCCAGCGCCGCTTTCGAGGCGCCGTACAGCCCCCAATAGGCGCGCGGGTTGCGGCCGACGGACGAGGTCAGCGCGATCACCTTGCCCGCGCCGGCGCGGCGCAGCAGCGGATCGAAGGCGGCGATCAGCGCCGCCTGCGCGCTGACGTTCAGCGTCAGAACGTGCGCCATCTCCTTGGGATCGATCGCCGGCACGGCGCCGAGCGTGCCCAGCGTCGCGGCGTTGAGCACCAGCACGTCCAGCGCCTGCCAGCGCTCGGCGATCGCCGCCGCCAGCTTGGCGATCGCATCGTTCTGGGTCAGGTCGAGCGGTGCGATTGTCGCCGCGCCGCCTGCGTCGAAGATCCGCTGCTCGACCACCTCCATGCCGTCAGCGGTCCGCGCGGTCAGCACCACATGGGCGCCGCGCGCCGCCAGCGCTTCGGCCGTCGCCGCACCGATCCCGCGGCTCGCGCCGGTGACGAGCGCGAGTTGATTTGCGAGAGACTTGTCTTGCGCCATCGTCATCCCGGCCTTGTGCCGGGATCCACCGGCGTCTCAGCGATCCGACCCGGGCGCTTGCCCCAGCGTGGATGGCGGCACAAGTCCGGCATGACGAAAGCTCGTCAGTTCACCCGCTCTTCCAGCAGCGCAAACTGATCCACCTCCGCCGACTCGTCCTGATCAGTCAGCGTCGTCGGATAATCCCCGGTGAAGCAGGCGTCGCAATATTTCGGCCGGATCTCCGCCCGTCGCGCCTCGCCCAGTGCCTTGTAGAGCCCGTCGATCGAGACGAAGGCGAGGCTGTCGGCATGGATGAAGCCGGTCATCCCGCCCAGGTCGAGTCGCGCGGCGAGCAGCTTGGCGCGCTCGGGCGTGTCGACGCCATAAAAGCAGCTGTGCCGCGTCGGCGGCGAAGCGATGCGCATATGGACCTCGGTCGCACCCGCATCGCGCATCATCTGCACGATCTTGAGGCTGGTCGTGCCGCGCACGATCGAGTCGTCGATCAGCACCACGCGCTTGCCCTTGATCAGCGCGCGGTTTGCGTTGTGCTTCAGCTTGACGCCCAGGTGGCGGACGCCGTCCCCGGGCTGGATGAAGGTGCGCCCGACATAGTGCGATCGGATGATGCCGAGCTCGAACGGAATGCCGGACTGCTGCGCATAGCCGATCGCGGCGGGCACGCCCGAGTCGGGAACGGGGACGACCAGGTCCGCCTCGATCGGCGACTCGATCGCCAGCTGCGCGCCGATCGCCTTGCGCACATCATACACCGAGTGGTCGCTCACGATCGAATCGGGACGGGAGAAATACACCCATTCGAAGATGCACGGCCGCGGGCTCATCGGCGCGAACGGCCGGATCGAGCGCACGTCCGTGCCCTGCACGATCACCAGCTCGCCGGGGTCCACCGCGCGCTCGAACTCTGCGCCGACCACGTCGAGCGCGACCGTCTCGCTGGCGAAGATCACCGCTCCGTTCAGCCGACCCATCACCAGCGGTCGGATGCCGAGCGGGTCGCGGCAGACGATCATCCCCTCCGGCGTCATCACGATCAGCGAATAGGCACCCTCGATCTGCTTCAGCGCGTCGATAAAGCGATCGAGCAGCGTGCGGTAGCTGGAGGTGGCGACCAGGTGGATGATCGTCTCGGTGTCGCTGGTCGACTGGAAGATCGAGCCGCGCCGCACCAGCTCGCGCCGCAGCCGCTGCGCATTGGAGATGTTGCCGTTGTGCGCGATCGCGAAGCCGCCCGACTGCAGCTCGGCATAGAGCGGCTGCACGTTGCGCAGCACCGCCTCGCCGGTGGTGGAATAGCGGACGTGTCCGGCGGCGACCGTGCCGGGCAGCGCGCGGATCACCTCATCGCGGTCGAAATTGCCGGCGACATGGCCCATGGCGCGATGGGTGTGGAAATGCTCGCCGTCGAACGAGGTGATCCCCGCCGCCTCCTGGCCGCGATGCTGGAGCGCATGGAGGCCCAGCGCCACCAGCGCGGCCGCGCTGTCAGAGCCGGACACGCCGAAAATCCCGCATTCCTCGCGCAGTTTGTCGTCGTCGAAGGGATGGGTCGTCAACATCGCCTGCTCGCCGTCATGGGCGCGTCATATAGGCGCGCCGTCCGGGCTTGTCGCCCCTTCGTGGCACCGCGGCGGCCGATCGACGTTGTGCGGCGGAGGAGAGCGGCGATGGCCAGGGATCACGGACCGCAGATCAAGGACGACGCGCTCTACGAGGAGCTGCTGAAGCAAGGCAATTCGAAGGAGAAGGCGGCGCGCATCGCCAACGCGAAAGCGGCGGGTACGCTGGGGCACAACAGCGTTCACCTGGAGGACCGCAGCGCGAGGGAGCTGCAGCAGGAAGCGGCGAGGATCGGCATCGCCGGCCGATCCAAGATGAAGAAAGCCGAGCTGGAGGACGCGATTCGCGACCATCGCTGACCGGCGAGCGCCGGCGGCGATCAGTGCTGGCTGATCGGCAGCCGCACCACCAGCCCGTCCAGCGCGGGCCTCATCGCGATCTGGCAGGATAGCCGCGAGGTCTCGTCCCGCTCGGGCGCCAGCTCCAGCAGCTCGCCCTCCTGCACGCCCGGGCCGCCGGTCCGCGCGAACCAGTCGGGGGCGACATGCACATGGCAGGTCGCGCACGCGCACATGCCGCCGCAATCGGCGTCGATCCCCGGCACGCCGTTGTCGACCGCGCCGCGCATCACCGACACGCCATCTTCAATCTCTATCGCGTGCTCGCGGCCGTCATGTTCGACATAGGTGACGCGACCCATCAATGCCGCCGCGGGATCATGACGGGCAGCGTCTCGTAGCCATGGACGAAGCCGGAATAGGTGCGGGTCGGCTCCGCCATGACGCGAATGTCGGGAAAGCGTTTCAGGATTTCCTCCCAGATGATCGTCAGCTGCATCTCGGCGACGCGATTGCCGACGCAGCGATGGACGCCGAAGCCGAACGACAGGTGCTCGCGCGGGCGCGCCCGATCGATGACATAGTCGTCCGGCCGGTCGATCTTGGTCTCGTCGCGATTACCGGAAATATACCACATCACGACCTTGTCGCCGGTGTGGATCGTTTTGCCGCCGACCTCGACGTCGCGCGTGGCGGTCCGCGCCATATGGGCGAGCGGGGTCTGCCAGCGGATCGTCTCCGACATCATCGACGGGATCAGGCCGGGGTCCGCGCGCAGCTTGTCATACTGGTCGGGGTTCTTGTTAAGCGCATACAGGCTGCCCGAGATGGTGTTGCGCGTCGTGTCGTTGCCGCCGACGATCAGTAGCACCACGGTGCCGTGATACTGCTCGCGGTCCATCTCGCGCGTCGCCGGATTCTGGGTGAGCATCGAGATCAGGTCGTTGCCGCCGCCGCTGTCCAGCCGCTCGTGCCAGATCGCGTCGAAGCGGCCGAAGCATTTGCCGAACACCTCGAACTTGTGCGGCCAGTCGCGCACCGGGCCATGGCCGGGCAGGTTGGTGATAACGTCGGACCAGTAGGTCAGCTTGCGCCGCTCCTCGAACGGGAAGTCGAACAGCGTGGCCAGCGTCATCGCGGTCAGCTCCTTTGACACCATGTCCACCCAGTCGAAGGTCTCGCCGATCGGGAGGGCATCCAGGATCTGCCCGGCGCGTTCGCGCACCAGCGGGGCGAGCAGCGCGAGGTTGGCCGGCGCGACCGTGGGCGTCACCGCCTTGCGATGCTTGCTATGCTCGGGTTCGTCCATGGTGATGAACCCGGCATTGCCGCGCCGGCGCGGCCCCATCACGCGCTCCTGCTCGGCGAGCGCCTCCAGGTTGGGCAGGGCGATGCCCTGGGCCGAGGAGAAGGCCTCGTGATTGACGTCGATGGCCATGATGTCGGCCCAGCGGGTGATCGACCAATAGGGGCCGAACTCGCTCGCGGGCGTGAAGTGGACCGGGTCCTCGCGCCGTAGCCGGGCGAAGACGGGCCAGATCGTGTCGTCCTTGAACCGCTGCGCACGCGCCGGGTTGAGCTGCGCGAGCGGCATCGTCTCGACGTCGTCGAGCAGATCGAGTCCGTCGATCTCGAGGGC
The DNA here is from genome assembly GCF_964250165.1 of uncultured Sphingomonas sp. Taxonomy (GTDB): domain Bacteria; phylum Pseudomonadota; class Alphaproteobacteria; order Sphingomonadales; family Sphingomonadaceae; genus Sphingomonas. The sequence continues at coordinate 7,317 of NZ_CAXUEK010000078.1, read as the reverse complement.
GGTGGCCATGGCCTCTCTCCTTTGCAGGCGACGATGCGGCAGCGGCCGGCGCACGTCAAACCCTTCGCCCCCACCTTGTTGTGCCCCGCCCTTGCTCGCTATCTGGCCGCCATGGACGATCACCGCGAGACCGCCACCGCGCTCGACCCCGCCTGGGACGCGGTCGGACTGATCACCGCGGTGGTGACCGACCGGACGTCGGGCGCGCTGCTGATGGTCGCGCACATGGATCGCGAGGCGCTCGACCTGACGCAGGCGACGGGCGAAGCGCATTTCTGGTCGCGAAGCCGCCGGCGGCTGTGGCGCAAGGGCGAGACCTCCGGCCATGTGCTGCGCGTCGTCGAGCTGCGGATCGACTGCGACCAGGATGCTGTACAGCTCATCGTCGATCCCGCCGGGCCGGCCTGCCACACCGGCGCGCGCTCGTGCTTCTACCGCCGGATCGAGGGCGAGCGGCTGGCGCCGCTGTCGTGAGGGCGGTCCTGCTCGTCGCGTTGGCGCTGGTGGGCTGTCACCGCGCGCCGGCGGCCGACGACACGGCGGGCGGGCGGCTGGAGGCGGCGGCGATCGCGCGCGGGCTGGTGACCGCTCCCGGCGCGGTCGGGTTGGCCGGAGTCTGGGCCGGCGACACCGACCGGCTCTGCGCGCTCGCCGCGGACGGAGTGCTGCGGCTGGGGGCGAGCGTCGACTATGGCGAGGGACAGGCCTGCGCCGCGTCGGGCACGGCCGAGCAGCACGGCGCTCGGCTGCGGGTCAGCTTCGCCGGCTGCCGGTTCGATGCGAGCTTCGACGGCGAGCGGATCGCCTTTCCCGCCGCGCTGCCGGGCGGGTGCGCGCGCTACTGCCGCGGCCGGGCGTCGCTGGCGGCGTTCGCGGTCGAGCGGCTGAGCGACTCGGCAGCGGAGGCGGCCGCATTGCGCGGCGCGAACGGCCGGCTGCTCTGCGGCGTCTGAGTTGACGTTGACGTAAACGGCGCTTAGCGCCCGGCCATGCCGAGCGCTGCTCCCGCCGTCGTGCCGCCGCAGACGGATCGCAATCGCTTCTCGATCACCGACCTGTGCGGCGAGTTCGCCATCACCGCGCGGACGCTGCGTTTCTATGAGGACGAGGGGCTGATCGCGCCCGAGCGGCGCGGGACACAGCGGCTCTACTCGCAGCGCGACCGCGCTCGGCTAGCCTGGATCCTGCGCGGCAAGCGGGTGGGCTTCAGCCTGGCGGCGATCCGCGAGATGATCGACCTCTACGACGTCGGCGACGGCCGTCGCCACCAGCGCGCGGTCGCCATCGAGCGCTGCCGGGAGCGCATCCGCTCGCTGGAGGCGCAGAAGCACGATATCGACGCCGCCGTCGTCGAGTTGGCGGAGTTCGTGGCCATGCTCGAAGCCGGCCGCGCCCAGGACGAAGGATAAGCATGCCGACCTACACTCCGCCCGTCCGCGATACCCGCTTCGTGCTGGAGCATGTCGTCGGGCTCGCGCAGCACCTGAACCAGCCCGGCTTTGCGGCAGCGACGCCCGAGGTGGTCGATGCGGTGCTGGTGGAGGGCGGCCGGTTCGTCGCAGAGGTGCTGTTTCCGCTCAACCAGTCGGGCGATCGGGAGGGCTGCACGCGGCACCCGGACGGCAGTGTCACCACGCCGGCAGGGTTCAAGGCGGCCTATCGACAGTTCGTGGAGAGCGGCTGGGCGACCCTGGGCAACCATCCCGATTATGGCGGGCAGGGGATGCCGCACGTGGTCGCGACCGCCTTCCAAGAATACATGATCTCCGCCAACATGGCGTTCGCGATGTATCCGGGTCTCACCCACGGCGCGATCGCGGCGCTGACGGCGACCGGCTCGGCGGAGCAGAAGGCGCTCTATCTGCCCAGACTGGTGTCGGGCGAGTGGGGCGGGACGATGAACCTGACCGAGCCGCAATGCGGCACCGATCTGGGGCTGATCCGCACCCGCGCCGAGCCGCAGGCGGACGGTAGCTGGGCGATCACCGGCACCAAGATCTTCATCTCGTCCGGCGAGCACGACCTGACCGACAACATCATCCATCTGGTCCTCGCCAAGACACCGGGCGCGCCGGACTCGTCCAAGGGCATCAGCCTGTTCGTGGTGCCCAAGGTGCTGGTGAACGCCGACGGCTCGCGCGGCGCGCGCAACGCCGTCTCGTGCGGCTCGATCGAGCACAAGATGGGCATCCACGCCAACTCCACCTGCGTGATGAATTATGACGGCGCGACCGGCTGGCTGGTGGGCGAGGAGATGAAGGGCCTGGGCGCCATGTTCGTGATGATGAACGCCGCGCGGCTCGGCGTGGGGCTGCAGGGGCTTGGCGTTGCCGAGACGGCCTATCAGAACGCCGTCGCCTATGCCCGAGAGCGGCGGCAGGGTCGCGCGCTGACCGGGGCCAAGGAGCCGGCGGAAAAGGCCGACCCGCTCTTCGTCCACGCCGATATCCGCCGGATGCTGATGGAGGCCAAGGCACTGACCGAAGGGCTGCGCGCGCTGTGCCTGTGGGGGGCGCTGCAGGTCGATCTGGAGCAGCTCTCGGTCGACGACGGCGAGCGGCAGCTGGCGGCGGACCTGATCGGGCTGCTCACCCCCGTCATCAAGGCGTTCGGCACCGACATGGGCTACCGGGTCGCCACCGACATGCAGCAGGTGTTCGGCGGCCATGGCTACATCGCCGAATGGGGGATGGAGCAATATGTCCGTGATGCGCGGATCGCGATGATCTACGAAGGCACCAACGGTGTCCAGGCGATGGACCTGGTCGGGCGCAAGCTCGCGCAGCATGGCGGGCGGCCGATCCAGGCCTTCCTGGCGCTGGTCGCCGCCGAGATCGGGGCGGCGAAGGCCGACGCTGCGACTGCCGAACTAGCCGGACGGCTGGAGCGGGCGCTCGACGACCTGCAGGGCGCGACCTTGTGGCTGATGGCCAATGCCGTAACGGACCCGGACCAGGCGGGGGCGGCGGCGGTGCCGTATCTGCGGCTGACCGGGCTGGTGGCGCTCGGGCTGATGTGGCTGCGCATGGCGGGCGCCGCGGCACGACTGGCCGCCGCCGGCGAGGACGATGCCGCTTTCCTGGAGGCCAAGCTGGTGACCGCCCGCTTCTATGGCGAGCGGCTGCTGCCCGAGACGGGCTCGCTCCGGCGGCAAATCGAGGGCGGCGCGGCGGCGCTGATGGCGCTGGCTCCAGAGCAGTTCCTGGCGGCCTGATCTCAGCCCGCCGGCGTGGCCGGAGGCTGCGGCGACATCGGCAGCATTGGCGAGCCCCGGCGGCGGACGCCGCCCAGCTCGGTCGGGCCGTGCTCCGCCGCGGGGCTGACCGAAGGCGCGAGCGCGCTCGGCAGCGCCAGCTGCGGCTTCATGCATTGGGCGGCGTCGGCGCGCTTGAACTGCTGGCAGTTCCACAGCGCCTTGTCGAAGCCGCGCGCGCGATCCCGCAGATAGCTGAAGCCCATGCTCGCCTGCTGGCGCGGAGTGATCGGCAACGCCGCCGGAGTGCCGGCGAACGGCGTCCAGGCCAGATACTTGCAATAGGGATGCCCGGCGCACGCGCGCGCAGCGAGCGCCGGGAAGCCGTCCGGCGAAGCCTCCCCCGGAAGGGTGGCGAGGAAGGTCTGCGCCTCGGCAGTTTGGGTAACGGCGTCGCCGCCATCGGCAATGAGCGCGGGCGCGGCGGTAGCGTCTGCCGCGGTCGCGGCGGCCGCGATCTCCTCGTCGGAGAGGCCGGCGGCGATGCGATGCGCGTCGGACAGCGCCGCCAGCTTGGCAATCGCGGGCTCCGCCTGCGCGGCGGGATTGTGAAAGGCGGCGGGGGTTCCCCACCAGCCGGTCCAGCGGAAGAACAGGTGCGTCTCCACCGCGGCGATCTTGTCGAGGCTGGACTGCCAATACGGCACCACCCAGTCGGTGTGGTAATGGGTCGCATAGCCCACCTGGCCGTACACCGCTCCGTTCAGCGCCCGCATCGCCACCGTCCTCGCCCGCGTCCAGGCCGCAGGCGACGGCGACCGGCGGGCCAGCGCGCCGTCACAGGCGAAGGTGAACTGGCAGCCGGTCGGCCGCTCCGATCCCTCGAACACCACGCCGCACACCGTCTTCGGGAAGGCGGGATGGCGCAGCCGGTTGAGGATCACCTGCGCCACCGCTTTCTCGCCGGTGGTGTCGTCCCCGGCCTCGTAGATCACTGCGGCGGCGAGGCAGTCGGTGGCGCGCGCGCGATCCTCCGTTCCGCCCGCGAAGCGATAGGGGCGGGCGGCCGGATTCGGGCCGTCGGCGAAGGGCACGGTGGCGTTGAACGCGCGCGCATCGTCGGGCGCGAGCGCGACGAACCGGACCGGCTCGACCGGGGGCAGCTCCGCCTGGGGCACGATTCGCCGCGGCGGCAGCTGCGGCAGCTTGTGCACGGTCGGCGCCGCGGACGGCGCGTGGCGGACGAGCAGCACGGGCACGCCGATCGCGAGCACGGCGATGGCGACGAGCAGCGCGTGGAGCGGGCGAATGGTCATGATGTGGCGCGGTCTCTCCTCACCCGTGGGTCAGCTACGTCCCACAGGTGAGAAAATCGTGACGACGATCCGCTTCACGCTTCGGGCAGGAAGTCCGGCACCGACAGATACCGCTCGCCCGTATCGTAGTTAAAGCCGAGCACGCGGGCGTTGTCGGGCAGGTCGGGCAGCTTCTGCAGGATAGCCGCGAGCGTCGCGCCCGAGCTGATCCCGACCAGCATACCTTCCTCCCGGGCGGAACGGCGGGCCATGTCCTTGGCGATGGCCGCGTCGACCTCGATGACGCCGTCGAGCAGGTCGGTGTGGAGGTTCTTGGGCACGAAGCCCGCGCCGATGCCCTGGATCGGGTGCGGCCCCGGCTGGCCGCCGGCGATGACCGGCGACAACGCCGGCTCGACCGCGAAGACCTTGAGCTGCGGCCACTCCTTCTTGAGCACCTGCGCGACGCCGGTGATGTGGCCACCGGTGCCGACGCCGGTGATGATCGCATCGATCGGGGTCTCGCGGAAGTCGCTCAGGATCTCCTGCGCGGTGGTGCGGACGTGGACCTCGATATTGGCCGGGTTCTCGAACTGCTGCGCCAGCCAGGCGCCCGGCGTCGCGGCGACGATCTCGGTCGCGCGCTCGATCGCGCCCTTCATGCCCTTCTCGCGCGGCGTCAGATCGAAGCTCGCGCCATAGGCCAGCATCAGCCGGCGGCGCTCCAGCGACATGCTCTCGGGCATGCACAGCACCAGCTTGTAGCCCTTGACCGCGGCGACCATGGCGAGGCCGATGCCGGTGTTGCCGCTGGTCGGCTCGACGATCGTGCCGCCGGGCTTGAGCTCGCCCGAGGCTTCGGCCGCCTCGATCATGGCGAGCGCGATGCGGTCCTTGATCGAGCCGCCGGGATTGGCGCGTTCGGACTTGATCCACACCTCGCTGTCCGGAAAGAGCCGGTGGAGGCGGATATGCGGCGTGTCGCCGATCGTCTGGAGGATCGTGTCGGCCTTCATGGCGTGGCTACTCCGTGCTGCGGCTCGAGATCGAGCGTCTTGGGCAGGTCAAAGGTCTTGGCGCGCTTGAGTTCCGGGAAAAGCTGCGACCAGGCCAGCACGATCGCCAACGCCGCGACGCCGCCGACCGCCACCGCGCCGACCGGGCCGAGCAGCGACGCCATGAGCCCGGTCTCCGCCTCGCCCAGCTCGTTGGAGGCGGAGATGGTGAGCTGCGACACCGCGCTCACCCGCCCGCGCATCGCATCGGGCGTGTGCAGCTGGATCAGCGAGGAGCGGACATAGACCGACACCATGTCCGCCGCGCCCGCCACGATCAGCGCCGTCAAGCTGAGCGGGAAGGAGCGGGATACCCCGAACACCAGGATGGCGACCGCGAAGATGCAGACCGCGATCAGCATCTTGACGCCGACGTCCGCCTTCATCGGCCGGAACGAGAACCAGATCGAGCCGGCCGCCGCGCCGATCCCCATGCCGGCGGCGAGAAAGCCCAGACCGCGCGCGCCGACATGCAGGATGTCGCGGGCGTAGATCGGCAGCAGCGCCGTCGCGCCGGCGAGCAGCACCACGAACAGGTCGAGGGTGATGGTGGCGAGCACCAGCCGGTTGCGGCGGACATAGCGGAAGCCGTCGGCGATGCGCTGCAGCGGGTGGCGATCGGTCTGCGCGGCGGGCTGCGGCACCGGGCCGATCAGGAACATGAAGCCGAGCGCGAGCAGCAGCAGGGCGGCGATCGTGCCATACGCCACGTCCGGATGGATCGCATAGAGCAGCCCGCCCACGCTCGGGCCGGCGATGGTGCCCACCTGCCAGGCGATCGAGGACACCGCGATCGCCGTCGGCAGCACCTCGCGCGGCACCAGATTGGGCGCGAGCGCCGAATAGGCCGGGCCGGAAAAGGCGCGCGCCACGCCGACGAACATCGCGGCCGTGAACAGGAAGGGCAGCGACAGCCGGTCCTGCCAGGTCAGGAAACCCAGCACCGCCGCGTTGACCGTGAGCAGTGCCGTCGTGCTCCGGACGATCCAGCGCCGGTCGACGCTGTCCGCCGCCAGTCCGACCACGGGCGTCAGCAGGAAAAGCGGCACGAACTGGACCAGCCCGATCATGCCGAGCAGGAACGCCGACTGGCGGACGTCCAGCGTCTGCCGCGCCAGGCCATAGACCTGCCAGCCGATGATGATGCCCTGCGCGCTGATCGCGATCGTGCCGGCGAGCCGCGACAGCCAATAGGCGCGGAAGTTGGCGATGGTGAGCGGGTGCGGGGCTGCGGCCATCGCGGCGGCCTTACGCGGCCGGATGGCGCAAGGGCAAGGCGCGGCGTTGCCGATGCGGGCTTGGCGGGACTATAGGCTGACGTTCCTCCCCGGAAACAAGGGCCCACCACCTTGGCCAGAGCCGCCGTACGCACCGCCCCGCCGCCCGCACCCAATCGCGAGCGTCCCGATGAACCACAGCCCTATGAGGCGTCCAAGGACGAGCTGCTGACCTTTTATCGGCAGATGCTGCTGATCCGCCGCTTCGAGGAGAAGGCGGGGCAGCTCTATGGGCTCGGGCTGATCGGCGGCTTCTGCCATCTGTACATCGGCCAGGAGGCGGTGGCGGTCGGGCTGCAGTCCGCGTTGAGCGACAAGGATTCGGTGATTACCGGCTATCGCGACCATGGCCACATGCTGCTGTGCGGGATCGATCCCAAGGACGTGATGGCCGAGCTGACCGGGCGCGCGGCCGGGATCAGCAAGGGCAAGGGCGGCTCGATGCACATGTTCTCGGTCGAGCATAAGTTCTACGGCGGCCACGGCATCGTCGGCGC
>NZ_CAXUEK010000077.1:0-12716 GCF_964250165.1 uncultured Sphingomonas sp. | reverse complement strand
GGCCAGCTCTATCGCGGCGCCAAGCCGGTGATGTGGAGCCCGGTCGAGAAGACCGCGCTGGCCGAGGCGGAGGTCGAATACGAGGACGTCGTCTCGACCCAGATCGACGTGGCGTTCGAGATCGTCGACATGCCCGCTTATCGGTATTTCGACGGCTTCAGCAAAGAATACGCGCGCTACGGCTCCCCCTTGGCTGTGATCTGGACCACAACGCCCTGGACGATTCCCGTAAATCAAGCGCTCGCTTACAATCCCGACGTCGAATACACGATACAGGCTGTCGAGGTCCATCAGGGGCCACACGGGCCGGCGCTGCCGATAGATGAGCAAAAACAGCTACTGCCTTACGCACAGCGATGTGTTCTCATCGCCCGCGACTTGGAGGAAAGCTTTTTTAGGCGGCTACAGAAGAGCCTGGACGCGCAGTATGGAGAAGCGAAATATTCTGTCTGGCCGTATGAGCTCGGTACCGGCTATCTGAACTCGCTCGAAGGCAAGTATCTCGCCGGCGCCGTCGCCCGCCATCCGATGCACCATCTCGGCGGGTTCTTCGCTAAGCCGCGACCGTTTCTGCCGGGCGATTTCGTCACCACCGATGCCGGCACCGGGCTCGTCCACATGGCGCCCGATCATGGCGAGGACGATTTCCTGCTCTGCAAGGCGCAGGGGATCGAGCCGGTGTTCGCGGTCGATGGCGCGGGGATGTACCGCGCCGACTGGACGTGGCTCGGCGGGCAGGGCAGCGTCATCAACAAGAAGTTCGTCGGCGCCGACGGCCCGATCTGCACCGACCTGCGCGCGGCCGGCGCGCTGCTCGCCGCGAGCGACGATTACGCGCACAGCTACCCGCATTCGTGGCGGTCGAAGGCGAAGGTGATCTTCCGCGCCACCCCGCAATGGTTCATCGCGATGGACTCTCCTTCTCCCCTTCAGGGGAGGTCGGGAGAGGGGCAGCACGCGGGTGCTGCGCATCGTGCACGGCCCCTCTCCCCGACCCTCTCCCCCGAAGGGGAGAGGGAGAAGGGTAACGTCCCAACCCTCCGCGACCTCGCGCTCGATGCGATCTCCCGCACCAGGTGGGTGCCCGCCCGCAGCGAGAACCGCATCCGCGCGATGGTCGAGCAGCGCCCCGACTGGGTGATCTCCCGCCAGCGCGCCTGGGGGGTGCCGATCGCGCTCTACGTCCACCGCGCGACGGGCGCGTATCTCAGCGATCCGGCGGTGAACGCGCGGATCGTCGACGCCTTTCGCGCGGGTGGGGCGGATGCGTGGTTCACCGCCGATCATCAGGCGCTGCTCGGGCCGGACCACGCGCTCGCGGACTATGAGCCGCAGCGCGACATCCTCGACGTGTGGTTCGACAGCGGCTCGACCCACGTCTTCACGATCGAGCAGCGTCACGGCGAGGGCGTGCGCGCCAACCTGTATCTCGAAGGCTCCGACCAGCATCGCGGCTGGTTCCAGTCGTCGCTGCTGGAGAGCTGCGGCACGCGCGGGCGCGCGCCGTATGACGCCGTGCTGACGCACGGCTTCGCGCTGGACGACAAGGGCCGCAAGATGTCCAAGTCGCTCGGCAACGTCGTCGATCCGCTCAAGGTGATCGGCGAGAGCGGGGCGGACATCCTGCGCATGTGGGTCGCCTCGACCGACTATTTCGAGGACGTGCGGATCGGCAAGGAGGTGCTGGCGACCGCGTCCGACGGCTATCGCAAGCTGCGCAACACCTTCCGCTACCTGCTCGGGGCGCTAGACGGCTTCACCGACGACGAGCGTGTCGCGGTCGCGGCGATGCCGGAGCTGGAGCGCTATGTGCTGGAGCTGCTCGGGCGACTCGACGTCGAGCTGCGCGCGGCGGTGGAGGCCTATGACTTCACCCGCTATCTGCGGCTGCTGACCGACTTCGCGCAGGACGACCTCAGCGCCTTCTTCTTCGATGTCCGCAAGGACTCGCTCTATTGCGACGCGGCAAGCGACGCCACCCGGCGGGCGTATCGCACCGTGCTCGACACGCTGTTCCACGCCCTGGTCCGCTATGCCGCGCCGATCCTGGTCTTTACCGCCGAGGAGGTGTGGCAGGCGCGCTTCCCGTCGGAGGACGGCTCGGTCCACTTCCTCGAATGGCCCGAGCTGCCGGCGCTGCCCGGCGACGACGCGGTCGGCGAGCGGTGGCGCGAGGTGCGGGCGCTGCGGCGCGCGGTGACGGAGGCGATCGAGCCGCTGCGGCGCGACAAGGTGGTGCGCTCCAGCCTGGAGGCCGAGGTGTGCGTGCCCGCGCTGCCGCTGTCCGCGCCGGCGCTGGCCGAGGCGTTCATCGTCGCGCGCGTCGACAGGGGAGAGCTGGGCGTGACGCGGACGGCGTATCTGAAATGCGGGCGATGCTGGCGGCACCTGCCGGATGTGGCCGAGGACGGCGCGCTGTGCGACCGCTGCGACGCGGTGGTCGCGTGAGCGGTCGTCGTGGTGTGAGCCGCTCCCCGGCGCCCGCGCTGATCGCCGCGACGCTCGTGTTCGCGGTCGATCAGGCGGTGAAATACTGGATCACCGGCGTGCTCGATCTCGACGATCTGGCGGGCGTGCGCGAGGTGACCGGCTTCTTCCGCTTCACGTTCGTGGCCAATTGCGGGATCTCGCTGGGGCTGCTCGGCAGCTTCAGCGACACCGCCTGGGTGCGCGTGGCCCTGACGGTCGTGACGTCGGGGATCGCCGCGGCGGTGCTGGTGTGGCTGTGGCGCGAGCGGTCGCCGGCGGACCGGCTGGCGCTCGGCTGCATCTTCGGCGGCGCGCTCGGCAACATCGCCGACCGGCTGATCCCGGCGCCGCTGTTCGGCAAGATCACCAGCGGCGGCGTGCGCTATCCCGGCTGCGTGATCGACTTCGCCGACCTCCACATCGGCGACTGGCGTCCCTTTTTGGTCTTCAATGTCGCCGACGCGGCGATTACGGTAGGCGTGCTCGTCCTGTTGGTGCGGGCGTTGCTCGGGCCGCGGCGCGGGCAGGTTCAGGAGAGTTCCCATGCGTAAGATGATGGCGCTGGCCGGGGGCGTCGCGATCGCCGCGGCGCTGAGCGGCTGTGGCGGGCGGCGGCTGGGCGGCCAGGGGCCGGACGAGTTCGCGGTGGCGCGCCAGGCGCCGCTGGTGATCCCCCCCGACTATGCGCTGGTGCCGCCGGCGCCCGGCGCGGCGCGGCCGGGCGACACCAACCCGCAGGCGCAGGCGCTCGACGCGCTGTTCGGCGGCTCCGCGCAGCGCAGCGCCGCCGAGCGCGGCGTGGTGGGCCAGGCCGGCGGCGACAGCGCCGATCCCGGTATCCGCTCGGCGGTGGGCGATCCCAAGACGACCGTGGTCGACAAGGGCGCGACGACGCGGGACATCGTGGCCGCACCCGAGGGCGACGGGCAGGACGCCAGGGCCGTCGCCAAGTGAGCGAGAGAGTGTAGCGCAGCTACGCTCCACGCTCACTGGCCCGGCCGGCGAGGCTTCAGCCCCGTCCGACGACGCGGCTTTGGCGCGGCGTCGCCCGTTCAAGAACACGAAAGCGGGATCCCGGCTCAAGGCCGGGATGACGCGAGTGGTTGCAGCGTCAGAGCGCCTCCCGCCACGCCGCCAGCCCGCGCGCCAGGTCGGCGATGAGATCGTCGGCGTCCTCCAGCCCGATCTGCAGGCGCACCATCGGCCCGGCGCGCGCGGGTTGGGGCAGGGCACGATGGCGATCAGGATCGATGGGGATGGCGAGGCTCTCGAACCCGCCCCAGCTATAGCCGATCCCAAACAGCGCCAGCGTGTCGATCAGCGCCGCGCGGGCCTCCTCGCCGCCGCCTGCCAGCGTGAAGGCGAACAGCCCGGCGGCACCGTTGAAGTCCCGCACGAACAGGGCGTGGCCGGGGCCGCCGGGCAGGGCGGGATGCAGCACGTCGGCCACTTCAGGCCGGCCCTGCAGCCATTGCGCGATCGTCAGCGCCGATGTGCCGTGCTGCGCGAGGCGGATGGCCATGGTCCTGAGGCCGCGGCTGCCGAGCCAGCAATCGTCGGGGCTGGCGACCTGGCCGAGCTGGAAGCTGGTGTCGCGCAGCGCCGTCCAGCGTTCCGGCGTAGCCGTGACCGAGCCGAGCATCGCGTCGGAATGGCCGACCACATATTTGGTGCAGGCGAGGATCGCGAGATCGACGCCGTGCGCGAGCGCAGGGAACAGCAGCGGCGTCGCCCAGGTGTTGTCGAGCAGCGTCGCGCAACCGCGCGCGCGGGCGGCGGCGCAGATCGCGGGCACGTCCTGCACCTCGAAGGTGAGGCTGCCGGGGCTCTCGAGGAACACGGCCCGGGTGCGCTCCCCGATCAGCTCGGCGATGCCGCCGCCGATCGTCGGATCGTAGAAGCGCGTCGTGATGCCGAGCCGCTGGAGCAGCCCCGATGCGAGGCTGCGCGTCGGATCATAGGCGCTGTCGACCAGCAGCAGCTCGTCGCCGGGCGATAGGACGGAAAGCAGCGCCGCGGCGATCGCGGCGACGCCGGACGGATAGAGGAACGTCGCGTGCGCGCCCGGCTCCAGCTCGGTCAGCGCATCGGCGAGCGACCATTGCGTCGGCGTGCCCCGGCGGCCGTAGAACAGGCGGTGATGCGTGTCGCCGGCGCCGCGCGCGCGCAGGTCAGCGACAGAATCGTAAAGGATGGTCGAGGCGCGCCAGACCGGCGGGTTGACGACGCCGCCGGTCCATTCGGGGCGGCGGCCTGCCTGCACCACGCGGGTGGCGGGGGAGAGGGGCTGGTCGTCTTCCGGCATTACGGCTCCCGTCATGCGTGCTCCCCGTCATGCTGAACTCGTTTCAGCATCCATGGTCGGATCGGGCAAGACGCTCAGACGAGAGGGCTAGACCGGAGATGGATGCTGAAACAAGTTCAGCATGACGGAGGCCGGGGCTGCCGTCGCGGCGAAGCCGCGTCGTCGGTCGTAGCTACGCTACGCCGGCCGGGCTTGCGCGAGTCAGCCGGACGTCGCCGGCTGCCGCGCTATGCCGCCCCCATCGCCTTGTGCGTGTCGCGGCTCGCGCCCCATTCGGACCAGCTGCCGTCGTAGAGCGCCCCGTCCTTGCCCAGCAGGTGCAGGCCGAACAGCAGCGTCGCCGCGGTGATGCCCGAACCACAGGTGGTGACGATCGGCCTGTCGAGATCGACGCTCGCCGCGGCGAACGCCTGGCGCAGCGCCTCGCCCCGCTTCCACGTCCCGTCCGCCTCGAACAGCTCGGTATAGGGCAGGTTCTTCGATCCCGGGATGTGGCCGGCATGAGTAGCGGGCCGCGGGTCCGGCTCCTCGCCGGTGAACCGCGCGGCGGAGCGGGCGTCCAGCACCTGCTCGCCGCCGCTGCTGAGATTTCGCTGCATCTGATCGAGCGTGCGCACGCCCTCCGCGCCGGCCCAGACGGTGAAATGGCGGTGGCGCAGCTGCTCCTTGCCCGCTGCCGTCTCGCGGCCCTCGGCGCGCCATTTCGTCAGACCGCCGTCGAGGATGGCGACATCGTGCGCGCCGAAATGGCGCAGCATCCACCACGCCCGTGCGGCGGTGTGCCAGGGCGAGGTGTCGTAGAGCACGATGCGGCTGCCGTCGCCCAGGCCCAGGCTCTGCATGCGGCTGGCGAACTTCTCCGCGGACGGCAGCATCATCGGCAGGTCCGTGTCGGTGTCGCGCAGCTCGCCCAGGTTCATGAACACCGCGCCGGGGATGTGCGCCTGCTCGTATTCGGCGCTCGCGTCGCGGCCGCCGGCGGCGTCGAGATAGGTCGCGTCGACGATCCGGAGGTCGCTCGCGCCGAGCTCACTCGCCAGCCATTGCGTCGTTACCAGCGCGTCCATGCCGTCAGACTCCTGTTCCTCGTGGCGGCCTCAGTAGCCGTCGGGGCCACCTGCGTCGAATTGGCGCAGGAACGCCGCCGCCTGCGCGCGGGTCGCCTGCTGTAGCTCGCCGGACTGCCGATGCCAGTTCCCATAGACTGTCCCGAGCCGACGGTTGCGCCCGAGCGTGTCCTCGTGGCGCGCCAGGAAATCCCAGTAGAGCGCGTTGAAGGGGCAGGCGTCCGGCCCCAAACGCTGCTTCACGTCGTAACGGCAGTGGCGGCAATAGTCGCTCATCCGATCGATATACGCGCCCGACGAGACATAGGGCTTGGAGCTGAGCATGCCGCCGTCGCCGAACTGGCTCATGCCGAGCGTGTTGGGCAGCTCGACCCATTCATAGGCGTCGAGATAGACCTCCAGATACCAGCGATGGACCTGGGCGGGGTCCGCGCCGATCAGCAGCGCGAAATTGCCCGTCACCATCAGCCGCTGGATGTGGTGCGCGTGGGCGGTGGCGAGCGTCTGGCCGATCGCCTCGCGCAGGCAGTGCATGTCGGTCTCGCCGGTCCAGTACCAGGCCGGCAGGTTGCGGGTGTGGCGCAGGTGATTGCGGTGGACGTAATCCGGCCCCTCGCGCCAGTAGACGCCGCGCATGTATTCGCGCCAGCCGATGATCTGGCGGATATATCCTTCCACCGAATTGAGCGGGGCGCGACCGGCGCAATACTCGGCCTCGGCGCGGCGGCAGAGGTCGAGCGGGTCGAGCAGGCCGGAGTTGAGGTAGGGCGACAGGATCGAGTGCCACAGATGTCGCTCGCCCGTGAGCATCGCGTCCTCGTAATCCCCGAATTTCGGCAGCGCGTGGGCGAAGAAATACGCGGCCTGCGCCTCCGCGTCGGCGGCGGTGACCGCCCAGGCGAAGCCGTCGAGCGAGCCGGGATGGCGCGGGAAGCGTTGGGCAACGAGGTCCAGCACCTCGCGCGTGATCGCGTCGGGTGCGAAGGCGAGCGGGCGCGGCATGAGCAGGTCGTCCCGCGCGGGTTTCCGGTTCTCCTTGTCGAAGTTCCAGCGGCCGCCCGCGGGCTTGCCCTGATCCATCAGCAGGCCGGTCTTCGCGCGCATCTCGCGGTAGAACCATTCCATCGTCAGGCTCGCCCGGCGCTCGGCCCATTCGGCGAAGTCGGCGTGGCTGGCGAGGAAGCGGGTATCCGCGCGGATCTCGACGGGCAGGCCGAACAGCGTCTGCCAGACGTCGAGCATCGCCGCGACGCGCCATTCGCCCGCCTCGGTGGCGACGATGCGCTCGGGCGCGTGGCGCGCGACGGCGCGGGCGACCTCGCCGGTAAAGCTGCCGCTGTTGTCCGGATCGTCGAGGCGGACATAATCCACCGTCCACCCGGCCGCCCGCAGCGCATCGGCGTGGTGGCGCATCGCCGAGAGGATGTAGGCGAGCTTCTGCCGGTGGTGGCGGACATAGGTCGTCTCGTCGGCGACCTCCATCATCAGCACGGCCGTGTCCGCCGGGTCCGCGTCGCGGAGCGCGCTGATGCCGAGCGAGAGCTGATCGCCGAGAATCGGGACGAGAACGGTCACGTTCTCTTTTTATTCCGCCAGGCGGCGGCTAGATAGCCGCGATGACGGCTCCCCTTCACCTAGGTCATCCCAGCGCACTGCCCGCCTCGCCGGCGGCGGCGGTGCTCGACTATGTGCCCAATCCCCGGCCCGGGCGCACCTATCTCGTCCGGTTCGCGGTGCCCGAGTTCACCTCGCTGTGCCCGGTCACCGCGCAGCCGGATTTCGCGCATCTCGTCATCGACTATGTCCCGGGCGAGACGATCGTCGAATCCAAGTCGCTCAAGCTGTTCCTGGGCAGCTTCCGCAATCACGCCGCCTTCCACGAGGACTGTACCGTCGGCATCGGCGAGCGGCTGTTCGGCGAGATGAGGCCGCGCTGGCTGCGGATCGGCGGCTATTGGTATCCGCGCGGCGGCATCCCGATCGACGTCTTCTGGCAATCCGGGTCGCCGCCCGTCGAGCTCTGGCTGCCGGATCAGGGCGTGGCGCCCTATCGGGGAAGGGGCTGATCCGTCGCTCGCCCGCGGTGAACCGCTTCGCAGCTGCGGCGGTCGGCCGTGTTGCAATGCAACATCGGTGCAACCATATCTTTGTTAATCGGTTCATCCGAGTGCAAGGTGGACGTTGTGCAGGAGCATGAGCGGAAACATGGGTCAGGCCTCTGACGCGACGCGGATCACCCGGCTGGCGCTGATCGGAAACTTCCTGCCGCGCCAGTGTGGTATCGCGACCTTCACCACCGACGTCTACGAGGCCACGCGCTCCCGCTTTCCCGAGATCGCCGTCGACGTATACGCGATCGACGACGAGCCCGGCGCCTACGCCTATCCGCCCGAAGTGACCTGTGCGATCGCCGAACAGGATCTGGCCGACTATGTCGACGCCGCGCGCCGCATCGGGGAGAGCGGGGCGCAGGCAATCTGGCTGCAGCACGAATACGGCATCTTCGGCGGCCCGGCGGGCGAGCACATCCTGCAGCTCCTCGATCGCACCACCGCGCCGCTGATCGTGACGCTGCACACGGTGCTGGAGCAGCCCGATGCCGACCAGCGCCGGGTGATGGAAGGCCTGCTGCGGCGCGCCGCCAAGGTGGTCGTCATGGCCGAGCGCGGGCGCGAGATCCTGACCCGCGTCTACGGCGCCAACCCGCGCCAGCTGGTGCTGATCCCGCACGGCGTGCCGGATCGTGCGCTGGTCGATCCGGACAGCTTCAAGCCGCGGTTCGGCTGGGAAGGGCGCCAGGTGGTGCTCACCTTCGGCCTGCTCTCGCCTGGCAAGGGCATCGAGACGGTGATCGAGGCGCTGCCGCAGGTCGTCGCGAACCATCCCGACCTGCTGTACGTCGTGCTCGGCGCGACGCATCCGCATCTGGTGGCGCGCGAGGGCGAGGCCTATCGCGACCGGCTCAAGGCGCTGGCCGCGGAGCGCGGGGTCGCCGACCATGTCGCGTTCATCGACGGGTTCGTCGCCTACGATCGCCTGATCGACTATCTCCAGGCCGCCGACCTCTACTGCACGCCCTACAAGAACCCCGCCCAGATCACGAGCGGCACGCTCGCCTATGCGGTGGGCGTCGGCAAGGCGGTGGTCTCCACTCCCTATGTCCATGCCTGCGAGATCCTGGACGGCGGCCATGGCGTGCTGGTGCCCTTCGACGATGCGGCAAGCTTCGGGCGCGAGATCGGCCGTCTGCTGGGCGACGCCGCCGCGCGCCATGCGCTGTCGGAGCGCGCCTATGCCCGTGGCCGGACGATGATCTGGCCGCGGCTGGCGGAAGCCACGCTCGCCGCGACACTGGAGGGGGTCGCGGCGCGCCCGCGCCGGCTCGCCAAGCCCGACCGCAAGATCGAGGCGCTCAAGCCCGACATGGCGGCGGTGGAGCGCATGAGCGACTCCACCGGCATGCTGCAGCACTCGATCTATTCGGTGCCCGACCGCCGCCACGGCTATTGCATCGACGACAACGCGCGCGCGCTGATGCTGATGAGCGCGATGCCGGGGCTCGATGACGCCCAGCGCGACAAGTGGACGACGATCTACGGTGCATTCGTCCAGTACGCCTGGAACCCCGAGGCGCGCCGCTACCGGAACTTCATGAACTTCGACCGGACCTGGTGCGAGGACGTGGGGTCCGAGGACTCGAACGGGCGCACCCTGTGGGCGCTGGGCGTGACCGCGCGCGACGCCAAGGACACCAAGCATCGTGACTGGGCGACCAACCTGTTCGATGCGACGGCCAGCCTGGCGCTGGAACTGCAATCGCTGCGGGCGCAGAGTTTCGCGATGCTGGGCGCGGCGGCGATGCTGGAGGCCAGGCCCGGCCACGAGCTGTCGCGCGCCATCCTGGCCCGCTTCCCCGACGCGCATCTCGCGGTGCTGGAAGAGACCCGGCGGCCCGAATGGCAGTGGTTCGAGATCGTGCTGGCCTATGACAATGCCCGCCTGCCCCAGGCGCTGATCGCCGCCGGGCGTGCCCTGAAGCGGGCGGACCTGGTCGAGTGCGGGCTGTCGACGCTGGCCTGGATCTGCGGGAAGCAGACCTCGCCCGAGGGTCGTTTCCGCGCGGTCGGCACCGAGAGTTTCCATCGTCCCTATGGCCAGCCGCTCAAATACGACCAGCAGCCGCTGGAGGCGCAAGCGACCGTCGACGCCTGTGTCGAGGCCTTCCGCGCCACCCGCGATCCGCGTTGGGCGGCGGAGGCCGAGCGCGCCTATCGCTGGTTCCTGGGTGTCAACGATCTCGACCTGCCGCTCGCCAGCCAGGAGGACGGCGGCTGTTTCGACGGGCTGATGCCGACCGGACTCAACCGCAATCAGGGCGCGGAGTCGATTCTGGCCCTGCAGCTCGCTTCCTGCGCCATTTCGGGGCTTGGCCAGGCGGAGCAAAGCGTGGCAGGGACGCAAGTCGCCGCCGCGTAGCCTCGCTCGCGCCGGTTGGGCGTAAGGTTTTGGGGCGGGGCGTTTTCTGCATGGATCTGGTGACCCACGGCATGCGGCTGCACGCGGACCCGTCGCGCGTCGTGGTGCGCCCGTTCCATATTGCGCAGAAGGGCGGCGGCCGCACCGAGCGGCTGGTGCGCGAGGTGCTGGCGATGACCGCCGCCGAGGCGCGCGCGCAGCTGGAAACCGTGCTCAAGGATTTCGAGGCGCGGCACTGGCAGACCCGGCGCGTGTTCATGACCCGCTACGACCAGGTCGAGGAACTGCTCGGCCTCAACGGCGCCGAGATCGGCGACGAGCGCCGCCAGCTGATCGGCGCCTATTTCTGTCACGAATACAGCTACGCGGCCGCCGCGCTGATGAATCCGAGCGCGGTGCCGCATTTCGACCAGTCCGGCATGCCGGCGGGCTCGATGCGCCTCCTGATGTCGATGCGCGCGGTGGGCGAGGGGCACATCTCCTCGGTCGCCTTCCGCGAGGGGATCATCACCGAAGATCGGCAGCTGAAGCTCGCGCCCGAGCCGCCGTTCGCCACCGCCACCGACATGGTGACGCCGGGGCAGGACGAGGAGCAGCCGGAAGGGCCGGTGACGATCTATCGCCACCGCGACAGCACGCTGTCGGGCACCGTCATCTTCCCGATCACCGCCGCGCAGTCCAAGGGACTGGAGGATCTGCGCATCGTCCAGTTCCAGCATGACGACGAGAGCGTCGAATGGATCGGCACCTATACCGCCTATAACGGCTCGGTGATCCAGTCCGAGCTGATGCGCACCCGCGACTTCCGCGCGTTCGATCTCGTGCCGATGACGGGCGCGGCGTCACGCAACAAGGGCATGGCGCTGTTCCCGCGCAAGGTCGGCGGCCAATATATGATGATGGGCCGCTCGGACGGCGAGAACCTGTTCCTGCTCAAGTCCGACACCCTGACCCATTGGGATGACGGCGCGAAGATCCTGACGCCGCTGTTCCCCTGGGAGCTGGTGCAGATCGGCAATTGCGGGCCGCCGATCGAGCTGGACGAGGGCTGGCTGGTGCTGACCCACGGCGTCGGCGCGATGCGCAAATACTCGATCGGCGCGGCGCTGCTCGACAAGAACGATCCGGCCAAGGTGCTGGCCCGCACGCGGGAGCCGATCCTCGCGGCCAAGGACCAGGACCGCGAGGGCTATGTGCCCAACGTGGTGTATAGTTGCGGCGCGATCCGGCATGGCGACCAGCTGTTCCTGCCCTACGGGATCGCGGACAGCTCGATCGGCTTCGCCTTCGTGCCGATCGGGGAATTGCTGGCGGCGATGGGCTGAGGCGCAGGCGCCGCCACGCCTGCGCCGGTGCTCGGCATCGCCGCGCAGCGCCTCGGCCGGCCGGCCGGCCGGCCGCAGCCGAATCCGTCCGACGTCACGACGGCGGCTTTGCCGTCGGCGCTTGCTGGGCGGCTGACGCTGACCTCGCCCCGCCGTTCAACTCACCTCGACGTCAAGCACACGCTGCTTGTCGCGTCTTCCGATAAAGCCACCACACCAGCGCCACGAACAGCGCCGTCCCGCCGATCAGCGCCGGCAGCGCGAAGCCGTCGCCCACCAGCGCCAGCGGCGCGTCGCCGCCTGCGGTGGCGACGATGCCGGCGAAGGCGACGCCCCACAGGCTCTCGCCGACGATCATCCCGGTGGCCGTCAGCACGCCCAGGCGGCGCGCCAGCTCGGGGTTGCCCGTGCGGTCGGCCCAGCGATCGTAGAGCCAGCCGACGAACGAGCCGATCGTCACCGGCAGGATCACCGCCATCGGCAGGTAGATGCCGATCCCGACCGCGAGTGGCGGCAGGCGCAGGCGCCCGAGCGCGCCGAGCGTCTCGTCGAGCGCGATGAAGATGACGCCCGCCACCGCGCCCCAGCCGAGCATCGGCCAGTTGAGGCTGCCGCCCAGCACGCCCTTGGCCAGCGACGAGATCAGCCCCGCCTGCGGCGCGGAGAGCGCGTTCGGCCCCGCGCCGGGCGCGCCGGCGAAGCCGAACGCGGTGTTGAGCAGGTCGAGCACCGGCGGCACCACGAGCGAGCCGAACACCACGCCGATGATGAGCGCGACCTGCTGCTTCCACGGCGTCGCGCCGACCAGCTGGCCGGTCTTGAGGTCCTGCAGGTTGTCGTTGGCGATGGTGGCGACGCCGAACACGACGCCGGTCACGATCAGCGCATAGGCGACGAGCGCCGCGCTGGTCTGCGGCGTCGTGTCGCGGCCGAACAGCCCGACCAGCATCAGCGCCGAAGCGAGCACCGACAGGATGCCGATCCCCGACACCGGCGAGTTGGACGCGCCGATCAGCCCGGCCATGTAGCCGGTGACCGCGGCGATCGCGAGCCCGACAACCGCGACGAACACCA
>NZ_CAXUEK010000076.1:0-13006 GCF_964250165.1 uncultured Sphingomonas sp. | reverse complement strand
CGTTGAATCAGAACCTCAGCCTCAAGGGAATCCCTAAATCGTCACTACAGCCTAGTGCTGGCAGCTAGGTGTTTGGTCCCAATGATTGGCGGTGCGGGTTGACGGTGAAGCGCTGAGAATCGTCGGCCATAGCTTTGCAGATGAATTCGTGTGGCGTGAGGCCGCGCAGCGTTTTGAGCCAGCGGGCGTAGTTGTAGGCACGGATGAAGTCGGTAAGGTGTGTCTCGAGCTGCCCGTGCGTGTGGTGCTGGTACCTTCCCGCCCTGTGACGCTGGTGACCCCGCGCCGTCCGAGCGAGCCGGCCAAGGTGCGCGTCGCCACTGTCGCGATTGGACGCTACTTCGCCTCCTCTCTCAGGATTGAGTGAGCGAATGGCCTCGGCTCTCAAGCAGCAAGCGGCTTGGAGGGGCTATTATCATTCTAGCCGCGAGTGCCCGATCAACGAGAATTTCCATCTCATCAGAATTGACCGGGCCCCACCCTTCATCATCCAGTCCGTGGAAAACGAATACCAGCCAGCCTTGCTGATGCTCGAATTCGTTTAACCGTTTCATTGCAGCCGCGCCGACCAAATCGGGACCGAAGCATGCACAGTCGACCAGGCTGGGCATGCGCCCGGGTAGCGGATTCAAGCCGTGATGTCCGAGCATGACCCGTGCGCCGAGCGACTGCATGCCGATCCACTCTACCAGTTCAGCAGGGGCCGACAGATATGGGACGTGGAACAGCGAGCTCCGTCGGTCGAAGCCCGGCAGTTCGCGCTCCAGCGTTCTCCAGCATTCCTCGATGCTTCGCCGAGCCAAGTAGGGCTCGATCTGGCCATAGACCTCATGGGCATGCCCATGGGGCCCGATCTCGTGGCCGGCTGCGGCCGCGTCCCGCCAATATTCCCAATCTGCGATCGTCGCGCCCTTGATGCCGGGATCCTCCGCGAGTTCGGGTGCCGAAAGGACGCAGAAGCATGCGCTGAGGCCGCGCGCCTCGAAGATGCGGCGCACCTTGTCGGCGGTTCGGCGGAAGCCGTCGTCGAAGCAGAAGCTGAGATACTTCGGGATCACAGCAGGCGCTCGTAGAAGTTCTTGGTCCAGACGTGCTCGCGTCGGATGGCCGTCATCACCTCGTCCGGAAGCGGGCCGCTTCGCACCGCCTCAAGGCACGCTTCTACCATCGCGACCGACGGCATGCCGATCGTAACCGCCGAGACGCCCGGTGCGAACAGCGCGAAGCGCAGCGCCAGGTCCGCGAGCGTCGGTGCGGAGGTTGGAACGAAGTATTCTGAGAGCGCGTGCAGCCGCGCCGCGTATTCGTCGAATGGCGCGTACTTCAGGAAGGGGCGAGCGCGGAAGTCGTCGCCGGTCAGCGTGCCGCTCAGCCCGCCGCTGTCGAGCGCGCAGCGCGCGATCACTCCGACCCCGCGCAGGCGCGCGAGCGGCAGGATGGAGGCCAGCGGTCGCGACTCGAACAGGTTCAGGATCAGCTGGAGGCCGCTCACGCGGCGGCGGCTGACCACCTCGAGCGCCGCGTCGTGCTCATGGTCGCCCACGCTGATCGCGGCGTGCCGGATCTTTCCCTCCCGGCGCAGCGTGTCGAACGTGTCGAAGATCTCGTCCTCGTAGCTCCACAGATGCCACCATTGGTGGAGGTGGGCGATGTCGAGCGTCTCGGCTCCCAGCGCCGCCAGGCTGTCCTCGACCGAGCGGCGGATGCCGTCCGGCGTGTAGGCCTCGGCGATCGGCCGATATTCGCGGAACGTCGCGGCGCTGCCCGGTGCGACCTTGGTCGAGATGACGGGACGTTCGCCGCGCCAGGCCTTTAGCGTCGCGGCGACGATCGTCTCGGAATTAGGATAGACGCGGGCCGTGTCGATGATCCGGACGCCGCCTTCGAGCGCCCGGAGAAGCGACGGGGCGACACCGTTGCGGAGCTCTGGATCCTGGGCGATCGTCATCGCGCCGTAGCATAGCGGGCTGACCATCAACCCGGTGTCCCCGTAGGGCCGTAATTCCACGCGATCGCTCCTCGGCTGTGTGCTCCTCCACCACCGAATGGAGAACGCAGTTGATTTTAGCATCCGAATGGATACAAACTCAACTTCAGTATCCGTATGGATACTGAACAGGATACCGCGACGGCCGCGATACTCTGGGATTGAAGACCCGCGCGGAGCTGTCCGACGACGAGGTTGAGGGCCGGGGGAGATGATGATGAAGTCGATATCATTCGTTTGGTACATCGGGGTTTGCGCGGCGGCACTTTCGCCGTCCGGGACTGCGGCGCAGTCGGGTTCTGCGCCGATGCCGGTCGATGGCAAGGCATCGACGCCCGCCGACGCGAAGGTGGCGCCGCAGTCCGAGGCACAGCCGACGTCGGCCGAGCCCACCGATACGACGGACATCATCGTCACGGCGAATAAACGCGAAGAGCGCTTGCTCAACGTACCGATCTCCGTGGTCGCCATTAACGGCGATCGGCTGCAGCGTCTCAACCTGAGCACCGCGACCGATCTTCAGTTTGTCACTCCTGGTCTCGGTCTGGGCGACTCCAACACCCCGCGTGGCGCAGGACTTCGCATCCGTGGCGTCGGCACCACCGTGTTCGCGGACGGTGTCGAGCAGAGCGTCGGCACCGTGGTCGACGGGATACCGCTCGCACGCGCCGGGCAGGGGCTGGCGGAACTCGTCGATGTCGAGCGCGTCGAGGTCCTCCGCGGGCCCCAGGGTATGCTGTTCGGACGCAACGCGTCCGCGGGTCTGATCAACATCATCACGCAACTGCCGACCGAGAAGCTGTCGTTCACCGGCAACGCCAGCTACGCGTCGGAGAATGAGGTCAAGCTCGGCGGTTCGCTGTCCGGAGCGCTCATCCCGGGAGCGGTGTCGGCGCGCGTCACCGGCTTTCTCAACCGCCGCGATGGTTTCGTTACCAATCTCGTGACCGGCCACCGGCTAAACAACCAGAACGAGTATGGCGCGCGTGGGGTGGTGGAGATCAAGCCGACCAGTGGGCTGCAGTTCATCCTGCGCGGCGACTGGGCAAAGCGCGATACGCAGTGCTGCATCTGGACGGCGCGATCCTTTGCCAGTGCTTCCCCAATCCGCCCGGCACGCTCCTGCTCGCCAATTTCGTCGACCCCAGGGTTTTGGCGGCGCAAGGGCCCAGGAACCGGATCGTTGCCCAGAATGGCGATCCCTTCAACAAGGGCGAGAGCTACGGCGTGTCGGGGGAGATCAATCTCGACCTCGGCGGATACACGCTGACCTCGCTGACCGGATATCGACACTGGTCACAGTTCGACGGTCTCGATTCGGACCAGAGCACGTTGAACGTGCTCGACGTCAATTTCGGCTCCAACGAATTGCGGCAGACGTCCCAAGAGCTGCGCATCACGTCGCCGAAGGGTAAGTTCATCGATTTCGTCGCCGGGCTTTTCTACTTCGACGCGACCAACGACAACTTCTCCCGGCAGCAGGGCAGGTTCGCGGTGTCGCTGGCCGCCGCGCAGGCCGGCGGCGTCGCGCTGACGCTCGCGCCGGGCCTCGTGCTTCCAGCGGCGCAGAACTTCGGCCGCGACATCACGACGCGGATCGGCACGCGCGACTATGCCGCGTTCGGCCAAGCGACGATCAATTTCTCGGACCGGTTCCGCGGCATCGTCGGTGGGCGCTACACCAAGACCCGGGTCTATCTGGATTATCTGCGCGCCGGCACGCCCGGTGCGAATAGCTTCAACTTCGAACTGGGTGCGGCCTTCGCCAACATCGCCCTGCCGCGCGTAACGACCAGGGACGATAATCTGTCGTTCCGGTTGGGACTGCAATACGACCTCAATCCCAACGCCAACATCTTCGCGACCGTGTCGCGCGGCTACAAGGGGCCGGGGCTCTACAACGGTCTGGACGTGGTGCTGCCGCCGGGCATCTCCGCGACCAGCCCCGGTCAGCTGGAGACATATCTCGCCGTCCGTCCCGAAATCCCCACGTCGTATGAGATTGGCTACAAGGCGTCGTACTGGGACCGGCGCGTGTCGCTCAGCGTTAGCGCCTACTGGACGGATTTCAAGGACTTCCAGGCCCAGGTCGTGGAGACGCCGCCCGGCCAGACGATCGGTTCCTTCGCCGTGCGCAACGCCGGCAAGCTGCGCAGCCGCGGCTTCGAGGCCGAGCTGAACTTCGCGCCGGTGCGTGGCCTGAATGTCGGTATGGGGTTTTCCTATAACGATGCGACCTTCGTCAGCTTTCAGTGCGCCGCCCGCGGGCGCGGCATCACGCCGGCGGCGAATCCCGCCTGCACGACCATCGGCACCGGCGTGCTCAGCACGTTCGACGCATCGGGCCTGCCGGCGACCAACGCGCCACGGATCACGGCCAATTTCGACCCGAGGTATGAGACCTCGCTGGGTCACTCCGACCTGAAGGGTTTCATCGAGAGCAACGTCTATTATCGCGACAAGGTAACGTTCCAGCTCGTGCCGAAGGGCAATTTCAATCCCTATGTCCAGCCCGACTTCGCGATCGTCAACGGCGCGATCGGGGTGATCGCGGGTGGCGGCAAATATACGATCAGCGCGTTCGTGAAGAACCTGTTCGACCAGAATTACGTCACGAGCATCTTCGATCTCCCGCTCGATGCGAATGGCGGACTGGGCCAGTTCGTGACGCGGGATGCCGAACGCACCATCGGCGGATCGGTCCGGGTTCGCTTCTGACGGCCCGCTGCAGACACTCCGAGCTCTCTCCACTAAGGGCGTCGCATCTACGGGTGCGGCGCCTGTTTTTTCACCGAAGCACCCGCGAACAGCAATTGGCAGATCGCGTCTGCGTGCCGCTCGACAACGTCGGGCGAGAGGACGTCGGTGCCGTAGATCCGCCTCGCCTCTTCGGCGAGGGCGAAGATCATCTGGCTTGCCGCGGAGACGATATAGATCACCGACATCACCGGCACGTCGGGCAGCAGTCCATCGGCGATCGCGCGCTTGAAGAGTGGCGTGATCGAGCGGTGCCCGGGGGTGACGAACGTGTCGACGGACCAGCCGAACCCCTCGCTCGCCTGCAGCGATGCCTGCACCGTGATCCGGACATGTTCGGGGTGTCTCGCGCAATAATGCACATAGCGGTGCACGAACGCCTCGATCTCCTGTCGCACCGTCCGTCTTCCCCGACCAGTGTCCTCCGCGTTCATCTCGGCCGAGAACCGCTCGAAGAGGAACGCCAAGGCGCTTCGCCACAATTTCTCCTTGGTGCCGAAGTGCAGGCGGATCACCGCGTGCGTGACGCCCGCCCGCGCGCTAATGTCGCGGACCGAGGCCGCCTCGAACCCGCGCTCGGCAAACAGGTCCAGCGCGGCTTGGAGGATGGCGGCCTGGGTGCGCTCCTTCTTCGCCTCGCGCACCACGCCGCGATAGGTGCGCGTCGCACGGGGCCCGTCGTCATCGATCGCATCGGGTGTCGGGGCGGCAGTCACCGGCGAATCTTAGGTTGGACGACGCACGCGAACAAGCGCCACGCCTTGCATTACACTATCCAATCGGATATTGAAAACCTGCCGGCACATGACGTGTCATCATCAGGAGAGAATCGCGTGCTCCAACTTCATCCGCGCAACCAGCAGTTCCAGTGGCGTCCGTCGCAGGCGCCATATCAGATCCTGACCGAGGATCAGGCCCGCCAATATGACGAGCAGGGCTATTTCCTGCTCGAAAACGCCTTCACGGCGGCGGAGGTAGCGGCGGTCGCGGACGCCATCGAGCCGTTCGAGCGGGAGATGGAGCGGGTGCTCAAGGAGGAGCATGGCGGTCAGTTCATGATCGCCAAGGCCGACGCGATCACCTTCACGGTCCACCTCGTCGCGAAGTCGCCGGTGCTGCGCGAGTTCAGCCGCCATCCCGTCTTCGCCAAGCTCTGCCACGACACGATGGGACCGGCATCGCGGCTGTACTGGGATCAGGCGGTCTACAAGAAGCCCGGCAACCCGGACGAGTTTCCGTGGCATCAGGACAACGGCTACACCTTCACCGAGCCGCAGCAGTACCTAACCTGCTGGGTCGCGCTGTCGGACGCGACCGTCGACAACGGCTGTCCGTGGGTGGTGCCAGGCGTTCACCGCATGGGAACGATCCAGCACGAGGCGACGCCGCTGGGATGGCAGTGCCTCGACAAGCCGGCTAATGCCGTTGCCATCGAGGCGAAGGCGGGCGACATCGTCGTCTTTTCCTCGCTGACCCCGCATCGCACCGGTCCCAACCTGACCGCTGGCGTACGCAAGTCCTACATCCTGCAATACGCGCCGGACGGCGCCATGGCGTATCCGGCCACGGGCGATGGGCCGATTCTGCAGGACGACCCTTCCCGGCAGTACCTGATCTAAGCTCCCGCACTCGTCCGCTGGCGGCCGGCCCGGCGGCGGACGAGTGCTCTAACGAGCCGTCCGTGGAGGCGCTGGTCGAGCGGATAGAAGAGGATGGTCGCGGTCGCCGCCAGCCCGAGCATCGCTGGCACGAGCGAGAGGAGCGTCTTGATCCCCGCCAGCGTCGCTGCCGATTGGACCTCGTTTGCATGGTATCCGATCACGTCGAGCAGCACGCCGAGCAGGCCGATGCCGATGCCGAGCGCCACCTTCTGGGCGAACAGGACCAAGCCGAACACGACGCCCTCGGTTCGCTCGCCGGTCCGCCATTCGCCGTATTCCACGGTATCAGGCAGCATCGACCAGAAGCTGAGATAGAAGCCCGAAGCGCCGACCGCCGCGAACACAAGGACGCCGAGTGTGATCGGCACCGTCGGGGCGGGGATGAGATAGAGCGTCGCCCAGGCCACCGCGCCGATCGTCCCGCTCAGCATCCAGACCAGGCGCTTGCTCGTCCGCTTCGAGATGTACGCCCAGACGGGCACGCACAGCATGACCCCGCCCGTGAGCACCGTTAGACCCAAGGTCACCTTGTCGGGCGCCGCGAGGTTGTACTTAAAGAAGTAGATCAGCATCTTTCCGGACATGGCGCCGCCGATGCCGCTCAGGATCGTGGCGACGAAGATCAACTGAAACGGGCGATTGGCCTTCAATGTCCTCCAGATCTGCGCGAAGGTGGCAACATCGTGTCCCGCGGCATTGGTTTCCCGCGTCGAAAGGACGCTGATGGCGAACGTCACGGCGGCCGCAGCAGCGTAGACCGCGGCCACGTAGACAAAGCCCGCTCTCATGTCCCCGCCGCCGAGCGCTGTCGCGAGCGGCAAGGTGGTGCCGGCGACGATCAGCGTCGTAATCGTCGCGAACACCATGCGGAAACCCGCGATTGCGCCGCGCTCGTCGCTGTCGCTGGTGAACTCCGCCGACAGCGCGATGTAGGGGATATTGGTCAGCGCGTAGGTGGTCCGGAACAGCAGGTGGGTTGCCGCGGTGACGGCGATCAGCGTGGCACCGGTCGCCGCGAACGGCACGAACATCGCCACGAACGACAGGCAGAGCGGTAAGGCCGCCCATAGGATGTAGGGGCGGTAGCGTCCCCAGTGCGTACGCGTGCGGTTGGCGACGATGCCGACCGCCGGATCGATAAAGCCGTCCCACACCAGCGCGGCCATGATGATGAAGCCCGCCGTGGCGTTGGGTAGGCCGAGGACGTCCGTGTAGTAGTAGAGCAGGAAGAGGCTGGTGACGCCCCAGAACAGGTTGAAGCCCACGTCGGCCACCGTGTAGCCCAGCTTCGCCCCGAGCGTCAGCCTTGCCCGCGCTTCCTCAACCATGTCGCTCTCTCCATTCCTGACGCCGTGCGTTTGAGAGTTTACTATCCTGTTGGATATCGAATATGGCTAGGGCAAACGTCGTCGTAGGGGAAGCCGGATGCTCGCCAAACTTGGTATGGAAGCCGATCGGTTCGTGGACGCGCATGGCCGCCATGTGCTGCTGCGCGGGGTCAATCTCGGCGGCGACTGCAAAGTGCCGTTCGCGCCCAACGGGCACAGCTACCTGCCGAGCGACTTCGCCGACCATCGCACGGTCAGCTTCGTCGGGCGCCCCGCACCGCTGGACGAACTCGACGCCCATCTCGCCCGCATTGCGGGCTGGGGGTTCAACTGCCTCAGGCTTCTGACGACCTGGGAGGCGGTCGAGCATGCCGGACCGGGGCAGTATGACGAGGCGTATCTTGATTACTACGCCGAGGTCTGCCGACGCGCGGGTCGGCACGGGCTCTACGTCTTCGTTGACTTCCACCAGGACGTCTGGAGCCGCATGTCGGGCGGCGACGGCGCACCGGGCTGGACCTTCGAGGCGGCGGGTCTGGACTTCACCAAGTTCCATGAGGCCGGTGCCGCCCATGTCATGCAGCGAAACTACGACCACCGCGTCGGCGGTCGGCAGGAGAGCTACCCGCTGATGGGCTGGGGCGGGAATTACCGCATGCCCGCCAACGGCATCATGTGGACCTTGTTCTTCGCCGGCGCCGACTTCGCGCCGTCGGCGACGGTCGATGGAGGTAGCGTGCAGACCTATCTGCAAGACCACTATCTCGGATCAATGCGCGCCGTCGCGGAGCGCGTGGCGGACATCGACAACGTGATCGGCTTCGACACGCTCAACGAACCCGGCACCGGCTATATCGGCCGCGCGCTCGACAGCCGCGAGGGACTGTTACGCGGGACGGCATGGTCGCCACTCGATGGGCTGGCGGTCGCCTCGGGGTTATCGCGCGAGCTGCCGGTGATGGCGCTCGGCCGAGGCGAGATCGGGCGGCGCCGGGTCAATGAGGGCGGTGTGTCGATCTGGCTTTCAGGTCGCGAGGATCCGTTCCGCGTCGCTGGCGCCTGGGACGCGGACGACCGCGGCGAGCCGGTGGCGCTGCGGCCCGATCACTTCCGGCAGGTCGCCGACCGCGAGGTCTCGATGGAGCGCGACTACATGGTCCCCTTCTTCAACCGCGTCGCGCACACCATCAGAGCGGTACGCGACGACTGGCTCGTCTTCGCCGAGGTCGATCCGTTCGGCGCGCTTCGCGGTCACGGCTTCCCAGAGGGCTGCCCCGAGCGCACCGTCAACGCCAGCCACTGGTATGACCTCACCGCGCTCATAACCAAGTCATTCGATCCCAATCGAATGGTCGACGTACTCTCCGGCACGGTGCGCGAGGGTCCAGTGGCGATCGAGGATAGCTATCTCGAGGGCCTGTCGAAGCTGAAGGCGATCGGCGACGGACTGAACGGCGGCGCCCCGACGCTGATCGGGGAGTGCGGGTTTCAGTATGACATGAACGGTGCCGAAGCATACGGGCGATGGGCGGCCGGGGAGCGCGACCCTGCGATCTGGGACGCGCAGACGACCGCGCTCGAACTGATGTACAATGCCTTCGACCGGTTGCTGCTGTCGTCCACGCAGTGGAACTACACCGCATCCAACCGCAACGACCCGATGGTCGGGGACGGCTGGAATCAGGAGGATCTCTCGATCTGGTCGCAGGATCAGTCGACGACCGGGGACGACGCCGGGTCTGGCGGACGCGCGATCCAGGGCTTCAGCCGTCCATATGTGAGATCCGCGCAGGGTAGGATCGTCAGTCAGCGGTTCGACCGCGCGAGCCTCCTGTTCGAAGTCGTGATCGATGCCAATTCCGGTGTCGACGCGCCTACGGAGATATACGCGCCGGCTCAATTCTACCCTGCGCCACCACAAGTCACCACCCAATTGAGCGACGTGCAATGGGAGCCTGATAAGCGGCTGGTGCTGGTCCGCGTGGCAGGCAGCGGCGAGGTCCGCATCACGCTTCGACCGGGTTGAATTGTTAGGATGACCGCTCCGTCAGTTAGCGGATCGAATCGTCGGTGCTTTGGCGCGGATCACGCTCGCATTCGTCGGACCGGCGGCAAGGCCAGCAAGCGCGCGAAAAAGGCAAGCAGTTTTGCAAAGATCAACTGGTTTCAGGCACAGGCGATGCGCTTGATAAGTGCAACCCTGCCGAGGTAGTCGTCTCAAATTCGGTTCGAAAAGTTCAGTCGCTGCATGCACATCGGCGATGGGACCGTTGCATGAGCGTGACTTCCCGAGAACCGGAGTTGAACGCAGCGCGGCACCCCGCGTGCCGCGCGGTGCTCGGCCCGCGTCGTGGCAGGCGGTGGTCGACAGGCTTCATCGTGAGCATCCGGCGCGCACCGGCGTTTGGCGGATCGAGGTGACGCCGGAGGGCGACACCATCCCGTCCGCTACTACAAGCCCAGGGAGACTGCCGGGAGGGACTTCGCGCCGCTCCTCCTATCGATGGACCCAGTGCGGATGACGATGATCCGCACCGGCTTCTGGGGCGAGACGGTCGTCACCTGGATCTACGACCTCCATTAACGCCTGCTGCTGGAGAAGCCTGACGGCGCCGCCATGGGGATCGGCGGCATTTTAATGCTTGCGCTGCTGATAACCGGCATATGGGACTGGTAACCGAGGCGCGCGCGGTGGTGGCGCGCATTGCGCTTCAAGCGAAATGCCCAGGCGATCCGGCGGCTCTACGACTGACACAAGCGGGTCGGGCTGGGCGGATCGGTCCTACTGCTGGTCGTCACCGCGACCGGGATCATCCTCGATCTGCCGGACCAGACCCGACCGCCGATCGCGCGCGTTTCGCCGCTGTTCCGTCCGCACGCGACGACGGTAGCGCCTGATGGCCGGGTACTCCCCATCGATAAGCTGATCAAGATGGCGCGACATGGGCCGGCCCGTAAAGCGAGACGCTGTTCCAGCATTCACAACCCATACATCATCTTTCCGGTGCTGAAGTGTGTTCGTCATGCTGATCGCCAGGCTCATTGCGGCGCGTCACGGCATGCCAGACCTCAGCCCGCACCGTCGGCACGTGAACGCTTGTCGGCGTTCTCGATCAGCCGCTCGCGCGTATCGCAGGCCATGACCGGCGCCTCGTTCGACACCCAGGAGACGATGGCGCGTGGGGTGCAGTAGCAGCGCAGCTCTTTGGCGGTCAGGTACCAGTCCTTGCCGGGACAGGTGGCGCAGGCGGGTTCGGGATCGGGGTAGATGCCCTTGGGCAGCTGTGCCAGCAGCTTGCTGTCGTCCTCGCCCAGCAGCCGCTTGACGGAGCCGAACCACACGGGGACCTGTTCGGTGGATGCCATAATGATGTTCTCCTTGTGCGGTTCCGCGATCACGCGTCGCGATCGAACCAGGTCTTGATGAGTTCGACGAACCGCTCGTTGACGAGGCGGGCATGTTCGATTCGGAAGCTGGGGTGTGCTTCCGCCATCGGCTTGACCTTGATCGTGAACCCCCCGCGATGGTCGGGCTGGATGGTGGCGACCACGCGGTCGTGACGGTTGCGGACCTCGACCGCCTTGATCTCGGTCTTGCCGGCGGCGGCGGCCTTGAGCTCGGCGGCGACGCGCGGGGCGGCGTAGCCCTTGCCGGCGATGAGACCGGCGCGCTCGACGAGCCTGGCGCGGGTGTCCGTATCCTCGACCAGCGGCGCGAGATCGATCCACTGGCTGAGGCTGATCGTGCGGCGATCGGTGAACGCGTCGAGGACGGCGTCAGGTGCCTTGCGAAACGCGAGACCTCGGCTCAGCATGCTCTTGTCGACCCCGACCGCCTGGGCAAGATCGGTATCGGTCTTGAACGTGGCGCCATCGGTAAGCGCGGCCCAGCCACCCGCGAGATCCCAGAAGCTCGGCGTTACCGCCTCGCGGTCATCGCGATAGGCGATGGCGATCGCCTCGCCACGCGAGAGTTCGGGATGCACGCGGACGCGCAATTGAAGTCCAGCCACTGCGCAGGCGGCGCAGCGGCGCGAGCCAGCGAGCAGCTCGATCACGCCGTCCGCTGCGGTCTCGCCGTGCGCGTCGTTGATCTGGCCGACCGCGTTCAGCTCGGCGGCGAGGCGGGCGATGCCGTCGGCGTCGTGCGGGGTGTCGACGCGCGGGTTCAGCGGCGAGGTGCGCACCGAGCCTGGGTCGACCTGGATCACGCGGGTCGTGCTCTTGCGGGGCTGGAGCGGCAGTTGTTCGGTCATGGGGTCGTTCCTTGTGGTCAACCCGACCCTCCTGCCGGTTTGCGATGTGCGTCAGCCATGTCGGTCACGGGCGAGATCAGCGGACATGGGCATGGTCGGCGGTGATGCCGGCGAGGCCGGTCCACAGTGGCACCAGGATGCGGCGGCGCAGCGCGGGAGCGACCGGCATGCCGAACAGCAGCGGCATCGCGTCTGCCACCGCCTGGACCTCGCGCGCGATGAGCCCGGCATGGACGACGTTGCTAATCGCAAGCGGGTGCCACAGCGGGGCGCCATCCGCGATCCAGTCGTGAGTCGGGGTGTCGATGCCAGGACAGAACCAGATGGCGGGAATGCCGGTCTGCGCGACCGGGGTCAGCGCGGTGAGACGCCAGCGGCCCGACAGCACGGCGGCCAGCGTCTCGTCGTTGCTGTCGTCGGCCCAGCCGCGCGCGCGATCGACCATGCGACGCAGCGCCCTACCGGGGTCGCCCTGGCTTTTGCGGATTTCCGCTGCGCGAACCCGCACCTTGCCACCGTCGCTGTCCCGGCGGCCGTTATGTCCGGCGTGTCGATCGTCGAACCGGCGCAGCTCGACGTCGTCGGGGTCGCGATCGACGGTCGCCGATGCCCTCCATTCGGTAGCGATGCCGTCGGTTGGCGTGTCGAGCGACTTGAGCATGGAGCGCAGCAGCTCGCGGTTGGCGGCGCCGGCCTCCTCGCCCGAGAAGGGATTGGTCCCGACTCCCAGCGCCGTGCGACGCTTGTCGGCGCGCCTAGTAAACGCGTTGAACCCCGGATCGCGGAACTCGCCGGGAAAGGCGTCGATCAGCACACCGCCCAGAAGATCTGCCGTGCCCAGACCCATGTAGACCGCGAGGTCACGGTGATAGCTGGCAGACGCGTAGATCGGCTTGGCCAGCTCGGTCCTGGACACCGTCGCCATCGTCGCCGGATCGTGCATCGACCGTTCGAACGCCCACCCAAGGCGGCCTGCCTGCAGGGTTGGCAGGGGGTGGGCGGGATCGAACGTCCCGC
>NZ_CAXUEK010000075.1:0-13041 GCF_964250165.1 uncultured Sphingomonas sp. | reverse complement strand
AAGACAGCAACGTCCGCCAAGGTTATGCGCGTCGGTTCATCGACAAGGTCGTGGTCGCGCCGGGCACGATCACGATCACAGGCTCGATCAAACCGTTGGAACTCGCCGCCAACGACGACACCAATCAGAGAGCACCCATGGTGCCCTCTCTTGATCGGGAGTGGTGCCGCCTACAGGACTCGAACCTGTGACCCCCGCATTACGAATGCGATGCTCTACCAGCTGAGCTAAGGCGGCCGGGGGCTAGCGTCCCCGCTGGAAGGCGGCCGCTTACCCGAGCGTCCGCGCGGGTGCAAGCGGCCCGGCACCCGTGCGGTTTACGCCCTCTTTACCACGGGGGGCGCATGACTGCCGCCCTGACCCGGTTGGACGCGGACACGCCATGAACATGCAGGCCATCGACAACGAGCCGTCCGCGGCGGATGCCGCCGACGAGGGCGTCGGCGAGCAGTTGTTCGACCTCGGCGGCGATGAGCGGCGCATGCACGTGCGCGCCTACAACCATTGGGTGTCGCTGCTGAAGGGACGACCCTATCCCTCGATCGAGGACCTCGACCCCGCCTCCATCGCCGATTTCGGCGAGCATTCGGTGCTGCTCGACTTCTCCGCCGGGCTCGACGATCCGCGCATCGCCTTTCTCGGGCGCGCGCTACGCGAGGAATGCGGGCTGGAAGGGCATATCGACCGGATCAGCCAGGTGCCGACCCG
The DNA here is from genome assembly GCF_964250165.1 of uncultured Sphingomonas sp. Taxonomy (GTDB): domain Bacteria; phylum Pseudomonadota; class Alphaproteobacteria; order Sphingomonadales; family Sphingomonadaceae; genus Sphingomonas. The sequence continues at coordinate 12,333 of NZ_CAXUEK010000075.1, read as the reverse complement.
CTCGCTGCTGTCGCGGCTCACCGACCATTACCTCCAGATCATCGCCAACCGCGCGCCGATCGGCTTCGAGGCGGAGTTCGTCGGCACGCGCGGGCGCAACACGCTCTATCGCGGCATTCTGATGCCCTTCTCGTCCGACGGCGAGCAGATCGACTTCATCTACGGCGTCATCAACTGGAAGGAGCTGGTCGACGCCGCGACGCAGGCCCGGCTCGCGGACGAGCTGCAGGCCGCGGTCGCCGATGGGGGTCATGGCGAAGCGCCGGTCTGGGCGGACGGCCCCGGTGCCGCGCGCGACGACGCGGCGGACATCGACGCCGATCTGGACGAGGGCGCCTCGCTCGATCACCGCCTCGCGCTGGCGCAGGAGAGCGCCGCCGCGGTGCGCGCCGCCGACACGCGCAGCCGCGCGGCGCTCTATCGCGCGCTCGGTCGCGCCCACGATTTCGCGCTCGCGGCGGACGCCGACCCGGCGGGCTACCAGGCGCTGCTCCGCGCCGCCGCGGTCCGCCCGCAGGCGCGCGCGCCGATGACCGCGGTCACGAAGCTGGTCTTCGGCTCCGATTACGACAAGACGCGGCTGACCGAGTTCGCCGCGGTGCTCGATCATGCCCGCCGCCACGCCGTGGCCGCCGGCGCCCTGCCCGGCTTCCTCGAGCTGCACGCCGGCGGGATCAAGGCGGTGGTCGAGGCCGAGCGCGCGGCGCGCCGGCCGTCGACCCGCCCCGACGCCTTCGCGCAGGCCGCCGCCGAGCTCCGCGCGCGCCCCGTCCTGGCCGAGCTGGCGCTGCCGGGTATTGACGAATGGGTGGTGCTGGTGGCGCGCCGCGAGGGCGATGCGGTGCAGGTGCTTGGCGAGATCGCCGCCGCCGGCTTCGTCCAGCAGGCGGTGCGCCGGGCGGCGGCCTGAGCCGCCGCCGGCGTCCGGGCGGCACGTCTTGAGCGGCGATTCGACCGGGCGCATAGGGCGCGCCATGGCCGATCAACCCCAGTTCACCGCCGACTCCCTCGCCCAGCGCTTCACCCGCGGCGCGCTCCCCGGCGAACTGAAGGGCTTCGGCCCGGAAGAGGTGGAGGCGGCGGCGCGGTTCGTCGCCGTCACCGCCCGCCGCCGCCCGCCGGGCGAGCCGGCGATCGCGCTGGAGCCGCTGCCCGGAGACGATGTCCGCCGCCGCATGCGGCTCGCCATCGTCAATGACGACATGCCGTTCCTGGTCGATTCGATCGCCGCCGCGATCGGCCGCGCCGGGTTGGCGATCGATCGCATCATCCACCCCGTGATCCGCGCCAGCCGCGATGCCACGGGCGAACTGGAGACGCTGGGCGGCCCCGGCCGGCCGGAATCGATGATCTATCTGGAGCTGGAGCGCGCCGACGCCCGCGACCGGCGCGAGCTGGTCGCCGAGCTCGGCGCCGTGCTCGCCGACGTCCGCGCCGCCGTCACCGACTGGCCGCAGCTGCAGCGCGCCGTCGCCGCCGACGAAGCCGCCTTGCCCCAGGGCGAGGGCGCGGCGCTGCTGCAATGGTTCCTGGACGGCGCGCTGACGCTGCTCGGTCACCAGCGCTGGCGCGCCGACGGCACGGTGGAGGCGACGCTCGGCATCGCCCGCCACCCGCACCGCACGCCGCTCCTCGCCGACGCCTCGCGCGACCTGGCGCTGCGCTGGTACGCGGAGGGCAACGCGGCGCCGCTGCTGCTCAAATCCTCGCTGATCTCGCCCGTCCACCGCGCCGCGCCGCTCGATCTGGTGCTGCTGCCGGTCCGCGCCGAGCGACGCGGTGGGGGGGGCGAGGTGACCGGCCTGTCGCTTCACGCCGGCCTGTGGACCAGCGCCGCGCTCAACGCCCAGCCCCAGGCGGTGCCCGTGCTGCGCACGCGGCTTGCAACGCTGGAGGCGAAGTTCGGCTTCGATCCCAGGGGCCATACCGGCAAGGCGCTGGCGCACGCGCTGGCGGCGCTGCCGCACGATCTCGCCGTCGCCTTCACGCCCGCGCAGCTGGAGGAGCTGGCGCTGACCGCGATGAGCCTCGCCGACCGGCCGCGCCCGGCGCTGGTGCTGGTCCGCTCGGCGCTGGGGCGGCACCTATTCGCCTTCGCCTGGCTGCCGCGCGACGACCTCACCACCGCGCGCCGTGTCGCGATCGGCGACATGGTCGCGGAAGCCGCCGGCGGCCGGGTGCTCAACTGGTCGGTGGCGCTGGAGGATTCGACGGTGGCGCTGCTGCGCTACACGATCGACCTGCCGGACGGCGGCCCCTCCCCCGCGCTCGCGCCGCTCGAACAGCGGCTGGAGCGCATGGTGCGCGGCTGGGGGCCGGCGGTGGAGGCGGCGCTCGCGGCCGAGGTCGGTCCGGCGCGCGCCGCCCGGCTGGCGCTGCGCTACGCGGGCAGCTTCCCGCAAGGCTATCGCAACGCCGGCACCGCGGAGGAAGCCGCCGCCGACGCGCTCCGCCTCGCCACCCTCGACGACGACGGCAGCCGTTCGGTCCGCCTGTTCGCCGACGGCGCCGCGACGCGGCTCAAAATCTATCGCCAGGGCGGTGCGCTGGCGCTGTCGGACGCGGTGCCGGTGCTCGAAAACTTTGGCTTCCGCGTGGTGGAGGAGGTGCCGACCGCGTTGACGGACGAGGCGCGCTCCTACGTGCACGAGTTCCTGGTCGAGGCGGGCGCCCCGCTCGCGGGCGATCCGGCCGTGCTGGAGGGCGCGATCGCCGCGGTGCTGGAGGGCCGCGCCGAGAACGACCAGTTCAACCGCCTGATCGTCGATGCGGGGCTGAGTCCGCAGGCGGCAGTGCTGTTCCGCGCCTGGTTCCGCTACCTGCGCCAGGCGGGGCTGACCTATGGCCTCGCCACCGTCGTCGATGCGCTGCGCCGCGCGCCGGCGGTGGCGCGCGCGCTGGTCGACCGCTTCGCCGCCGCGCACGATCCGCAGGGCGGGGCCGACCTCGCGGCCGCCGATGCCACGGTGGCCGCCGGGCTGGAGGGTGTCGCCGCGATCGACGACGACCGCATCCTGCGCGGTCTGCGGGCGGTGATCGTCGCCACGCTGCGCACCAACGCGTTCGCGCGCGGCGGCCCGGAACGACTTGGGGAGGCGCTCGCCTTCAAGCTCGACAGCCACCTCGTTCCGGGCCTGCCCGCGCCGGTGCCGTGGCGCGAGATCTGGGTCTATTCGCCGCGCGTCGAGGGCATTCACCTGCGCGCCGGCCCGGTGGCGCGCGGCGGCCTGCGCTGGTCGGACCGGCGCGACGATTTCCGCACCGAGATCCTAGGGCTGATGAAGGCGCAGCGCGTCAAGAACGCGGTGATCGTGCCCACGGGCGCGAAGGGCGGCTTCTACCCCAAGCAACTGCCCAATCCGACGAACCGCGATGCCTGGCTCGCCGAAGGAACGGAGAGCTATCGGATCTTCATCCGCGCGCTGCTCTCCATCACCGACAACATCGTCGACGGCCGCGTCGTCCACCCCGACGGTGTCCGCGTCCATGACGGCGAGGACCCCTATTTCGTCGTCGCCGCCGACAAGGGCACCGCCACCTTCTCCGACGTCGCCAACGCGCTCGCGCAAAGCCAGGGCTTCTGGCTGGGCGACGCCTTTGCGAGCGGTGGGTCCCAGGGCTACGACCACAAGGCGATGGGGATCACCGCCAAGGGCGCCTGGATCTCCGTCCAGCGCCATTTCGCCGAGCGGGGCGTCGACGTGCAGGCGCAGCCGATCACCGTCGTCGGCTGCGGCGACATGTCCGGCGACGTGTTCGGCAACGGCATGCTGCTCTCGACGGAGATCAGGCTGGTGGCCGCCTTCGATCACCGCCACATCTTCCTCGATCCCGATCCCGACCCGGCGGCAAGCTGGGCCGAGCGCGCACGCCTGTTCGCGCTACCGCGCTCGTCCTGGGCCGATTATGCCGGGCCGGTCTCGGCCGGCGGCGGCGTCCACAGTCGCGCCGCCAAGGCGATCGCCGTCACCCCGGAAGCCGCCGCCGCGCTCGGCATCGGCGCCGGCGAGATGGAACCGGCGCAGCTCATCTCCGCCATCCTCAAGGCGCCCGCCGACCTGCTCTGGTTCGGCGGCATCGGCACCTATGTGAAGGCCGCGGCCGAAGCGAGCGCCGCGGTCGGCGACCCCGCCAACGATCGGCTGCGCGTCGACGCCGAAGACCTGCGCGTCCGCGCGATCGGCGAGGGCGCGAACCTGGGCGTGACGCAGGCGGCGCGCATCGCCTTCGCGGCGCGGGGCGGGCGCATCAACACCGACTTCATCGACAACTCCGCCGGCGTCGACTGCTCGGACAACGAGGTCAACATCAAGATCGCGCTCAACCGGGAGATGGCGGAGGGACGGCTGCCGTTCGAGGAGCGCAACATGCTGCTCGCGGCGATGACCGACGACGTGGCGGCGCTCGTGCTGGAGGATAACCGCCTGCAGACGCTGGCGCTCTCCGTCATGGAGAATGACGGCGCGGCGGCGCTGCCCTCCTACCTCCGCGCGATCGAGATCTTCGAGGCCGCGGGCCGGCTCGACCGCCGCGTCGAGGGGCTGGCGGGCGACGAGGAGCTGCTGCGCCGCGCGCAGGAGGGCCGCGGGCTCACCCGTCCCGAGCTCGCCGTGCTGCTCGCCACCGCCAAGCTGGCGCTGCAGGAGGCGATCGAGGCGAGCGCGCTCGGCGACGATCCGGCGCTGTTGCCGACGCTCCGCGCCGCCTTTCCGCCAGCGATGCAGGCGCGCTTCCCCGCCGCGATCGACGGGCACCGCCTGCGCGGCGAGATCGTCGCCACCAAGCTCGCCAACCGCCTCATCAACCGCATGGGCGTGCTCTACCCGTTCGAGCTGGCCGAGGAGGAGGGCGCGGCACTGTCCGACATCGCCGGCATGTTCGTGGTCGCCGAGCAGCTGTTCGGGCTGCCCGAACTGTGGGCGGCGATCGAGACGACGGCGATGCCCGAAGCGGCGCGGCTGCTGCTGTTCGACGAGGTCGCGGCGGCGACCCGATCGCACATCGCCGACCTGCTCCGCGCCACCGGCTCGGGTGCGGCGGTGGAGCCGGTGCTGGGCCGGCTGCGGCGCGGGATCGACGCGCTGACCGCCGCCACCGCGACGCTGCTGCTGGACGAGCTGCGCGCGCAGAGCGACCGCATCGCCGCACAGCTCCGGGCCGCCGGCGCCCCCGCGGACCTGGTCGCGCGCGTGGTGCGGCTGTTCGAGCTGGACGGCGCCGTCGGCCTCGCCGATCTTGGCGACCGCCTGGGTCTGGACGAGACGGTGCTGACCCGCGCCTTCACCGCGCTGGGCCAGGCGCTGGGGCTCGACTGGGCGCAGGCGAGCGCGGTGCGCATCGCGTCGAGCGATCCATGGGAGCGGCTGCTGCTCGCGGGGCTGGCGCGCGATTTCCAGCAGCTCCGCCTCCAGTTCCTCGCCCGCGCCGGCGGCGAGGCCCCGCAGGCGGCGGTGGACCGCTGGCTGGCGGCGAACGCGCCGCGCGTCGCACAGTTCAAGGCGGTGGTCGACCGCGCCCGCCACGCGCCGACACCGAACGCCGCGATGCTGGCGCAGATCGCGGGTCAGGCGCGGGTGCTTTTGGGCCGCTGACTCCTACCCGGGGCGGGAAGCGTTGTGGGCTGTTCGCGCCGCGGCAAAGCCGCGCCGGAGGCCGAGCTTACAGCCCGCCGGCCGGGGCGCGCTCCGCGACGGCGCTAAGCCGAGGCTTGGCGCCTGAGCGCGCCCGCGTCCGCCACCACATGATGACCCCCGTGACCGCCAGCACCGCCGGCAGGATGCCGCCGATGAAAACGATCGTCTGCCACACCGGCCCCATGCCCTCGCCCGAATGGAGCCGGCGCATCAGCCGCGCGACGCCGCCCTGACCCGCGCGCTCGGGGGCGAGCGCCGCGACGCCGTCGTCGTCGGCGACGGACACCGAGCGCGGCCCGACCTGCACCGCCCAGTCCGGCTTCTTCTCGGTCGGCCAGGTGATGCTGCGGACCTTGCCGTGCGCCAGCGCCGTCGCGCGCGCCACCGCGACGTCGACCGGCAGCCGCGCCGCGGCGACGGGCGCGGCGCGCGCCTGCATCATCCGGTCCGGCCCGCGCGGATTGCCCTGCCCCACCAGCGCGCCGAAGAACGTCGGGAACGCGATCCACGCCCCCGTCAGCGACAGCACGAACAGCGGCAGGCTGATCCAGAAGCCGAGCAGGTGGTGCAGGTTGGAATTGGTGTCCGGCCGCCGCCGCCAGCGGAAGCCGCGCGTCCACCGCCCCACCGACGGCCACCACAGCCACAGCCCGCTGACGCTCGACACCAGCATCGCGACGCCCAGCCAGCCGACCAGCATCCGCCCCCAGCCGCCCGGGATCTGCAGCGAGCCATGCAGGACATGGACGAAGCGCACCAGCCCGGCCGCGCTTGACGCCACGTCCAGCACCCGCGCGGTCGGCGGATCGAGGTAGATCATCGTCCGCTGCGGCGGCCCCGGCCGGTCCGGCGCCCGGGCCGGCGCGGCGGCGACCGTCACCGGACCGCCATGTTCGGGCAGCGTCAGCATCGCCAGCCGCTCGCCCGGCCCCAGCCGCGCCCGCGCCGCCGCGACATAGGCGCCCGGCGTCCGCAGCGTGCTCCCGGTCGTCCGGTAGCGCTGCGGATTGATCGCGCCGTCGAGCGCGTCATGCCAGACCAGCGCCGCGCCGGAGAGCGACAGCGGGATGATGAGCACCGCCAGCGTGATTCCGATCCACTTGTGGACCTGGAACCACCAGCGCCGGAGTTGATATTTCGTCATCTGCTTCTCGTATCCATCTTCATCCTCCGCCGCGATTGCGGAGAAGAACAAATCACATCTCCGCCCAGCGCCGGAGCAGGTTGTGGTACACCCCCGTCAGCCGCACCACCGCCGCGTCGCCCTGGCCGAGCGCCGCGCCCGCCGCCTGCACGCCCCGATCCAGCTCCCACAGGATCGCGCGCGCGCCGTCGTCGCGCACCATCGACTGCAGCCACAGGAACGACGCCAGCCGCACGCCGCGCGTCACCGGCGCGACGCGGTGGAGGCTGGACGACGGATACACCACCGCCTGCCCGGCCGGCAGCTTGACCTGCTGCTCACCGAACGCGCCCTCGACGATCAGCTCGCCACCGTCATACGCGCCCGGGTCCTCCAGGAAGATCGTCGCCGACAGGTCGGCGCGGAGGCGGAAGTCGCTGCCCCGCCTGATCCGCACCGCCGTGTCGACGTGCGTCCCGAACGCCTGCCCGCCGGCATAGCGGTTGAACAGCGGCGGGAAAACCTTGAGCGGCAGCGCCGCCGCGACGAACAGCGCCGAGCGCCCGAGCGCATCCAGCACCAGCGTGCCCGCCTCGCGCGCCGCCGCGCTATCCTCGGGCAGCTGCGCGTTGCGCTTGGCGAGCGCCGACTGCACGCCGGAGGTGGCGTTGCCGTCGACCCAGTCGCCCGGCTCGATCAGTTCGCGCACGCGCGCCACCTCGGCCGCGCTCAGCAGGTCCGGGACGATCGTCAGCACCGGTCGAGCGCCGCCGTGCCCCGCACCCTCAGCTCGGCGTCGCCCTGCCCCGCCAGCCAGCCGCGCACCTGCTCGCGGAAGCGCGGCGTGCCGAGCGCGGCGGCGCGGCCGATCCAGGGCAGCGCCTCGCGCACCCGGCCCTTGGAGACGAGCATGCGCGCGTGATTGAAGCAGCCGCGGAAATCGCCGCCATCGGCCGCGCGCTTGTAGCATTGCGCCGCCGCCAGCAGGTCGCGGTCGCAGGCCCAGCCGTCCTCATGGAACGAGCCGATGAAGTTCTCCGCCTTGGCGAAGCCCTTCGCCGCCGATTGGCGCAGCCAGCCCAGCGCGGCCGGCTTGTCCTGGGCCACGCCCGCCCCGAGCGCCAGCTGCGTGGCGTAGTTGTACATCGCCTCAGGCAAGCCGCGTTCGGCGGCGACCCGGTAGCAGTCCGCCGCCCGCGCCGGATCGTGCGCGACGCCCCAACCGAGCTCGTAGCAGCGCCCGACCATGTTGAGCGCCTGCAGATGGCCCTGCGCCGCCGCACGCATGAACCAGCCGAACCCAGCGCGCGCATCCTTCGCCACCTCCGCGCCATCCAGCAGCATCTGCCCCCAGACCGCCTCGGCGTCGGGCAACCCCGCCTCCGCCGCCTCGCGGATCAGCGCCACGCGCGCCGGCCCCGCCAGCGCCTCGCGCGCCTCGGCGGGCGAAAGACTTTCCCAATCCGCCCCCGCGCTAGCGGGGGAGGCGGACCATGCCGCAGGCACGGGGGCGGGGGTTAGCGCGCGCCGAGCCGGATCAGCCCCCTCCACCACGCCGCTTTGCGGCGTGGTCCCCCTCCCCCGCCGCTGCGCGGCGGGGGAGGATGAAGGAAAGTGCGCGCTCAAAACTTCAGCCCCACCGTGCCGAACACCGTCCGCCCCGGCGCGATCGTGGCGTAATGGCTGGCATAGGCCTGGCTGAAATACACCTTGTCCGTCAGGTTCTGCGCGTTGACGCTGAGCGTCACGTTGGGCGTCAGGTCGACGCTGGCGCGCGCATCGAAGCGCCAGTAGCTCGGCACCGAGCGGAAGATCACCTTGGTCGCGGCGTTGAGCGTCGGCCCGGCGGTCGCCGTCTGCGTATAGCTGCGATTGTCGGCATAGCCGCCATATTGCCGGTCGTTGTAGATCGCGCTGCCGCCGATCTGGAAGCGCCGCAGGAAGGTGTAGTTGGTCGTCGCGGTGAAGCTGTTGCGCACCGTCTGCGGCACCTGCTTGCCCGTGTTCACCGACGGCACGGCGATGGTCGCGGCCGGACGGATCGTGGTGATGACGCCGCCCACCGTCTGCGTGACGGCCGCCGCGGTCAGCACGGTGTTGCCGCCGTCGACGATCACCGGATCGAGATAGGTGTAGCCGCCGAAGATCGTCCAGCCGGGCAGGATCGTGCCGGTGGCGGATAGCTCGACGCCGCGGATGCGCGTGCGGCCGAGGAACGCGACGGTATTGGCGTCAACCGTCACGCGCGCATTCTCGATTCTGGTCTCGAATGCCGCCGCCGCCAGCTGCAGCCGCTCGTGCAACAGGCTGGCCTTGGCGCCGACCTCGTAGGATTTGGTCTTCTGCACCTTGAGCTGGTCGAGCGCGCCGGAGACCTGCGTCGGCGTGGTCGGCAGCGCATTGTCCTCGCGTCCCTCGCCGAGCAGCGTATTGGGCGGCGTCGCGGCGGTGGCGTAGCTGGCGTAGACGCTGGTGTCGTGCGTCGGCTTGACCACCAGCCCCGCCTGCCAGTTGAACAGCGCGTCGGTGCGCGACAGGCGGACCGGCGCCGCGCCGGCCGCGACCGCCGGCCTGATCGCGGACTGGAACCGGTCGTAACGCGCGCCGAGATTGAGGATGACGGCCGGCAACAGCGTGATCGAGTCGAAGCCGTAGACGGATTGCGTGTTGCCGTCGTTCTGCGTCTCGGTGTTCGGCGCGCCCTTCACGATCGGGGTCTGCAGCGTCGAGGTGTCGCTCGCATCGTTGGTCCAGGGATCGTTCGGGTTCGGGGCGAACAGGCTGGTGCAATAATAGCGCGACACGGTGAAGGTGTCGCACCGCGGGCTGATCGTGGCGCCGGTCGCGAGCACATAGGCCCCGCGCCGCGTCTTCTCCCACGAGAACTCGGTGCCGAGCGCGATCGAGTGATCGACCGCGCCGGTATGGAACGTCCCGTACAGGTCGGTCTGGTCGATGATGCTCTCGGTATAGCCGTAGCGCGTGTTGGCGCGCCGCCAGACATAACCGCCGCCGGTCAGCTTGGTGCCGCCGTCGACCGGGTTCACCGCCGCGCCGGTGAGCGGCACGCCATAGACGTTCCCCTGGCTGTCGTCCGGCTGGGTGTAGCTATAGGCCTGGTCGTCGTGGGCGAAGCGCGCGGTGTTGCGCAGCGTCAGCTTGCCGAAATCATGCTCCACCCGCAGCGTCGCCTGGTTGGTGGTCGCGTCCCGGAAGTCGCGGTCCTTGAGGCCGTAAAAGGTGGTGCGCGGCACATAGCCGGTCACGCCGGAGCTGGTGGTGAAGCGCCCGATCGCCGGCTGCGAGAGGATGTTGCCCGTACCCGGCGCGTTGCACACCGTCGCCGAGCAGACATAGCCATAAGGGATGCCGCTGTCGGGGAGCTCGTGGCTTTCGAGGTAGTAATAGCCGACGGTCAGTCGCGTGTCGGTGCCCAGCCCGATCGTCGCCGACGGCGCAACGCCCCAGCGGCGCGCATAGATGGCGTCGCGGCCGGCGAAGTCCTGGTCGTGCCACACGCCCGCCAGCCGCACGGCGATATGCGGCGCGACCATGACGTTCACGTCGCCGGTCACGCGCTTGTAGTCGGCGTTGCCGAAGCTGGCGTCGGCGCGGAAGAAGGTCTCGGGCTGCGGCAGCTTGGAGATGGTGTTGATCGTGCCGCCCGCCGAGCCGCGGCCGCCCAGCGTCGAATCCGAGCCGCGGATGATCTGGATCGAATCGGTGTCGAACACCTCGCGCATCTGCGAGGCGAGGTCGCGCACGCCGTCGACATAGATCGAGCCCTGGCTGTCGAAGCCGCGGATGAAGGGGCGGTCGCCGATCGGGTTCCCGCCCTCCGCCGCGCCGAAGGTCACGCCCGGCACGGTGCGCAGCGCGTCCTGCAGCGAATTGGAGCCGGTCTGCTCGATCACCAGCGCCGGCAGCACGACGATCGACTTGGGCGTGTCGACCAACGGCGCGACCTGTTTGGGATCATTGTCGTTCGTCTTTACCCGCTGGCCGTTGACGATCACATCGTCACGGCGTTGATCGTCGGTCGTCGTCCTGGCGGCCTCGGTGGGATCCTCGGCGGCGAGCGCCGGCGCCGTGGTGAACGCGCCGACGCAGCCAAGCGCGAGATAAGAAACGGATTTGGACACGCGAGTTCAGTCTCCCTCGGGGAAGCGCGCTATTGAGAAGCGTTCGCAGAGTCAACGCTATTGCGAGTGACTTGCATATCTTAGATATAACCAGGTGCGGATCGCGCTCGCCAGATTGGGCGGTGACGGTCCGGCGATCCGCCCGCCGTCAATCCGCGCCACCAGCGCCGATAGGGGCAGCCGCTCCTCCCCCGCCGCCCGCTCCAGCGCCGCCCAGAATACCGGCTCCAGGCTGACGGAGGTTTGATGCCCGGCGATCGTGACCGAGCGCTTGACGGGGCCGGCGAAAGAAGGCGCGTTCATGCCCTCGCCTACGCGGTGCGCACGACGCGCGAAACTGCTATGGCGGGTATGAGGAGACCGGCATGAAGCTCAGCGCGCGCAACCAGATCCCCGGCCGCGTCACCGCCATCACGCCCGGCGCGGTGAACGGGACGGTGAAGGTCGACATCGGCCACGGCCTGACCGTCACCGCCAGCATAACCGAAGAGGCGATCGCCGAGCTGGCGCTGACCGAGGGCGACGAGGTGACGGTGGTGGTCAAGGCGAGCGACGTCCTGATCGGCAAGTGACGTGAAGGCCGGCCTGCTCAAGCTGAAGCTCCAGCTCGCCTGCGGCGACGGCTTCGCGCTCGGGCCGGGCAAGGCCGACCTGCTCGACGCGATCGGGCGCGACGGCTCGATCTCGGCGGCGGCGCGCGCGCTCGGCATGAGCTATCGCCGCGCCTGGCTGCTAACCGACGAGATGAACCGTTGCTTCGCCGAGCGGCTGGTCGAGACCGCGCCCGGCCGCGGCCGCAGCGGCGGCGCGCGCCTCACCGCGGCGGGACGCGAGGCGCTGGCCGCGTATCGCGAGCTGGAGGCGGAAGCGGCGCGCCTTGCCGACCATCCCGCTTACCGCCGGCTCGCCGCCCGCCTGCGCTCCGATCCACTGCCGCACTGACGGCCTTTATATCCCCCAGGATATTGTATTCGGCCGGACACAATGCTTGGAAGCTCCCGACAGGGGGAGTTCTCATGCGGATCAGAACAAGGGCGCTGGCGACGGCGGCGTGGATCGTGGTGGGCGCGCCGACGACCGCGCAGTTGCCGACAACCGGCGGCGACCCGGCGGACGTGCCCAGGCAGGCCGCGAGCGACCAGGACAAGGGCGAGGACAGGCTCCCCGACGTGATCGTCACCGCGCGCCGCCGCGCCGAGGATGCGCAGGCGGTGCCGGGCTCACTGTCCGTGGTCGGCGGCAACCTGCTCGACCAGAGCTATACGGTGAACACACAGGGGCTGACGACGCTGATCCCGTCGCTCAACTACTCCTCGGCCAATCCGCGCAACACCGCCTTCACGATCCGCGGGCTTGGCTCCAGCGTCGTCGCGGTCAGCCAGTCGAACGACGGGCTGGAGAACGGCGTCGGCTTCTATGTCGACCAGGTCTATCA
>NZ_CAXUEK010000074.1:11086-13161 GCF_964250165.1 uncultured Sphingomonas sp. | reverse complement strand
TAATTCTTGTAGACGCGGTGGCCGAAGCCCATCAGCCGGAACGGATCGTCCTTGTCCTTGGCGCGGGCGATATATTCGGGGATGCGCTCGGGCCGGCCGATCTCGCGCAGCATGTTGAGCGCGGCCTCGTTCGCGCCGCCATGGGCAGGCCCCCACAGGCAGGCGATCCCGGCCGCGATGCAGGCGAAGGGATTTGCGCCCGAAGACCCCGCGAGCCGGACCGTCGAGGTGGACGCGTTCTGCTCGTGATCGGCGTGGAGGATGAAGATCCGGTCCATTGCGCGCTCGACGATCGGGTTCACCTCATAGGGCTCGGCCGGCACGCCGAAGGTCATGCGCAGGAAGTTGCCGGTGTAGCTGAGCGAATTGTCGGGATAGAGAAAGGGCTGGCCGACGCTGTACTTGTACGCCATCGCCGCGATCGTCGGCATCTTGGCGATCAGGCGGTGGCTGGCGATCACGCGCTGGGCGGGATCGTGGACGTCGGTCGAATCATGGTAGAAGGCGGAAAGCGCGCCGACGACGCCGCACATGATCGCCATCGGGTGAGCGTCGCGCCGGAAGCCGCGGAAAAACGTCGCGAGCTGCTCGTGCACCATCGTGTGACGCGTGATCGTCGTGGCGAACGTGTCGAGTTCCTGCTTGCTCGGCAGCTCGCCGTTGAGCAGCAGGTAGGCCACTTCCATGAAGTTCGACTGCTCCGCCAGCTCGCCGATCGAATAGCCGCGGTGCAGGAGCACGCCCTCGTCGCCGTCGATATAGGTCAGCGTCGACCGACAGCTCGCGGTCGAGGTGAAACCGGGATCGTAGGTGAACATCCCCGTGTCGCCGTAGAGCTTGCGGATGTCCACGACCTCCGGGCCGACCGTCCCCCGCAGCACCTTGTAGTCGTGATCGGCGAAGGTGACGGCATCGGTCATCGGGCGGGTTCCTCAGCAAAGGCCTGGTCGGCGATCCGGGCCAGGCTCTCGGCGCGGCCCAGCAGGGCGAGAACGTCGAAGATGCCGGGAGAGGTCCGCCGTCCGGTGAGCGCGACGCGCAGGGGCTGGGCGACCTGGCCGAGCTTGAGGCCCGCTTCCTCCGCCACGACCCTGATCGCCGTTTCGAGCGCCTCCGTATCCCAGCGCCCCACCGCGTCAAGCGCGGCGTGCGCACGGGCGAGTGTCGCGCGCGCATCGCCGGCGAGGAGCGGCTGCGCGTCCTCGGCGACGGGCAACGGCCGGGCGGCGAACAGGAAGCGGGCGCCGTCCGCCAGCTCGTTGAGGTTGGCCGCGCGGGACTTCAGCGTCGGCATGGCGCGCCCGAGCAGGTCGACGGCCGGATCGTCGGTCTCGCCGAGCCGCTCGCCGACCAGCGCGGCCAGTCGATCGTCGTCCGCCTCGCGAATATAGTGGCCGTTGAGGCTTTCCAGCTTCCTCAGGTCGAAGCGCGAGGGCGCCTTGCCGACCGCGCCGAGATCGAACCACTGCACCGCCTCGGCGCGGCTGATGATCTCGGCGTCGCCATGGCCCCAGCCGAGCCGAAGCAGGTAATTGTCCAGCGCCTCCGGCAGGATGCCGAGCTCGTCGCGATAGGCTTCGACGCCGACCGCGCCGTGGCGCTTGGAGAGCTTGCCGCCGTCCGCGCCGTGGATCATCGGCACGTGCGCGTAGACCGGCTCTGGCCAATGCATCGCCCGACTGATCGGGAGCTGGCGGAAGGCGTTGTTGAGGTGGTCGTCGCCGCGGATGACGTGCGTGACGCCCATGTCGTGATCGTCGACGACCACCGCGAGCATATAGGTCGGCGTGCCGTCCGAGCGGAGCAGGACGAGATCGTCCAGCTCGGCATTCTGGACGGTGACGGTCCCCTGCACGCGATCCTCGATCGTGGTCGCGCCCTCCTGCGGCGCCCGCAGCCGGACGACGTGGGGTCGGGCGGGGTCGCCGTCGGTGCGGTCGCGCCAGGGCGAGCGGATGCGCAGCGGACGCTTCTCGGCCTGCGCGGCGGCGCGCTGCGCCTCGATCTCCTCGGCCGTCAGCCAGCAGCGATAGGCGTGGCCCTCGGCGATCATCGCCGCGGCCACGGCGGCATGG
>NZ_CAXUEK010000074.1:0-11076 GCF_964250165.1 uncultured Sphingomonas sp. | reverse complement strand
CCCAGTCGAGCCCGAGCCAGCGCATCCCCTCCAGGATCGCGTCGATCGCGGGCTGGGTGGAGCGGGCGCGGTCGGTGTCCTCGATCCGCAGCAGGAACCGGCCGCCATGACGGCGGGCGAACAGCCAGTTGAACAGCGCGGTGCGCGCGCCGCCCAGATGGAGGAAGCCGGTGGGCGAGGGCGCGAAGCGGGTGACGACCGGTCCGGAGTTGTCGGTTGCGCCCAAGCGTGGCTGCTCCCAAGCTGCTGAGGATGGCGAGTTCCGCCCCTCCGGCCGCTAGCATGGGCCTGCCATGGCGGCAATTCCGCTGGCCGCCCGACGCGGCGATCGAGCGCTGGCTGGAGGCGGAACGGGACCAGCTGCCGCTCTGGCTGCCGGTGGCGCTGGGCGGCGGGATCACCGCCTGGCTCCTGCTGCCGGATGCGCATGGCTGGGCGGTGGCGCTGCTTGTGTGCCTGGCGGTCGGGCTGGGCGCGCTGGCGCTCGGGCGGCACGGGCGGCTGCTGCGCGCGATCGGCCTCGGGGCGCTGGCGGCGGCGCTGGGTGTCGCGCTGGTGTGGTGGCGGGCGGAGCGGGTCGCGGCGCCGGTGCTGGGTGGGCCGGCGCTGGCGACGTTCACCGCCGATGTCGAACAGGTGGAGCCGCTCGCCGCCCGCGGGCTGGTGCGGCTGACGCTGGCCACGCGACCGGGCGCGACGGATGACAAGCAGGGCGCGGTGGCGCTGCCGCCGCGGGTGCGGGTGAACGTGCAGGCGGAGGACGCGCCGGCGGGGCTGGCCGCGGGCGCGGTGGTGAAGCTCCGGGCGCGGCTGATGCCGCCCCCCGGCGCGGGCGTGCCGGGCGCCTATGACTATGCGCGCCAGGCCTGGTTCGACGGCGTCGGCGGCACGGGGCGAGGCTTTGCGCCGGTGACGATCGTGACGCCCGGGCGCGGCGGGGGCGGTCTGCGCGCCTCGCTGACCCGGCATATCACGAGCAAGCTGCCCGGCAGCCAGGGCGGCATCGCGGCGGCGCTCGCGACCGGCGACATGGGCGCGATCACGCAGGACGATTCGGATGCGATGCGACGCGCGGGGCTGGCGCACCTGCTGTCGGTCAGCGGGCTGCACATCACCGCCGCGGTGGGCGCGACGATGCTGCTGGTGATGCGGCTGCTGGCGCTCAGCGAATGGCTCGCACTGCGCGTGCGGCTGCCGCTGGTGGCGGGCGCGGCGGGGGCGGCGGCGGCGATCGGCTATACCGCGCTGACCGGCTGGCAGGTGCCGACGATCCGATCGTGCGTGGCCGCGCTGCTGGTGCTGGCGGCGCTGGCGATGGGCCGCGAGGCGGTGACGCTCCGGCTGCTCGCGGTAGGTGCGACGGCGGTGCTGCTGGTGCGGCCCGAGGCGCTGGCGGGGCCGAGCTTCCAGCTTTCCTTCGCGGCGATCGCGGCGATCATCGCGCTGCACGACCACCCGCGCGTGGCGGAATGGTTCGGGCCGCACGAGGAGGGGCGCTGGCCGCGGCTGGCGCGAGAGACCGCATCGTTGCTGCTGACCGGGCTGACCGTCGAGCTCGCGCTGATGCCGATCAGCGTCTATCACTTCCATCGCGCCGGCATCTACGGCGCGGCGGCCAACATCATCGCGATCCCGCTGACGACGTTCGTCACCATGCCGCTGGAGGCGCTGGCGCTCGTGCTGGACGCGGTGGGGCTCGGCGCGCCGGCCTGGTGGCTGACGGGCAAGTCGCTCCAGCTGCTGCTGTGGCTGGCGCATATCGTCGCGAGCGCACCGCACGCGGTGACGGCGCTGCCGTCGATGCCGGACGGCGCGTTCGGGCTGATGGTGGCGGGCGGGTTGTGGATCGCCTTGTGGCGGACGCGGTGGCGGCGGCTCGGCGTGCTGCCGCTGGCGGTGGGCGCGGGCTGGGCGCTCGCCACCCCGCCGCCTGACCTGCTGGTGACGGGCGACGGCAAGCACTTGGCGGTGCGCACGGCCGATGGGGGCCTGGCGCTGCTGCGCGATCGGGCGGGCGACTATACGCAGATGATGCTCGCGGCGAGCGGCGGGGCGGACGGCGAGCTGCCGCTGCTGGACGAGCAGAAGAACGCTCGCTGCAGCGACGACCTGTGCCTGGCCGAGGTGACGGCCGGCGGGCGGCGCTGGCGGGTGGCGGCGACGCGGAGCAGCTATCCGCTCGATGCGGGGCCGCTGTCGGAGCAGTGCCAGGCGGCGGACATCGTGGTGAGCGAGCGACGGTTGCCGCGAGGCTGCAGGCCGCGCTGGCTGCGGCTGGACCGGCCGGTGTTGGAGAAGTCGGGCGGGGTGGCGATCAGCTTGGCGGCGGGGCGGGTCGAGACGGTGAAGGTGGCGGGAGACCGGCATCCTTGGGCTTTGGCGGCGCAGCTGCCGCGGGCGGGCGGTGGCCACGAGCAGCGGGGTAACGGGCGAGGGCGGCGCGGCGGCAGCGGTGCGTATTACAGGGGCTGGCGGGAAAGAAGTGAAGGTGAGGAGCAGACTGGGTCTCGGATCGAGCGGTCGAGGCCCGTACGCCGTCACTATAACCTTTCCGATTGATTATGATCGGGAACGGTGCAGCGACTTCCGCCTGTCAGCAAACGTCCGCTGTCGCGAGGATACTTCAATTCAGCCTGGATCGGCCGACTTCTAGGCGCAAGATTTCACCGTCCTTGTAGCAGATACGCACTGCCAGTCCCTCACGAACCGGTCCCCCGTGTGACGAGGTCACATTGAAACCTCCGGTCACCATATAATCGGAGTAGCTAAAGTTGATCCCATTCACGTCAAATCGCTCGGTGTCATGCCCCGCCCAAAGCATTGGATGAAAATGCTCGACACGGCCCTCGACGATATGGCAATCATGGTCGCGGATTGAGCGTCGAGCATCGTACGCGTCCCCGACGATTGATACCGATGCTACAGTCATCCAGAATAAGCCAAATAGGAAAAGAATCAGCGGAAGAAACGCCGGTGCTTGAACGGGCGACGCGCGATCTTTTCCATCCATTCTGGCCTGAACACCATGGCGATGCCGACGGCGAGAAGTATTAGGCCTGGGAGGACGAACCACAGGTTACGATAGGGGTTTACCGCCGCACCGAATACAGTCACATAGCGCATGACCCGGTGATGCCTTTACAAAAACCCTCCGGCAACGTGCAATCTACGCGGTCTGTCGCCCCGAGGCAGGCCGTCGTCTAACCGCAAGCTTCCACCGTTCGGCCGTAACCCCCAATCTAATTATACCGCCGCAAAATCCCCGACAGTTTCCCCTGTATCCGCACCTGCGCCGGCGCATAGCGCTGGGGGTCATACGCCCGGTTGGCTGGGTCCAAACGGATCATCGCGCCTTCGCGGCGGAAGTATTTCAGCGTCGCTTCGGCGTCGTCGATCAGCGCCACCACGATCTCGCCGTCGCGCGCGACGTCCTGGCGCTTCACCAGCGCATAGTCGCCGTCGAGGATGCCGGCCTCCACCATCGAGTCGCCCGCCACCTCCAGCGCATAATGGTCGCCCTGCCCGAGCAGCGCGGCGGGGACGGCTAGGGTGGTCGCACCCTCGAACGCCTCGATCGGCACGCCGGCGGCAATGCGGCCGTGCAGCGGAATCTCGATCACGTCGTTGGCGGGCTGCGGAAGCTGGCCAAGTTGACGGCGCGTCACCGGCGAAGGCGAGGTGGCGCGCTTCTTCTCCGCCCGCTCGGGCATGCGCAGCACTTCCAGCGCGCGGGCGCGATTGGGCAGGCGGCGGATGAACTGGCGCTCCTCCAGCGCGGAGATCAGGCGATGCACGCCGGATTTCGACTTGAGCTCGAGCGCCTCCTTCATCTCCTCGAACGAGGGCGAGACGCCGGTCTCTGTCAGGCGATCGTTGATGAAGCAGACCAGTTCATGCTGCTTGCGCGTGAGCATCGCGGTTCTCCGTCGGAACGAACGCGGAACCTATATGGAACGTGGCAGCAGTCGTCAAGCGACGTCCAGGATCTCCGCCGAG
Organism: uncultured Sphingomonas sp.; assembly: GCF_964250165.1. GTDB lineage: Bacteria > Pseudomonadota > Alphaproteobacteria > Sphingomonadales > Sphingomonadaceae > Sphingomonas. The sequence continues at coordinate 7,080 of NZ_CAXUEK010000074.1, read as the reverse complement.
TCGCCCGCGCGCGCCGGCGGCGCGTCGGCCGGACGCACGACGAGGCAGGTGGAACGCGCCAGCGTCAGCAGCATGGAGCTGTCCTGGATGGCGGACGCATAGACGCGGCCGTCGCGCTCGGCCGCGCGCAGGTAATCGGTGCGGCCGTTGTTGGCCGGCAGGTCCTCGCCGAGCACGCCGGGGCGCGGGCGCGGCAGCGGCTCGCGCGCGCCGGCGAGGTGCGCGATCAGCGGCTTCACGAACAACACGGTCGTGACGAACGCGGAGACGGGATTGCCGGGCAGGCCGAGCACGGCCGTGTCGCGCATCCGGCCCGCCATCATCGGCTTGCCGGGGCGCAGCGCGACGCGCCAGAAGTCGATCGTCGCGCCCGCGGCCTGCAACGCCGGGCGGACGAGGTCATGGTCGCCGACCGAGGCGCCGCCGGAGGTGACGAGCAGGTCGGCGTCGACCGCCGCGAAGGCCGCGCGGAGCGCGTCGAGGTCGTCAGGCAGGATGCCGAGGTCGATCAGCGCGACCGGCAGGTCGGCCAGCATCGCCGCCAGCATCGCGCGGTTCGATTCGGGCAGGGCGAGGCCGGGGACGGCCGCGCCAGGCTCGACCAGCTCGTCACCGGTCGCGGCGATCGCGACGCGGACCGGGCGGCGGACCGGCAGCGCGCCGTGCCCGGCCGTGGCGGCGACCGCGAGGCGGGCGGGGGTGAGGCGTTCGCCGGCGGCGACGAGCAGGTCGCCCTCGCTGAAGTCCAGCCCCCGACGGCGGGTGTTGCGGCCCGGATGCGCCGGCCCTTCGCCCGCGAGGCTGAGGTGCTCGCCCTCACGCGCGGCTTCTTCCTGGATCAGTACGGTGTCCGCCCCGTCGGGCATCGCCGCACCGGTGAAGATGCGCGCCGCCTCGCCCGGGCCGACCGCGCCGGCGAAGGGGCGGCCCGCCGCGCTCTCGCCGATCATCCGCCAGGGGCCGGGCAGGTCGGCGAAGCGGATCGCGTACCCGTCCATCGCGGAGAGATCGGCGGCGGGCTGGGTGCGGCGCGCGCGGATGTCGGCGGCGGCCCAGCGCCCCGCAGCGGCGCGCAACGGCGCGGTCTCGGGCGCGACGGGCTCGAAAAGTGCGAACAGGCGCGCCTGCGCCTCGGCGATGGGGAGGAGGGTCATGGCCGGTGCATGTAGCCCGTCACGGCCGCTCGCCCCAGGCGCGGCGGGTGGCGGGCTTGGCCATGTCCCACCAGGCGCGGGTGAGGACCAGGCGCACCCGCTCCGGGTCGGCGCTGCCGTGACGGACGAGGAGGCCGGGCCAGCCCTCATAATGGGCGGTCTGCCAGAAGGTGGCGGGGTCGGTCTCGATCAGCACCGCCCTTTCATCATGCGGGCTGCGGACGTGGAAGCTGCCGGGTTCGTGGCCGGTCGAGACGAAGGTCCGGCCGTCCACCTTCACCGCCGGCTGCCGGTAGGAGGTGGCGAGTTCGGTGCGGGGCAGGGTCAGCGCGAAGGCGGCGGCTTCGCCCCAGTCCTTCATCCCTCGCGCTCCTGCCGGCGGTCCGACCACCACGCCATCCGTTCCGCCACGCGCTTCTCGAAGCCACGCTCGGTCGGTTCGTAATAGGTCTGCGGGTCCATCCCTTCGGGCCAATAGTCCGCGCCGGAGAAGGCGTCGGGCGCGTCGTGGTCGTAGGCGTAGCCCTTGCCGTAACCGAGATCGCGCATCAGGGGTGTCGGCGCGCCGAGGATGTGCTTGGGCGGGGACAGCGAACCATGCGCCTTCGCCGACGCCCAGGCCGCCTTCTGCGCGAGATAGACGCGGTTCGATTTGGGCGCGGTGGCGAGATAAAGGCATGCCTGGACGATCGCGAGCTCGCCTTCGGGGCTGCCCAGGAAATCGTAGGCGTCCTTGGCGGCGAGGCACTGCTGCAGCGCCTGCGGGTCGGCGAGACCGACATCCTCCACGGCGGCGCGGGTGAGGCGGCGGAGCACGTAGAGCGGCTCCTCGCCGGCGGTCAGCATGCGCGCGAGATAGTAGAGCGCGGCCTGCGGGTCGGAGCCGCGGATGCTCTTGTGCAGCGCGGAGATGACGCCGTAATGGCCTTCGCGATCCTTGTCGTATACCGCGACGCGGCGCTGGAGAAAGCTGCCCAGGCCGGCGGGATCGAGCGGCTCGGCAAGCCCGGCGGCGGCGATCGTCTCCGCCTGGTTGAGCAGGAAGCGGCCATCGCCGTCGGCCGCGGCGACCAGCGCCTCGCGCGTCTGCGGCTGCAGGGGCAGCGGCCCGAGCAGCGCCTCGGCGCGCGCCAGCAGGCGCTCCAGCGCCGCCGCGTCCAGCCGATGCAACACCAGCACCTGCGCGCGCGACAGCAAGGCGGAATTGAGCTCGAAGGACGGGTTTTCCGTGGTCGCGCCGACCAGCGTGACCGTGCCGTCCTCGACATAGGGCAGGAAGCCGTCCTGCTGGGCGCGGTTGAAGCGGTGAATCTCGTCCACGAACAGCAGCGTGCGCTTGGCCGTCCGGGCATGGTCGCGCGCTTCGGCGAACACGCGCTTCAGATCGGCGACGCCCGAGAAGACGGCGGAAATCGCGACGAAGCGCAAGCCGACCGCGTCGGCGAGCAGGCGGGCGATGCTGGTCTTGCCGGTACCGGGCGGTCCCCAGAGGATCAGTGACGAGAGCCGGCCGGCGGCCACCATCCGCCCGAGCGCGCCGTCCGGGCCGGTGAGGTGCTCCTGGCCGACGACATCCTCCAGCCGTCGGGGGCGCAGGCGCTCGGCGAGCGGCGCGTCCGGCGGCGGCTCGGTCGACGCGGCGGGTGGATCGAAGGTGGCGAACAGGTCGGCCATCGCCCTGTTGTAGGGGCTTGACCGTCATTCGTCATGCCGCTCGTCCCGGCATCCACGTCGGTCTGTCGCCAACGCCCGACGGTTTGATGGCGAGGCCAGGCCTGGCGTGGATCCGGCACGAGGCCGGGATGACGGCAGGCAAAATATATCTTCAACCAACTCTTGATGAACCATCATTAAGATATATCTTGGCTGCATCGTGATACAGAGGAGACATACGATGTGGCATGGCATGCACGCCCGTCATTGCGGGCCGCGCGGCCGGCGCGATCACTGGGAGCAGTTCGCCGCGCGGTTCGCGGCCGGCTGGGAAGAGGCGCAACACGGCAGCGGCCGGGGACGGCGCGGGCGGATGTTCGATGGCGGCGAGCTCAGGCTCGTGCTGCTCAAGCTGATCGCCGACGAACCCCGTCATGGTTATGACCTGATCCGCGAGATCGAGGAGCTGACCGGGGGCGCCTATGCGCCGAGCCCGGGGGTGGTCTATCCGACGCTCACCCTGCTCGACGAGATGGGGCTGATCGAGGAGCAGCGGTCCGAAGGCGCGAAGAAGCGCTTCGCCGCGACCGATGCGGGCCGCCAGCACCTGGAGGAGAACCGCGCGCAGGTCGACGGGCTGATCGCGCGGTTGCGGGAGCTGGGCGAGCAGCGCAATCGCGGCGATCGTGCTTCGATCCGGCGCGCCATGGGCAATCTGCGCGTGGCGCTGCAATACCGGCTGGAGCGCGGCGACTGGTCCGACGACACGATGCACGACGTCGCGGCGCTGATCGACGAGGTCGCGCAGAAGATCGAGCGGCTGCGGTGAGCGCGGTCTTCGCGGCCATCGCGCGGGTGCCGACCGCGTCGGGGAGCCGCTACCTTCAGCAATTGTGCAAGCACTGGCAGCACGACATGCCCGTCGAGTTCACCGCCGAGCGCGGCACGGTGACGTTCCCCCGAAACGTCCGCGGCGCCGATCACCCCGGTGACGGCCTGGCGACGTTCGATGCCACCGCAGACACGCTCGACGTGCGTATCGACGCGACGTCGCCGGAACAGCTGGAGGGACTGAAGGGCGCGGTCGCCCGGCATCTCGACCGTTTCGCGTTCCGCGAAGCGCCGTTGGCGTTCGACTGGCGCGAGGCCTGATCTTTCCGGTTTGGGGCAGGATCACCCGGTCCCCATCACCTCCAGGTAGGTATCCACCACCTTCTGGTTGACCAGCTCCCAGCGATAGCCGGCCGCCTTGCGGTGGCCGGCCTCGCCCATTTGCGCGCGCAGGGCGGGATCGGTGATGATCCGCTGCAGCGCGTCCGCATAGGCGGCGACGTCGCGCGGCGGCACCAGGAAGCCGGTCTCGCCCGGCACGACGAGGTCCACCGCCCCCGTCGCGCGCGCGGCGACCACCGGCACGCCCGCCGCCATCGCCTCCAGCGTCACGTTGCCGAACGTCTCGGTCACGCTCGGATTGAAGAACAGGTCCATCGACGCGACGGCGCGGCCGAGATCGTCGCCCGACTGGAAGCCCGCGAACACCGCACCCGCCGCCTGCGCCTCGAACCAGGCGCGGGCGGGGCCTTCGCCGACCACCAGCACGCGATGCGGCACGCCGCGGCGGGTTAGCTCCGCCAGCACCTCGGCGAAGACCTCCAGTCCCTTCTCCTTCACCAGCCGGCCGAGAAAGCCGATCGCGATTTCGTCGTCGCCGATTCCGAGGTCGCGCCGCCAGCCGAGGTCGCGCCGATCGGGACGGAAGCGATCGTGATCGATGCCGCGCGACCAGATGCTGGTCGGCGTCGTCACACCCCAGCCGCGCACCACCGCCGCCATCGATTCGCCCGGCGGCATCACGCGATCGACCCGATTGTAGAAACGGCGCTGGATGCCGACGAACACCGGCGCCAGCACGCCGACATGGTAATAGCGGAGGTAGGTCTCGAACCGCGTGTGCAGCGACGCCACGCAGGGGATGTTCCGCCGGCGCGCCCAGCGGACGGCGCTGAAGCCGAGGAAGTCGGGGGCGGAGAGGTGGAGGACCTTGGGAGCGAAGTGTGCGAGATCGCGCCGCGTCGCGCGGGGCAGCCCGCGCGCCAGGCGGTATTCCCCCCGTTCGCCCGGGATGGCGATCGAGGGCACGCTGACGAGGTCACCCGTCGGTGCGAACGCCGGCGTGTCGGTGGTCGGCGCATAGACGCGCACTGCCGCCCCCTGCGCCAGCAGGTGGCCGACGAGCAGGTTCAGCGCCTGGGTCGGCCCGTCGCGCGTATAGTTGTAGTTGCCGCTGAACAGCGCGACACGAAGGTCGGAGGCCTGCATCGCCGCGTCTTAGGCGGGCCGTCGCGCGTTCGCCAACCGCAAGCACGAGGGAGCATGCCATGGCCGACCTGTCCGCCTTTCCGATCACGCGCCGCTGGACGCCCGCGCATCCCGACCGCATCCAGTATTACGGCATGCCGACGCCCAACGGCGTGAAGGTGTCGATCATGCTGGAGGAGACGGGGCTGCCCTACGAGGTGCACAAGGTCAGCTTCGCCGCCAATGAGCAGAAATCGCCGGAGTTCCTGTCGCTCAATCCCAACGGCAAGATTCCGGCGATCCTCGATCCCGACGGACCGGATGGCGTGCCGATCGGCGTCTGGGAGTCGGGCGCGATCCTGGTCTATCTCGCGGACAGGGCGGGCCGGCTGCTGCCCGCCGGCGGCGCGGCGCGCCAGGAGGTGCTGGGCTGGCTGTGGTGGCAGGTCGGCGGGTTGGGGCCGATCGCGGGGCAGCTCAACTTCTTCGCGCGGATGGGCGGCAAGGATTGGGAGGACAAGCGCCCGCGCGACCGCTTCGCCGATGAGGTGAAGCGGCTGCTCGGCGTGCTCGACGGACAGCTGGGCGGGCGCGACTGGATCGCCGGCGACTATTCGATCGCCGATATCGCCTGCCTGGGCTGGGTCCGCGCCGCCCGCACGGTGGACAAGGACGCCGGCCTGATCGGGTTCGACGCGTTGCCGAACCTGACTGCCTGGCTGGAGCGCGGCCTGGCCCGGCCGGCGGTGCAGCGCGGGCTGGCGGTGCCGGCCTAATCGAGCGCGCCGGGCAGCACCCATCTGACCGGCAGCGTATAGGTGGATGGCAGGGGCTTGCCGTCCTTGTCGCGCGGCGGTTTGAACTTGATCCGCATCGCCACCTTGCACGTGCCGTCATTGAGCGCGGTGCCGGCCGACGACACGATGCGGCAATGCTCGACCGCGCCCTCCGGCGTGATGTTGAGCAAGGCGATCACGCGGCCGTAGATGCCCTTCTGATAAGCCTCGGGCGGATAGGAGCCGGAGTTGAAATAGCGGGCCGGATTGCCCTCCAGCGGCTCGACCACGCGGCTCGCCAGCTCGTCGTCGATCCCCCAGGATTTCTTCAAATCGGCGATGCAGCCTTGCAGCGTGACGCGCGCCTTGTCCGGACGGACGATCTTGAAGGCAAGGCTCACGGGTTTGGCCTGCACGTCCAGCGTGTCGCCGTCTTTCAGCTGGTCGAGCAAGTCGCGCCTGGCCGTCAGGCGGGTGAGGCGCGTCCTGCTCTTGGCCGACCACACCGAATAATATTTGCCGGTGAACACCTGAGCGGCGGCCCCGGCATGTACCGTGAACGCCCCTTGATACTGCCGGTCGCTCTTGTCGGCGGTCGTGACGTAGAGTTCGAGGCCGCCGGTATCGAGCAGCGGCTGGAAGATCAGCGAGATCTTCTGATCGCCGGCCGGATAGCTGCGTTCCAGCAGGCACATATTCTCCTCGACATCGACGACCCATGGCCCGGCGGGCGCGAGCGCCGGAGCGGGCGTGACGGCGGCGAGCAACAGCGACGTGAACGGCACCGGCGATCCCTTTTGCCGCGAGCATGACATGGCCACCATCGACACGGCAAGCGGTGTTCCCCTCCCGTTCCGTTTCTGCTAGGCGTGCCTGCATGGCCAAACCGCAGAAACGCTATGTCTGCCAGGCGTGCGGCTCCGTCGGGTCGCGATGGCAGGGGCAGTGCGCCGACTGTTCGGAGTGGAACACGCTAGTCGAGGAGGCCGGGGCGGTCGTCACCCCCTTCCAGGCCAGGCACAATCTGCAGGGCGGCGGCCGGCTGGTCAGCCTGTCGGCGCTGGACGCGCCGGCGGCGCTGCCGGACCGGCGGTCGAGCGGGATCGCGGAGCTCGACCGGGCGCTGGGCGGCGGCTTTGTCGAAGGCTCGGCGACGCTGATCGGCGGCGATCCCGGCATCGGCAAGTCGACGCTGCTGC
>NZ_CAXUEK010000073.1:0-13433 GCF_964250165.1 uncultured Sphingomonas sp. | reverse complement strand
TGATGTCGATCGAGACCAGCGCCTCGGTCGGGTTGATGACCAGATAGCCGCCCGATTTCAGCTGGACGAGCGGGTTGTACATCGCCGCCAGCTGGTCCTCGACATGCGCGCGCTGGTAGAGCGGCACCGCGTCGGCGTACTGCTTCACCTTCCGGGCATGGCTCGGCATCAGCAGGCGCATGAACTCGCGCGCGTGGCGATAACCTTCCTCGCCCTCGACGATCACCTCGTCGATCTCGCGGTTGTAGATGTCGCGGATGGCGCGCTTGATGAGGTCGCTGTCGCCATAGATCAGCGCCGGGGCCGATGAGTGGAGCGTGCGTTCGCGCACCTCGTCCCACAGCCGGGCGAGATAGTCGAAGTCGCGCTTGATCTCGGTGCGGGTGCGCTGGAGTCCCGCGGTGCGGACGATGCAGCCCATCGAGGGTGGCAGCGCCAGATCGGCCATGATCGACTTCAGCCGCTTGCGGTCGGCGGCGTTGGAGATCTTCCGGCTGATGCCGCCGCCATGCGACGTGTTGGGCATCAGCACGCAATAGCGGCCGGCGAGCGACAGATAGGTGGTGAGCGCCGCGCCCTTGTTGCCGCGCTCCTCCTTGACGACCTGGACCAGCAGCACCTGGCGGCGATGGATCACGTCCTGGATCTTGTAGCGCCGGCGCAGGTTCATGCGGCGCTGGCGCAGCGCCTCGACCTGATCGTCACCCCCGGTTCTGGAGCTGCCGCGCGGCTTCTTGGAGGTGCCCTCCTCATCCGCCATATTCTCGTCGGTCGCGTCGAGCTCGTCGCCCCCCGCCGACCCGAGATCGTCCCGATCGTCGTCGGCGTCCGAGTCGTCATCGTCGTGGTCGTCAAGATCGTCGGCGTCCTGCTCCGCGCGCAGCGCCGCCTCCTCGGCGGCGTGCTCGGCCTCCTCGCGCAGCAGCGCGTCGCGATCCTCCTTGGGGATCTGGTAATAGTCGGGATGGATTTCGGAAAAGGCGAGGAAGCCGTGGCGGTTGCCGCCATAGTCGATGAACGCCGCCTGGAGCGACGGCTCGACGCGGGTGACCTTGGCTAGATAGATATTGCCTTTGAGCTGCTTGCGCTCGGCACTCTCGAAATCAAACTCCTCGATCCGGTTTCCCTTGACGACCGCCACGCGGGTCTCTTCCCGGTGGCGCGCGTCGATCAGCATGCGGGTGGTCATTGATGTATCTCCACGCGCAGCGCCGCCTCTCTGGCCGGGGACGCGCGCGTTGTGGGTGGGCGGCCTGGATCATGCCGGGGCCGCGGGTTTCGGATAGCGTGTCGGCCCGCCGCGCCTGCCGGGGAAAACGTCCCGGCGTGTCCGTCACGCCCGCGCGCCCGCCGGCCGGGGCCGGGCGGGGGAGCGGACGGGGAGAATGCGTCATGCGGGCATACAACCTGGCTGGCCGCGTTCTTGGACGGCCTGGAGAAGCGGGCACGCCGGTCTGCAATGACGCGGCGCACGGGCGCTGTAACGCAGGTAGCATCGCCGTCACGGAACCGCAACGGGCGGCCGCCTGCCTCTCCGCCGTTAGCCTGGAGGTGCTAACGGGCCGTTAACCATCCGTCGCTAGCGGAGAGCGGGCAGCGGGCGCCGTGCCGCCCGGTTGAAGGGCCGCCCGCGACCGGGACCGGCGCTGACGAGGGGGGTGAGATGAGTGGAGACCGGACGCGCATCGGGGGGATGCGCCGCCGTCGATGGATCGAAATGGCGATCGCATTGCTGCTCGGCTGGCCGACCGTCGCGCCGGCGGCAGCGGCGGCGGCGGCGGTCGAAAGCGTACGCGTCGCCGACGACCGCATCGTCATCCGCTTCGACGCGCCGATCGCCGATGCCGCCAGTCTGGTCGCGGCGGGGACACGCCAGATCCTGGTGCAGGTGCGCGGCGCGCTGCCCGGCGAGGGTGGTCGCGCCGCGGGACCCGTCAGGCGGATCAGCCAGTCGCGGCGCGACGACGGCGCGCGGATCGCGTTTGATCTTGCCGCGCCGACGGTGGTGGGGGACGCCGGCTTCAGCGAGGGCGGCCGCGCGCTCGAGCTGAAGCTGCAGCCGGCATCGGAGGCGACCTTTGCGGCAGCGGCCGAAGCGGGCTGGTCGAGCTATTTCCCGCTCAGCTTCGGCGGTCGGCCGCGCTACAAGGTGGCGCAGGCGGTGCCGCCATCGGCGCGCGCCGGACCGCTGCCGCGCGTCGAGGGCGAGCCGGGGCGCCCCCTGGTGGTGATCGACGCGGGGCATGGCGGGGTCGATCCGGGCGCGATCAACGCCGTCACCGGCCTGCGCGAAAAGGACGTGACCCTGAAGATCGCCTACGCGATCCGCGACGCGCTGGTCGCGAGCGGACGCGTGCGCGTCGCGCTGACGCGGGAGGACGATCGCTACCTGGTGCTGCGCGAGCGCTTCGGCATCGCCCGGCGGCTGCATGCCGACCTGTTCATCTCGATCCATTGCGACAGCGTCGGGCAGGGGGATGCGACGGGGGCGTCGGTCTACACGCTGTCGGAGGTCGCTTCGGACAAGGAAGCGGCGCGGCTCGCGCTGCGGGAGAACAAGGCGGACATCATCGATGGCGTCGACCTGGGCGGCGCGGGCGCGGACGTCCGCTCGATCCTGATCGATCTGACCCAGCGCGAGACGATGAACCAGTCGGCCGGCTTCGCGCGGCTGCTGGGCCGCGAGGCGAAGCCGCTCATCCCGGTCAAGCCGGTGTTCCACCGCATGGCCTCGCTGATGGTGCTGAAGGCGCCCGACATGCCGAGCGTGCTGTTCGAGACGGGCTACATCTCCAATCCGGAGGATGCGCGCTTCCTCGACAGCGATGCCGGTCGGGAGAGAATTGCCGAAGGCGTCACCCGCGCCGCGCAAGTGTATTTCGCGCGCCGGATGGCGGCGGAGTAAGCCGCTTCTCAAGCACTTGTCGGGCCGGCATTGACTCCGGTCGGGGCCGGCGTAGCGTTGGATTAGCGGCAGTGCGGCGGGGGCGGCATGATCTTATCGGATGCGCTCGAAGTCGCGATCGGGCTGGCCTTCATCTTCCTGATGTTGAGCCTGGTGATGACCGCGGTGAACGAAACGGTCGAGACCGTCGTCAAGACGCGCGGTCGCCTGCTGTTCGAAGGCATCAAGGATCTCCTGTTCACGCCTGCCACGCCGACGGCGAACGGCGCGCGGGGGGCAGAAGACCTGGCGCGGGTAATCTACAGCCATTCGCTCGTCAGCGGCCTGATGCGCGGCGACCTCGCGACGGCGATCGCCAAGCGGCAGCTGCCGTCGTACATCCCGGCGCGCAGCTTCGCGCAGGCGATGGTCGATCAGGCGCTGGCGGGCGCGTTCGCTCCCCAGAGCGAGACCGCGCGGCTGCCCGCGCTCGCGCCGGCGGCCGAACGGCTGCGGCTCGCCGCCGAACGCATCCCCAACGCCCAGCTGCGCGGCGCGCTGATCGGGGCGGCGGATGCGGCCGCGGGCGACATCGACAAGGCGCGCGACTATCTGGAAGCGTGGTTCGCCAACGCGACCGACCGCATCTCGGGCGTCTACAAGCGGCGCACGCAGCGGCTGATCTTCGCGGTCGGGCTGGTCGGCGCGGTGCTGCTCAACATCAACACGCTCACCATCGGCAATCGGCTGGCCACCGATTCGACCGCGCGCCGCGCCATCGCCGAGCAGGCCGCGAAGCTGGACGATCCCGCCAAGATCGACCGGCCGATCGATCGCATCCAGGGGCTCGGGCTGCCGATGGGCTGGGAGGCGGGGGCGCAACGGGCGCTGCTGGCGCCGGTCACCTGCCCTGGCGGGTGCGGGGCCACCGTCGTGCTGGGCTGGATCGAGATCGTCGCGGGCTTCCTGGTGACCGCGCTGGCGGTCAGCCTGGGTGCGCCCTTCTGGTTCGACGTGCTCAATCGGCTGATGGTGATCCGCGCCACCGTGAAGCCGACCGAGAAGAGCAAGGACGAGGCGTCGCAGGACCCGCAGGACAAGGCGACGCCGGGTCCCGCGGTGGTGGTCATGCCCGAGGCCGGCGGCGCGGCCGCGAAACCCGTGCCGGTCGACCGCGGTCTCGACACCGACGTCTTCGCCGATCCCGGCCGCGCCGACGAGCGGCTGCTGGAGGATGATCTGGGCCGGCCGATCGAGCGCGACGGCACGCTGCACGTTGCGCCGGGCGTTGCGGGAGCGGTGACATGATCGCTACCGATCAGCTTCGCCGCCTCAACCCCGATCTGGCGCGGGAGCGCGCGGCGCTGTTCGCGACCGTGCTGGACCAGGCGTGCGGCGAGGCGGACCTGTCCAGGCATCTGCGCGTCTGCCACTTCCTGGCGCAGGTGGCCGAGGAGACCGGCGGCTTCCGCTCGCTGGTGGAGAGCACCGCCTATCGCGATCCCGCGCGCCTCGACGCGATCTTCAGCAACGTCCAGGGCGTCGACCATGCGCGCCGGCTGATCGCGGCCGGGCCGACGGCGATCGGCAACACCATCTACGCGCACAAGAACGGCAATGGCGACATCGCTTCGGGCGACGGCTACCGATTTCGCGGGCGCGGGTTCCTGCAGATCACCGGCCGCGCCAATTACCGGCGGGTCGGCGCGATCGTCGGCCTGCCGCTGGAGCAGGAGCCCGAGCAGCTGGGCGAGCCCGGCCCCGCGGCGCATGCGGCGGCGGCTTATTGGCAGGCGCGCGGCATCAACACCCCCGCCGACGCCGACGACGCGAGTACCGTCACCTTCCTGGTCAACGGCACGGCGCGGCTGCACCTGGCGCAGCGGGTGGCGTGGCTGGGCAAGGCCAAGCGGATCTGGACGTAGCGGCGGGCGCGTTTCGACGAGGCGTGCCGGGCAGAACCGGAAAGCCTTCCTATCCACTTCTGGTTGGTTAGCCGCCGTTCGTCTCGTCGGGCCATGTCGAGAGGATCATGTCGAAGAAGGACATGGTTCGGCCGTCGCGATCAGCCGTCCATCTCGTCTCACCGTTGCAAAACGGGGCTAACATAGCGACCAGTGAATCCACGTTGGACTGAACGTGGTCGGCGTTGGGGTGCGCCACCCAACTTCGGTCCGAGTTCAGGACGTTCACCGCCCAAGCTGTTTCCACCAGAGCGTCGCCATCGAAGTAGCGGGTGCATTCAAGCGATATTGCTGCGCCTGGAAAGATAGCGCTCGGTGCGGCAAATCCTGTTCGCCACTCGCTCATCTCTCTTCCTTAGCTAGCAACGCGAACGTCCGCTACTGGGCGGAGCTGCGTTCCGCCCTCGGACGGACATCCGCCCCGCGGGTGCTGGCAAGTGTCGCGCGACCTGCTAACGCCTGCGGCCTCGTATGGCGTTCTCCCTTCCCCGTCCCCGTGCGCGCTGGTGGCGGGCGCTCGCCTGGCTGGCGCTGCTCGCCGGCGTGGCGGTGCTGGCGGTGGCGGGGCTGGGCTGGCTGTTCTTCGCGCGCGGCCTGCCCTCGGTCGACCAGCTGCGCACCTATGAGCCGCCGCTGCCGACCAACATCCGCGATACCGCCGGCGAGCCGATCCAGTCCTATGCGCGCGAGCGGCGCGTCGAGCTGTCGTTCGACGAGTTCCCGCCGCTCCTGATCGACGCCTTCCTGTCGGCCGAGGACAAGACCTTCTTCTCGCACCACGGCGTCGATTATCCTGGCATCGTCGCGGCGATGATCGAGAACCTGACCAGCCACAAGCGGCCGCGCGGCGCGTCGACGATCACGCAGCAGGTCGCCAAGAACCTGCTGGTCGGCAACGAGCGCAGCTACGCCCGCAAGGTGCGCGAGGCGATCCTGGCCTATCGGATCGAGGACACGCTGACCAAGCAGCAGATCCTGGAGCTGTATCTCAACCAGATCGCGCTCGGCCGCAACGCCTTCGGCGTCGAGGCGGCGGCGCACGCCTATTTCGACAGGGAGCCGGCCGAGCTCGATCTCGCGCAGCTGGCGTATCTGGCGATCCTGCCCAAGGGGCCGAGCAATTACGATCCGGTGCGCCATGCCGACAAGGCGCTGGAGCGGCGGCATTATGTGCTGAGCGAGATGCGGGCGAACGGCTACATCACGCCCGCGCAGTTCGCCGCCGCCGATGCCGAGCCGCTGGGCACCGCGCCGCGGCACGCGCCGCGCAACGAGCGCGCGGGCAGCTATTTCACCGAGGAGGTTCGCCGCCAGCTGATCGGCCGCTTCGGCGAGACGCCGCGCGACGGGCCGTACAGCGTCTATGCCGGCGGGCTGTGGGTGCGCACCTCGCTCGACGGGCGGCTGCAGGACCTGGCGCAGGAGGCGCTGCGCAACGGCCTCCTCCGCTACGCCGCCGGGCGCGGCTGGTCGGGCCCGCTGGCGCATGTGGAGATCGACGGCGACGACTGGCGCTCGGTGCTGGTCGCGAGCAATATCGGGATCGACTACAAGGACTGGCGCGCAGCGATCGCGATCGACCAGGCGGGCGGCGCCTGGCGGCTGGGCTTCGCGAGCGGCGCGGAGGGGACGCTGCCCGCGTCCGCCGCCGGGATGCCGGTGGTGGGGCAGGGTGGCAGCGCCTTCAACGCGATCCGGCCGGGCGACATCCTCGCCGTCGCGCCGCTCGGCGGCGACGCCTTCGCGTTGCGGGCGGTGCCGCGGGTGTCGGGCGGGTTCGTGGTGGAGGAGCCGGGCACCGGCCGCGTGCTGGCCATGCAGGGCGGCTTCGACGCGCACGTCCAGGCGTTCAACCGCGCCACCCAGGCGCTGCGCCAGCCGGGCTCGACGATCAAGCCCATCGTCTATTCGGCGGCGTTGGAGAACGGCATGACGCCCGCCTCCATCATCGTCGACGGGCCGTTCTGCGTCTATCAGGGCGCACATCTCGGGCAGAAATGCTTCCGAAACTTCAATAACATGCGCGCGGCGGGGCCGCACACGATGCGCTGGGGCATCGAGCAGTCGCGTAACCTGATGACGGTGCGCGCCGCCGCCACGATCGGCATGCCGCATGTGACCTCGGTGATGAAGCGGATGGGGGTGGGGGACTATCCCAACTATCTCGCCTTCGCGCTCGGCGCGGGCGAGACGACGGTGCTGCGGATGGTCAACGCCTATGCGACGCTGGCGAACCAGGGGCGGATGCACAGCCCGACGCTGATCGACTTCGTGCAGGACCGGCATGGCAAGGTGATCTGGCCCGAGCAGTGGCGGCCATGCGACGGCTGCAACGCGCCCGACTGGAATGGCGCGGCGATGCCGCGGCCGCCGTCGCGCACCCGCCAGGCGATCGACGCGATGACCGCCTACCAGATGGTCCACATCACCGAAGGCGTGATCCAGCGCGGCACCGCGACGGTGCTGCGCGACCTTAACCGGCCGATGTTCGGCAAGACGGGGACGACCACCGGCCCGACCAACGTCTGGTTCGTCGGCGGCACGCCGCAGTTCATCGGCGGGCTCTATATTGGCTACGATCACCCCCGCAGCCTGGGCGGCGTCGAGGGCGGCACCTTCGCGGCGCCGATCTTCAAGGAGTTCGCGGCCAAGGCCTATGAGGGGCTGGACAAGCTGCCGTTCCGCGCGCCGGCGGGCATCCGCATGGTCCGCATCGACCGCGCGAGCGGGCGGCCGGTGTTCGGAACCTGGCCGGGCAACGATCCGCTCTCGCCGGTGATCTGGGAGGCGTTCAAGCCGGAAAGCGAGCCGCGCCGCGCCGCGCGCCGCTCGGCCGAGACCGGGCCGGCCGCCGCGCCCACGCCGGGCGCCGAGAAGCCGCGGCAGCCATCGGACAGCGACTTCTTGCAACGCCAGGGCGGAATCTACTAGCCCGACCCCATATCGTCAGGCACCTTCCCGCCTGCTGGAGATTTTCATGCGCGCCGAAGCGCAGGCTCATATCGACACGATCAATGCCGCGTTGGCGCTGCTGCGCCGCTTCCTGGATTGGGATCGTGCGCTCCGCCGGCTCGACGAGCTCAACGCGCGCGTCGAAGACCCGGCGCTGTGGAACGACGCCCGCGCCGCCCAGGAGGTGATGCGCGAGCGCCGGCGGCTGGACGAGGCGATCGGCGCCGCCCGCGCGATCGAGCGCGAGCTGGCCGACACCGTCGAGCTGATCGAGCTCGCCGAGGCGGAAGGGGACGACGAGCTGGAAGCGGACGCGGTCGGCAGCCTCGCCGCGCTCGCCACCCGCGCGGATGCCGACAAGGTCAAGGCGCTGCTGGCCGGCGAGGCGGATGCCAACGACAGCTATGTCGAGATCAACGCCGGTGCCGGCGGCACCGAGAGCCAGGACTGGGCCGAGATGCTCCAGCGCATGTACACGCGCTGGGCCGAGCGGCGCGGCATGAAGGTGGAGCTGATCGATCATCATGCCGGCGAGCAGGCGGGGATCAAGTCGGCGACGCTGCTGCTCAAGGGCGAGAACGCCTATGGCTATGCCAAGACCGAGAGCGGCGTCCACCGGCTGGTGCGGATCAGCCCGTACGACAGCTCGGCGCGGCGGCACACCAGCTTTTCGAGCGTGTGGGTCTATCCGGTGATCGACGACAACATCGCTGTCGAGGTCAACGATGCCGACCTGCGCATCGACACCTATCGCGCGAGTGGCGCGGGCGGGCAGCACATCAACACCACCGATTCGGCGGTGCGCATCACCCACCTGCCGACCGGCATCGTCGTGCAGTGCCAGAACCAGCGTTCGCAGCACAAGAACAAGGCGGAGGCGTTCAACCAGCTGCGCGCGCGGCTGTACGAGCGCGAGCTGGCGGAGCGCGAGGCGGCGGCGAACGCCACCAACGCCGCCAAGACCGACATTGGCTGGGGACACCAGATCCGCAGCTACGTGCTCCAGCCCTATCAGCTGGTGAAGGACCTGCGCACCGGCGTGACCTCGACCGCCCCGGGCGACGTGCTCGACGGCGATCTCGATCCGTTCATGGCGGCAGCGCTGTCGCAGCGGGTGACGGGCGAAGTGACGCAAGTGGAGGATGTGGAGTGATCGGACGGGCTGCGTTGCTGGCGCTGGTGCTCCTCGCCGCGTGCGACGGGTCGCAGCCGCTCATCCGCCATCATCCCAAGGAGCCCGGCCCGTTCCCCGCGCCCGACCGGCCGGTCGCGAGCATCGTCTCACCGCGCTGGTCCACCGAGGAGGCGCGCGACAAGGCCAACGAGGCGCGCGCGGTGATGGACCGCGCCGGTATCGCGACGGGCATGACGGTCGCCGACATCGGCGCGGGCGAGGGCTATTACACCATCCGCCTGGCGAGCCGGGTGGGCAAGGACGGGCGCGTGCTGGCGGAGGACATCGTCGCCTGGGTGCGCGACCAGCTCGCGCAGCGCGTCGCGCGCGAGCGGCTGGACAATGTCAGCGTCCGCCTCGGCGCGCCCGCCGACCCGCGGCTGCCGCCCGCGAGCTTCGACCGCGTGCTGATGGTCCACATGTATCACGAGATCGCGCAGCCCTATGAGTTCCTGTGGCGGCTGCGGCCGTCGCTGAAGCCGGACGGGCTGGTGGTGATCGTCGATGCGGACCGGCCGACGGAGGCGCACGGCACGCCCCCCGCGCTGCTCCGGTGCGAGCTGGCGGCGGTCGGCTATGCCGAGGTGGCGGTGCAGGACATGCCGTCGGCGGGCGGCTATCTCGCCACGTTCAGGGCTGCGGGTCCTCGGCCGGAGCCGGCGGCGATCAAGGCGTGCCGGGCGTAGCTTCCCTCTCCCTGAGGGGAGAGGATGGCCGAGCCGCAGGCGAGGTCGGGAGAGGGGCTGCGGCGGAGCGCGCCGCCCTGCCCCTCTGCCGCCGTCGCTACGCTGGGCACCCTCCCCCTGCAGGGAGGGAAGTGATTGGCGACTCGCTCCTGTTCGCCTAGCCTGTCGCCATGCGCCAGTATCTGGATCTCATGGAACGCGTGCTGACCACCGGCACGCGGCAGGCCGACCGGACGGGCACCGGCACGCTGTCCGTGTTCGGGCACCAGATGCGGTTCGACCTGCGCGACGGCTTCCCCGCGCTGACCACCAAGCGGCTGCACCTCAAGTCGATCATCGTCGAGCTGCTCTGGTTCCTGCGCGGCGACACCAATGTCCGCTGGCTGCAGGAGCAGGGGGTGAGCATCTGGGACGAATGGGCCGACGCGGACGGCGAACTCGGCCCCGTCTACGGCAAGCAGTGGCGCAACTGGGCGGCGGCGGACGGCCGGCACATCGACCAGATTGCCGGCCTCGTCGGGCAACTGCGCACCGAGCCGCAATCGCGGCGCATGATCGTCTCCGCCTGGAACCCCGGCGATCTGCACGCGATGGCGCTGGCGCCGTGCCATTGCCTGTTCCAGTGCCATGTCGCCAGCGGGCGGTTGTCGCTCCAGCTCTACCAGCGTTCGGCGGACATCTTCCTGGGGGTGCCCTTCAACATCGCCTCCTATGCGCTGCTGACGCACATGCTCGCCGAGCAGGCGGGGCTGGGGCCGGGGGAGCTCATCTGGACGGGCGGCGATTGCCACCTCTACCTCAACCATCTGGAGCAGGCGCGGCTCCAGCTCGGGCGCACGCCGGGGCCGCTGCCGCGCCTGGAGATCGTGCGCAAGGCGCCGGCGATCGACGCCTACGAGCCGGAGGACTTCCTGCTTCACGACTATGCGCCGCAGGCGCACATCAAGGCGCCGGTCGCGGTCTGAGATCGTTTCGCAGGAGGAACATCAGCCCGGCGTTCCGGTTCAAGCGCGCATGGACATCACCCAGCTCATCCTCGACGAGCACGCCCAGCAGCGGCAGCTGTTCGCGCTGATCGACGAGATCGACCCTTCCGACACGCCCGCGCTGGGCGCCGTCTGGAACCGCCTGCGCGCGCTGCTCGACGCGCATGCCGAGGCGGAGGAGCGATTGTTCTACCCGCGCCTGATGCAGGTCGGCGAGGGCGCCAACGATGCGAAGGACGCCGAGGACGAAACCGAGGACGCGATCGAGGATCATAACGACATCCGCGACACGGCGGCCGCGGTGGCGAAGGAGCAGGTCGGCTCCGACGCCTGGTTCGATGCGGTCGGCAAGTGCAACAAGGCGAACGGGGATCATATGGCGGAGGAGGAGCGGCAGGGCCTCACCGACTTCCGCCGCCACGCCTCGCTGGAGGAGCGGCATGCGCTCGGCGTGCGCTTCGCCGCGTTCGAGGCGCAGCACCTCCAAGGTGTCGAGCCGGTCGACAAGGATCCCAAGCAGTGGCTGAAGGAGCACCGTAAGGCGTGACGGTCACGTTCGTGTTGGCGCGCGCCGCGAACGGCGTGATCGGACGGGGCGGCCAGCTGCCCTGGCATATCCCGGCAGACCTCAAGCGGTTCCGCGCGTTGACTGTGGGCAAGCCGATGGTGATGGGCCGCAAGACGTTCGAGAGTTTCCCGGCGCCGTTGTCCGGGCGGCGGCACATCGTGCTGACGCGCTCGCCCGACTGGCGGGTGGCGGGCGCGGAGCCGGTGCGCACGCCGGACGAGGCGCTCGCGCTCGCCGGGCCGGGCCAGGTAACGGTGATCGGTGGCGCGGAGGTGTTCGCGCTGTTCCTCGATCGCGCGGACCGCATCGAGCTGACCGAGGTGCATGGCGCGCCCGATGGCGACGCGGTGGTGCCGCCATTTGCGGGCTGGCGCGAGGTGGCGCGGGAGGATTTTCCCATGGCGGCCGGCGCGCCGGCCTACAGCTTCGTGACGCTCATTCCTCCCCGGGACGGGGACGGGGACCGCTCGGCATAGCCGAGGGGTGGAGGGGCTCCGTCTCGCGCCATGCCCCCGGGATTGAACCCCCTCCACCAAGCCGCTTCGCGCCTTGGTCCCCCTCCCCGTCCGGGGAGGACCGGGTGGCGCGTCCTGCTCGGCACCCCTATAATCCCCGCATGGAGCGGCTGGACGGCGGCTCGACCGTTCCGCCCGACCTCGCCGGCGGGATCGTCGCGCTGGGCAATTTCGACGGGTTCCACCTGGGGCACCAGGCGGTGGTCGGGCGCGCGGTGGCGCGGGCGCGGGCCGAGCGCCGGCCGGCGCTGGTCGCGACGTTCGATCCGCATCCGGTGCGGCACTTCCGGCCCGACACGCCGCCCTTCCGGCTCACCACGCTCCACCAGCGCGAGCGGCTGTTCGCCGCCGCGGGCGCGGACGCGATGGTGGTGTTCGGCTTCGATGGCGCGCTCGCCGGGCTGACGGCGGAGCGGTTCGTCGCCGAGCGGCTGGTCGCGGGGCTGCGCGCCGCGGGCGTGGTGACGGGCGAGGACTTCACCTTTGGCAAGGCGAAGGGCGGCAATGTCGGCGTGCTGGCGGCGCTCGGGCGCGCGCACGGCTTCGCGGCGGAGACGGTCGGGCCGGTGACGCTGGACGGCGCGCCGGTGTCGTCGAGCCGCATCCGCGCCGCCCTCCAGGCGGGCGACGCGCGCGAGGCGGCGCGGCTGCTGACGCGGCCCTATGCGATCGAGGGTATCGTCCGGCACGGTGACAAGCTCGGCCGCACGATCGGCTACCCGACCGCGAACATCGAGCTGGGGCCGTATCTGCGCCCCGCCTACGGCATCTACGCGGTGCGCGGGCGGCTGGCGGACGGGACGGTGCTGGACGGCGCCGCGAACCTGGGCGTGCGGCCGACGTTCGAGCCGCCCAAGGAGCTGCTGGAACCCTATTTCTTCGACTTCGCGGGCGATCTCTACGGGCAGACGATCGAGGTCGAGCTGGTCGACTATTTGCGCCCCGAGGCGAAGTTCGACGGGCTGGCGGCGCTGCAGGCGCAGATGGAGCGCGATTGTGAGAGGGCGCGGGCGGTATTGGCCGCCTGATCCTCCCCGTCCCGGGGAGGAGCGGCGGGGTGACGTTGGATGAAACTACCGCTACACGCGCCCGCACCCATGGCCGACGCCCCCAGCACCCCCGACTACCGCGACACCGTCTTCCTCCCGCAGACCGACTTCCCGATGAAGGCCGGCCTCGCGCAGAAGGAGCCGGCGATCCTGGCGCGGTGGGCGCGGATCGGGCTGTACGACCGCCTGCGCGAGCAGCGGGCCGGGCGCGAGCGGTTCATCCTGCATGACGGCCCGCCTTATGCGAACGGCAACATCCATATGGGCCACGCCATGAACAAGGTGCTGAAGGACATCATCGTCCGCAGCCAGACCCTGCTCGGCAAGGACGCGCCTTATGTGCCCGGCTGGGACTGCCACGGCCTGCCGATCGAGTGGAAGGTCGAGGAGCAGTATCGCGCGAAGAAGCTCGACAAGGACCAGGCGCCCGTCGACCAGTTCCGCGCCGAGTGCCGCGCCTATGCCGCCCATTGGGTGGGCGTGCAGCGCGCGCAGTTCGAGCGGCTGGGGGTGATAGGTGACTGGGCCGACCCGTATCTGACGATGAACTACGATGCCGAGGCCGCCATCGTCGGCGAGTTGCTCAAGTTCGCCGAGACGGGCCAGCTCTATCGCGGCGCCAAGCCGGTGATGTGGAGCCCGGTCGAGAAGACCG
>NZ_CAXUEK010000072.1:0-13995 GCF_964250165.1 uncultured Sphingomonas sp. | reverse complement strand
GTTCCCCTATGACGACGAGGTCGATCCCGACCTCATCAACGCCGGCAAGCAGACGATTTCCGAGCTGCCGTCGTCCAGCTACTTCTCCTCGGCGGACAGCTTCGCGATGATCCGCGGCGGGCATATCGACCTGACCGTGCTCGGCGCCATGGAGGTGGCCGAGAACGGCGACATCGCCAACTGGATGATCCCCGGCAAGATGATCAAGGGGATGGGCGGCGCGATGGACCTGGTCGCGGGGGTCAAGCGGATCATCGTGGTGATGGAGCACACCTCCAAGGCGGGCGAGCCGAAGTTCATCCCCGCCTGCACGCTGCCGCTGACGGGGCGCAACGTGGTCGACATGATCGTCACCGACCTGGCGGTGTTCGCGCGGCCCGATCACGGCACCTCCTTCCGCCTGATCGAGCTCGCCCCCGGCATAACCCCGGAGGAGGTGAAGACGAAGACCACCGCCGCCTATGACACCTGACCTGCTCGCGTTGTGGCTTGCGGCCGCCGCCCCGGCCGCGCCCGACCGCGACTGGGCCGCCGCGCTCCGCGCCGACGCGCAGGCGCTCCACGACGATGTCGCCGCCAACCATCCCGGTCCGGTCAACGCCGCGGACCCCGGTTTCGGCGCGCGCAACGATCGCTGGCTGGGCGAGGCGCTGGCGCGGGCGGCGCGGGTGAAGGATTATGCCGGCTATCTGTACGCGATGCGGGCCTATGGGGCGCATTTCGACGACGGTCATCTCGCCTTCTACACCGACAAGGGACCCGATCTCGCCGCGCGCTGGCCGGGGTTCCTGACCGCGTACGAGAACGATGGGCGGCAGCGCGTGCGCGTGCGCGCCGACGACGCGCCCGTGTCGATCGGTGCGACGCTGATCGGCTGCGACGGGCAGGGCGCATACACGCTGGCGGCGCGCAATGTCGGCGCGTTTCGGGGCCGCTGGTCGCTGCTGTCGACGCGGGTAGGGCAGGGCTGGCGCCTGTTCGTCGACACCGGCAACCCCTATGTGACCCGCCCGGCGCGCTGCACCTTCCGGGTCGATGGTCAGCGACGGCGCGTCACGCTGGCGTGGCGGCCCTTGCCGGACGCCGAATATGACCGGCGGGTCGCATCGCTGAACCGGGGGACGCCGGAGCCGATCGGGGCTCGGACATTCCCGGACGGCACGCGCTGGTTCACGCTGAGCGGTTTCGACGGCGACCCGGCGGGCAAGGACGCCGCGGCGCTTGTCCCCCTGATCGCCGCGATGAAGCGTGACCGCGACGCGATCGCCGCGGCCCCACGGATCGTGCTCGACCTGCGCGGCAACAATGGCGGCTCGTCAGACTGGTCGCGCCAGATCGCCGCGGTGCTGTGGGGGCGGGCGGCGCTGGCCGGGCTGGACAAGGCGGGGCGGACGACGCACGTCGACTGGCGCGCTTCGCCCGCCAATCTCGCCCGCCTGATCGCCTATCGCGAGCAGTTCGCGCAGGCGCCCGACGCCGCGCCGGCGATCCGCAGCTATTTCGCCGGCGCGGCGGCGGGCATGGCGGCCGCGCTGGCCAGGGGGCAGCCGCTGTGGCGCGAGCCGGACGACCTGTATCATGAGACGCCGGTCACGGGGCCCGCCGCGGCCCCCGTTACGTCGCTGCGCGCCCGCGTGTTCTTCGTCACCGACACTGGTTGCGCCTCGGCCTGCCTCGACGCGGCCGACTTGTGGCGCTCGCTGGGCGCGGTGCAGGTCGGGCAGGAGACCAGCGCCGACACGCTGTACATGGATATCCGCGAGGACCCGCTGCCCAGCGGCATCGCGGGCGTGGCGGTGCCGATGAAGGTCTATCGCGGGCGCAAACGGGGTGCGAACGTGCCGCTGCGGCCGGTGCACGCCTTTGCCGGCGATATGCGGGACACCCTGGCGCTGGAGGCCTGGGTGGCGACGCTGCCCGAGCGGGGGCGTTAGGCGTCAGCGCGTCGCTTCGCGCCAGCCGGCGAGGCTCAACTCCCCCGTCGGCCGGGTCTCCGCGCCCATCGCATGGTTCATCACGGCGAGCGCCCAGCGGGTGCGCTGGGGGTCCTCACCCGCGACCGCGTCGGCCGGCGTCCAGAGCTGGTATTCGCGCATGTGCGCATCGGCGGCGGTGAACAGGACGCAGATGTCCGCGGCGAGCCCTGTCAGCACCAGCCGGCCGACGCCGAGCCGCGGCAGGATGGCGGGCAGCGTGGTCGCGTAGAAGCCGGAGAATTGCGGCTTGACGACGAAATAATCGTCGGGTCGCGGCGCGAGCTTGGCCGCGATCGCCTGGCCGGGACAACCGGGCTCGCTGGCCGAGCGGACCAGGCCGGCGCGGTCGTCCTTCCAGTCGCCGTGATTGTCGTTGCAATAGATCACCGGCACGCCCGCCGCATCGGCCTGGTCGCGCAGGGCAAGAATCGCGTCCGCCGCCGCTTCGGCTGCCGGACGCAACCGATCCGCGCCGGGGAACTCCAACCGGTTGATCATGTCCAGGATGAGCAGCGCCGCGCCGCTGCCGGAAACCGGGTTCGCCATGACCGGGCAGAGCGCTCTGCGCCGCGGCCGGTTCCGCTACGCCGTTGCGATTACGCCGATCGGGCAGTGTGCCGTTTGGGCACAGCCGCTTGCGGGACAATCCTTAACCTTCTTTAACGCTGGTCGGAATCGTAAACAGGGCGTTAACGCGGTCGCCATGACCCGACGCCTTGTCCTCACCCATGAAGCCGCCCGTCATCCGTTCCGCCGCGCGCTGCCGCCGCCCGTCGTGGTGGCGGGGCCGCGCGACGACGACCGCGACTGGAAGCTGTTCGTGCTCAGCTTCGCGGCCTTCTTCACCTGTTTCTACACGTTCATCTTCTAGGGGCGTCCGCCAGGCGCGCTCAGGCCGGCTGCGCGCGTGCGTGCCGGTCGCAGGCGCGGTGGAGCTTCCACGCCAGCCACGCCGCGCCGAGGCTCATCGCCGCGACCAGAAACAGCAGGTCGGGCGCGCTGACGCCGGCATAGCTGATCCCGATCACCGCGACCGAGCCGATCGCCATCGCCGCCGAGTTGACGACGTTGTTCGCCGCCACCGTGCGCGCGGTATGGTCCTTCTCCACCGTGGTGGTCAGGAAGGCGTAGAGCGGCACCACGAACATGCCGCCGGTTACCGCGATCGCCAGCAGCGTCAGCAGCACCAGCGCCGCGCGCGGCTGGGCGATGAACTCGCTCCAGTTGTACAAATGCCCCGCCGGCGCGGGCTCCCACGTCCGCACGACCAGCGAGAACAGCACGACGCACACGCCCATCAGGATCACCGAGCCCGGGGCGTAGCGCGCCGAGATGCGCCCGCGCAGCAGCGTGTTGATGACCACCGAGCCGATCGCGATGCCGACCGACAGCGTCGCCGTGAACAGGCTGGCGACGACTGGCGTGGTGGTCAGCACGTTGCGCACCAGCGACGGGAAGATGATGATCAGCACCGCCGCGATCGTCCAGAAGAAGCTGATCGCGCAGATCGCGAGGAACAGCCGCGGGATGTGCAGCGTCGCCCCGATCAGCCGCCACGACGAGGTGAACGGGTTGCCGTCGATCGCCAGCCGCGGCCCGACGCGTGGCGCGGGCGGCACTTGCCGGCCGGTGAACCAGCCGATGCCGGCGATCAGCAGCACGGCGACCGCCGCCTCGTCGATCCCGATATAGCCCGCCAGGATGGTGCCGAGCAGGATGGCGAGATAGGTGCCCGCCTCGACCAGCCCGGTGCCGCCCAGCACGTCCTCGGCGGCCAGGTGCTGCGGCAGGATGGCATATTTGATCGGCCCGAAGAAGGTGGAGTGCAGACCCAGCAGGAACACCGCGGCAAGCATCAGGACGATGCCGAGCTGGGTGTGCCCGCGCTCGGCGATCAGCAGCCCGCCGGCGCCGACCAGCATGATCGCGATCTCCGCCGTCTTCACGATGCGCGTGATCCGCGCCTTGTCGTTCGCGTCGGCGAGCTGCCCGGCGAGCGCGGAAAACAGGATGAAGGGCAGGATCGACAGCCCCGTCGCCAGCGCATTGAAGCTCTGCTCCACCCGCGCGTCGTTGAAGATGCGGTAGGTGGCGAACAGCACCATCGTCTGCTTGAACAGGTTGTCGTTGAACGCCCCGAGGAACTGGGTGCAGAAGAGCGGCAGGAAGCGCCGCCGCTTCAGCAACCCGAGCGCATTGATCATTGCAGGTGGCGAGCTCGTGTCGTGGCGTGGTCGCAGCCGACTGTAGCGAAGCGTCGCGCCGCTGCAACCTTCGGACATGCCGAGGCTTTCGCCGGGGCGGCGGCGCGGGTAGGATGGCAGCGATGCTGACGCTGCCCAACCTGTTGACGCTCTCGCGCATCGTGGCGGTGCCGCTGCTGGTCGGGCTGCTGTGGCGGCCGGAATGGGCGCTCGGCTATGCGGTCGCCTTCGCGCTCTACTGCCTGATGGGCGTCACCGATTATCTCGACGGCTATCTGGCGCGCGCGCAGGGCACGGTCAGCAAGCTCGGTCAGTTCCTGGATCCCATCGCGGACAAGATCATGGTCGCGGCCGTCATCCTGATGCTGGTCGGCACCCGCTTCGAGGACCGGGCGATCATCACCGGCGTCCACCTGATCGCGGCGCTGGTGATCCTGCTGCGCGAGATCGCGGTGAGCGGGCTGCGCGAGTTCCTGGGCGGCATCCAGGTGTCGGTGCCCGTCTCGCGGCTGGCGAAGTGGAAGACGACATGCCAGCTCGTCGCGCTCGGCGCGCTGATCCTGGCGGGTGCGCTGCCGGGGGTCGCGGCGGTGAAGCTGGTCGGGCTGGCGACGCTGTGGGCGGCGGCGGTGCTGACGGCGATCACCGGCTGGGACTATCTGCGCATCGGCCTGAAGCACATGGACTGAGCCGGTGCTGCGGATCCTGTACTTCGCCTCGGTCCGCGAGGCGGTCGGGACGGGCGAGGAGCTGGTCGACCCGCCGCCCGAGGCTGCGACCGTGGACGCGCTGGTCGACTGGCTGGCCACCGTAAGCCCCGCCCATGCGGCCGCCTTCGCCGACCGCGCGCGGCTGCGCGCCGCGGTGGACGGGCGCTTCGTGCCGCTCGATGCGGCATTGGGCGCGCCGGCGGAGGTGGCGCTGTTCCCGCCGGTGACGGGCGGATGATCCGGATCCTGGTGGACCTGGCGCCGATCGACGCGGGGGCCGAGCTGGTGCGGGCGGAAGCGGCCGGCGCGGGAGCGGTCGCGACGTTCACCGGGCTGGTCCGTTCGGATGACGGTGTGGAGCAGCTGGAGCTGGAGCATTATCCCGGCGCGACCGAGGCGGCGCTGGCCGCGCTCGCCGAGGCCGCGACGGCGCGCTGGACGCTGGGCGCGGTGACGATCGTCCATCGCGTCGGCCCGATGCGGCCGGGCGACCGCATCGTCTTCGTCGCCGCCGCCGCACCGCACCGCGCCGCGGCACTGGAAGCATGCGCCTATCTCATCGACCGGCTGAAGACCGACGCGCCGTTCTGGAAAAAGGAGACCCGCGGCGCGCAGGCGCGCTGGGTGGAGGCGCGGACGACCGACGACGCGGCGGCGGCGCGGTGGGACTGACGTTTGCCGTCATGCCGGCCGCCGTGCCGGCATCCACCCTGCAATCCTCGCCCACGCCGCGGCAAGGCCGCGTCGTCGACCGCCGCTGGTGCGCCGCCGGCCGGGCTGGCGTGCGTGCTGCGACGGCGCGCCGCAGCCGCGCTGCGTCTATGGCAGCCGCGGCACCAGCACGCCGTTGACGACGTGCAGCACGCCATTGGCCTGGCGCACGTCGGCGACCTCGACATAGCTCCGGTTCGCGCCCGCGTCGGTCAGCGTGACGATGCCGCCCGTCGCGGTGACGGCGATCGGCTCGCCCGCCGCGCTGGTCAGGGTCGCGCGGCCGCCGCCGGCGACGACCCGGCGCATCAGCTCGACGCCGGTGAGCGCGCCGGCGACCCGATGCAGGTCGAGCAGCTTGACCAGCGCGGCGTGGTTCTCCGGCCTGAGCAGCGCGTCCACCGTCCCCGGCTGCAAGCGCGCGAACGCCGCGTCGGACGGCGCGAAGACGGTGAACGGTCCCACCCCCTTCAGCGCATCCGTCTCGCCCGCGGCGGCGAGCAGGCGCGCAAAGGTCGCGAGGATCGGCGCGGCGGCGATGTTGTCGGCCATGCTGCGCTCGGCCGGCATGACGACGCCGCCCACCGCCGGGTTGCCGCCGGGGATCATTGGCGGCGATCGGGGCAGCGCCGCGTCGCCGGCGGGCGCCCCGCCGGCCGCGGTGGCGGGGCGATCGGCCGGTTGCGCGCAGCCGGCGATGAGCGCGCAGAGGATCAGGCCGGCGGTGGCGCGACGATGCATCGTCCGGGTGTCGCAGGTCGCCGCGCCCGGGGCAACGGGGGGCCGTGCGTCGCCCCTCGCAATCGCGCCGGGCTGCGCCTAGATGGTCGGCAACAGGGGAAGTCACGATGCCGAGCCGGTTAACGGCCTATCTCGATTCGATCCGGGCGCGCGATCCCGCGCCGCGGAGCCGGGCGGAGATCCTGCTCTATCCGGGCCTGTGGGCGGTCGGCTTCCATCGCGTCGCGCATTGGCTGTTCCGCCGGCGCGCCTATTTCCTGGCGCGCGCGGTCAATCATTGGTCGCGCGCCTGGACCGCGATCGACATCCATCCCGGTGCGACGATCGGTCGCAATTTCTTCATCGACCACGGCTTCGTCGTGATCGGCGAGACCGCCGAGATCGGCGATGACGTGACGATCTACCAGTGCGTGACGCTGGGCGGGACCAGCCCGGACAACGGTGTCGCGGGTAAGCGACACCCGACGCTCGGCGATGGCGTCATCGTCGGTTCGGGCGCGCAGGTGCTGGGGCCGATCACGGTCGGGCCGCGCGCGCGGATCGGCGCGAACGCGGTCGTCACCAAGGCGGTCGCGGCGGGTGCGGTGATGGTCGGCATCCCCGCGCGGCCGACCACGGTCGCGGGCGGGCGGGCCGAGGCGCCGTTCCTCGCCTATGGCACGCCGTGCGCCGAGCTGTTCGACCCGCAGACCCAGAAGGTGGAGTTGCTCCGCTGCGAGCTCGACACGTTGCGCCGGCGGCTCGATGCGCTGGTGGAGGAAGACGGGGCGAAGCGCAGCGCCTGATGGGTATCGTCACGCCCTTTCCGCAGCCCGCGCGGGCGGGCCAGATCGGCTTCGAGCGGCTGGAGCTGACGCGCATCCTCGATCTCTACGGCCGCATGGTCGCCGCCGGGCACTGGCGCGACTATGCCATCCAGCTGGGGCAGGACGCGGCCGTGTTCGCCGCCTTCCGCCGCGCCGCCGAGCGGCCCGAGTTCCGAATCGAGAAGCGCCCGGCGCTGCGCCACCGGCAGGGCCTGTGGGCGCTGATCGGCGAGGGCGGCGCGGTGCTCAAGCGCGGCCACGAGCTCGGCCCGGTGCTCGCGCCGGTCGAGCGGCGGCTGCTGAAGCTGGTCGATTAGGCCGGCAGCAGCTGCACCGGCGGCAGGCGGCCGGCGAGGCCGTCCCCGAGCCGCGCCACCACCCGCGCGCGCACGGGATGCCAGAAGGCGGACAGCAGCAGCAGCGCCGAGCCGATCACGAAGCCGGTGAAGGCGGCGCTCAGCTCCACCGCGCCCGCGTGCCGGAACAGCTCGTACAGCGCGTAGAGCACATAGGCGAGGCTGGAGACCAGCAGCGCGCGCCGGTCCACCGCCAGCGCGACCAGCGCGAACACGACGTAGAGCAGCAGCACCACTATGGCGCGGCCCGCATCGATCTCGCCGTCGAACACGCCGAGCAGGTTGAACAGGGCGTGCGCGATCATCGGCGCGGCGGCGAGATGCAGCCAGAAGGCGACGTCCGAGCGGCGCGTGCGGCGCTCGCGATCGCTCATGTCCCAGCGCATCGCCACCGCGAAGACGCCGAGGCCGGCGGCCAGCAGCACCGGCCAGATGAGCCGCGTCCCCGCCGATGGGAAGCTCCCCGCGAACAGCGCGACGACCACGCCCGCCAGCGCGGCCGCACCCGCCGCGACCGTGATCGGCACCATGAAGCGGCGCCAGTGAAGATACGCCGCGCCCGCGCTCGCGATTGCGGCGGCGGCGGCGATGAAGGCCTGCGTGCGCGGCGAGACGACCGGTGCCGGCCCGACCGCCTCCAGCAGCCCGCTGCCCACAGCTCCCGCCACGCCGCCGACGAACGCGAGCAGCAGGAGGATGCTCGGCAACGCCATCCGCCGGCGCGCCGTGAAATACAGTGCGAGCAGCCAGGCGCTGCCCGCGACGGCGACGCCACCCAGCGGGCTGGAGAGACGCTGGCCGATCTGTTCCACCGCGGCCAGGATCAACACGACCGCGATCGACACGAAGATGTCGTTGAAGCCCGTCAACAGCCGGAACTGCTCCTCGTCCACCGCCGGCGCTTGCCGGCCGAACGCGACGTGGCGGCGGAATGCGGCCGCCGACTCGGCGCTCAGCGCGCCCGCGGCGACGGCCTGGTCGAGATCGCTTTCCGAATACATCGCCTATCCTCCGCTACGGCTGGACGATAACACGAGTGTATTGCTGTAGCAATACGCCTTAGCCGGCCTGCAGCGCCTTGGCGGCCAGCATGCCCTGTTCCGCCCCCGATTTCGGCACGATCTCGCCGGTCCGGTCGGTGATCGCGTCCCAGTTGGCGGCGATGCCTTCCGGCGACAGGTCATCGCCCGTCAGCAGCTTGCCGGGGGTGAGCGTCACGTTCACGGCGGCCGTGACGCCCGCGCCGGACGCGACGATCTGGTTGGTCGGTGCGCCCTCCGACACCAGGAACAGCGCGGCGGCGACCACCTTGGCCGGGTCGAACAGCTTGAACGCCTCGGCCGGGAACAGATCCTCGGTCATCCGCGTGCCCGCGGTCGGGGCGAGCGTGTTGACGCGGACGTCGTTCTTCGCGCCTTCGAGGTAGAGCGTCTTGGTGAGCCCGGCGAGGCCCATCTTCGCCGCGCCGTAATTGGCCTGACCGAAATTGCCGAACAGCCCGGTCGAGGAGGCGGTCATCAGGATGCGCCCGTAATTCTGCGCGCGGAACGTCTCCCAGCACGCCTTGGTGGCGAAAGCCGAGCCGATCAGATGGACGCGGACGACGAACTCGAAATCGGCCGGCTCCATCTTGGCGAAGGTCTTGTCGCGCAGCACGCCGGCGTTGTTGATGAGGATGTGGACGCCGCCCCAGCGCTCCTTGGCGCGCGCGACCATCTCGACCATCTGGTCGTAATCGGTGACGCTGCCACCGTTTGCCATCGCTTCGCCGCCGGCGGCCGCGATCTCCTCCACGACCGCCTGCGCCGCGTCGGACGCGCCCGTGCCGGTGCGGTCGCCACCCAGATCGTTGACGACCACCCTCGCGCCGCGGCGGGCGAGCTCGAGCGCGTATTGGCGGCCGAGACCGCCGCCGGCACCGGTGACGATGGCGACGCGGTCGTCGAAGCGGATGGTCATGGAAAAGGCGCTCCTGCCGGGTGAACGGGAGCGCCTGTCCTTAGCTGCGATGGGCGCGCGCGCAACCGCCCGCGCGCGGCTTACTTGTGCCGGCGGTGCGCCGCCGTGTGATGGGCGTCGCTCGCCTGCATGCAGCCGTCATACTGGCCCGGCTTGCAGATCGGATAATGTGCGAGCGGCGCGGGGGCCGGGTAGGCCTGATCCGGGCTGGGCGCCTGCTGATAGGTGACCTGCGCGCCGGGCTGCACCGGGCCGCTGGTCGGTGGCGCGGACGGCTGATAGCCGCCGACCGGCGTACCGCCCGGGGCCGGCGCCGTCGTCGTCTGCGCCTGGGTCGACGGGTCGGCCGCGGTTGACGGCGAGGTCGTGCCCTGATCGGTCGCGGGCGGCGTAGCCGTCTGGCCCGGCGCGCTCATGCTGTCGCCGCCGGCGGGAGGCGTCGAGCCGGTGGTCTGGGCGAAGGCCGGCATCGCGAAAGCCGCGGCGGCCAAGAGGATGAGCTTCATTGCCGGTTCTCCTGAATGTATGGCGAATAGCGGGCCGATAAACGCACCGAGGCCGCGTTGTGTCCTTCGTTTCGCAGCCGAGTCGTCTTGCTGACGCCGTTTTCATTCGCCTGCGTCGAGCGCGTAGCCGGCCGAGCGCACCGTGCGGATGATGTCCGGCCGCTCGCCCGTATTGATCGCCTTGCGCAGGCGGCGGATGTGGACGTCGACGGTGCGTGCCTCGATATCGCTGTCATGGCCCCACACGGCGTCGAGCAGCCGCTCGCGCGAGAACACCCAGCCGGGATGTTCGAGAAAGTGCTTGAGCAGGCGGAACTCGGTGGGGCCGAGCGGCACCGTCTCGCCGGCGCGGCGGACCTTGTGGCCGACCGTGTCCATCTCCAGGTCCGCATAGGCGAGCGTCTCGCCGGCCAGCGCCGGGCGGACGCGGCGCAGCACCGCGCCGACGCGCGCGACCAGCTCGCGCGGGGAAAAGGGCTTGGTGACGTAATCGTCCGCGCCCGTCTCCAGCCCGCGCACCCGATCCTCCTCCTCGCCGCGCGCGGTGAGCATGATGATCGGCACGTTGGCGGTCTCGGGCGCGCGGCGCAGGCGGCGGCACACCTCCAGCCCCGACAACCCCTCCACCATCCAGTCGAGCAGCACGATGTCGGGCGCCTTCTCGCGCGCGAGCAGCAGCGCCTCCTCGCCGTCGGCGGTCTGCACGACCTCGAAATCCTCGCGGGAGAAGTGCCAGGTCAGGAGCTCGACGAGCGCGGCGTCGTCCTCGACCAGCAGCATGCGGGCGCGTGGCATCATAGGCTCCTTGCCGATCGCTCGCGCTCGGCCATCTGCGTGCCGGTCGCGGCGAAATAGACCATCTCGGCGACATTGGTCGCGTGATCGCCGATCCGCTCCAGGTTCTTGGCGACGAACAGCAGGTGCGCGACCTGGCTGATCGTCTTCGGGTTCTCGACCATGTAGGTGACGAGCGTGCGGAAGATGCTGTCGTAGAAATCGTCGAGCGCGCTGTCGCTCTCGCAGACCCGGACGGCGGCGTCCGCGTCGCGCGCGGCGAAGGCGTCGAGCGCGTCGCGCACCATCTCCGACGCCATGCGCGCCATCGCCGGGAGAGTGGAGACCGGCTCGATCCGCTGCTCGCTCTCGATCAGCGGCACGCGCTTGGCGATGTTCTTGGCATAGTCGCCGATCCGCTCGACGACGCCGGCGATCTTGAGCGCGGCGACCACCTCGCGCAGGTCGTTCGCCATCGGCGCGCGCAGCGCGATGATGCGCACCGCCAGCCGCTCCACTTCCGCCTCGATCGCGTCGATCGCCTTGTCGTCGGCGCGCACGCGATCGGCGTGATCGCGGTCGACGCGCTGCAGCGCCAGCATCGCCTGCGCGATCGCGTCCTCGGCGAGGCCGCCCATCTGCGAGATGAGGCCGCGGAGCTGGCCGATATCGGCGTCGAAGGCCTTGACGGTATGTTCGATCATGATGGGGTCCTCAGCCGTAGCGGCCGGTGATGTAGTCGCGCGTGCGCTGCTCGCGCGGGTTGGTGAAGATCTCGGACGTATCGCCATATTCGACGAGCCGGCCGAGGTGGAAGAAGGCGGTGCGTTGCGAGACGCGCGCGGCCTGCTGCATGTTGTGGGTGACGATCGCGATGGCGTAGCGGCCCTTCAGCTCGTGGATCAGCTCCTCGATGCGCGCGGTCGCGATCGGATCGAGCGCGCTGCACGGCTCGTCCATCAGGATCACCTCCGGATCCACGGCGATCGCGCGGGCGATGCACAGCCGCTGCTGCTGGCCGCCGGACAGCGCGGTGCCGGAGTCGGCGAGGCGATCCTTCACCTCGTTCCACAGCCCGGCGCGCTGCAGCGAGCGTTCGACGATCGCGTCGAGCTGCGCGCGGCCGTGCGCCAGCCCGTGGATGCGCGCGCCGTAGGCGACGTTCTCGTAGATCGATTTGGGGAACGGGTTGGGCTTCTGGAACACCATGCCGACGCGGGCGCGCAGCTGCACGACGTCCATCGCCGATGCGTAGATGTCCTGCCCGTCCAGCCTGATCTCGCCCTCGACGCGCGCCGAGGGCACGGTGTCGTTCATGCGGTTGAGCGTGCGCAGGAAGGTCGACTTGCCGCAGCCGGACGGGCCGATGAAGGCGGTGACGTTGTCCTGGTCGATCGCGATCGACACGTCGTCGATCGCACGGTTCTCGCCATAATAGACGCTGACGTGCTCGGCGGTGATCTTGGGAGGATGGTTGGTGGTCACCAGCGGGTCTCGAAGCGGTTGCGCAGCCAGATCGCGACGCCGTTCATCGCGAGCAGGAGGACGAGGAGGACGACGATCGCGGCCGAGGTCTTCTCGACGAAGCCGCGATTGACCTCGTCCGACCACAGGAAGATCTGCACCGGCAACACGGTGGCGGGGCTGGTCAGCCCGCCGGGCGGCGCGGCGATGAACGCGCGCATCCCGATCATCAGCAAGGGTGCGGTCTCGCCCAGCGCGCGCGCCATGCCGATGATCGTGCCGGTGAGGATGCCCGGCAGCGCCAGCGGCAGGACGTGGTGGAAGACGACCTGCACCGGGCTGGCACCGATGCCGAGCGCGGCGTCGCGGATCGACGGCGGCACGCCCTTGATCGCGTTGCGGCCGGCGATGACGATGACCGGCATCGTCATCAGCCCCAGCGTCAGCCCGCCGACGATCGGGGCGGAGCGCGGCAGGCCGAACGTGCCCAGGAACACGGCCAGGCCGAGCAGCCCGAAGATGATCGAGGGCACCGCGGCGAGATTGTTGATCGAGACCTCGATCAGGTCGGTCCAGCGGTTCCGCGGCGCATATTCCTCCAGGTAGAGCGCTGCGAGTACGCCGACCGGGAAGGCGCAGGCGAGCGTCACCGCCATGGTGAGGAGCGAGCCCTTGAGCGCCCCCCAGACGCCGACGCGGGTGGCGTCGGTGGAATCGGCGGCGGTGAGGAAGGGCAGGTTGAGCCCGCGCGCGAGCGGCAGCTTCGCGGCGGCGGCTTCGGCGGCGGCCGTGCCCTTGCCCTTGTAGGCGACGTCGATCTCCGACGTGACCGGTACGGCGAGGGTGAAGGAACGGGCCAGCCGGGAGGGGTCCGCCTTCAGCGCGTCGCGCACCTTGAGCCAGGCGTCGTCGGACAGGATGGCGGCGCCGCCGGCCTGCGGAAAGGCACGGTTGGCGGCGGCGTCGACCGCGCCCTCCAGCCCCGCGCCGGCCAGCGCCAGGTCCGCGCCGCGCCCGGCGAGCTGCGCGGGCGTGACCTGGAGACGGGCGGGCCGGAGGTCGACCGGCAGCGCGACGCGGGTCTCGGTGAAGCCGCCCAGCCCCTGCGCGAGCATCGTCGCCAGCAGGTAGGCGAGGAACGCGACCGACAGCGCCACCGCCGCCAGCGCCGCGAGGCGGAACCGCCGCTCGGCCGCGTAGCGCGCGCGGATGCGGCGGTTCATCGACGTGGTGGTCCAGTCCGTCGGCGCGGCCGCGGCGGGCTCCGCGGGACCGACCGGGAGCTGCGGGACAAGGGACTCGCTCACCCTTGCTCCTCTACCGCGTTGGCGGGGGAGGGGGACCGCCGCGACGCGGTGGTGGAGGGGGCTGGTGCGACATCAGGGGCGCAAGCCCCCTCCGTCACGCGGCTGCGCCGCGCACCACCTCCCCCGCGATCGCAGGGGAGGAGCAGTGTGGCAGCTCTATTCATACGCCTCGCGATACCGCTTCACCACGCGCAGCGCGACGATGTTGAGCAGCAGCGTGATCGCGAACAGCGTCAGGCCGAGCGCGAAGGCGGCGAGCGTCTTGGGGCTGTCGAACTCCGCCTCGCCGGTCAGGAGGTCGACGATCTGGCGGGTGACGGTGGTGGTCGGCGCGAGCGGGTTCAGGGTCAGCGTCGCGACGCCCGAGGCCGCCATCACCACGATCATCGTCTCGCCGATCGCGCGGCTGACCGCGAGCAGCACGCCGCCGACCACGCCGGGCAGCGCGGCCGGGACGAGCACGCGGCGGATCGTCTCGGAC
>NZ_CAXUEK010000071.1:0-14224 GCF_964250165.1 uncultured Sphingomonas sp. | reverse complement strand
GCGCGATAGCGGACGGCTGCGCCTGCGGCAGCGAAGCGATGCAGGAAGGCCTTCGCCGCCTCATCCTCGCTGCACACGAAGTAATCGCCGTCAGCCGACGGAAACATGTCATCCAGAAGGGCGCGTGTCTCGGCGGCCCCGTCGGCTGGCATCTTCAGCAGCAGGTGATGTTCGAAGCGGTCGCGGTACTGGCGCATGCGCTGTGGCAGGTGATGCGGGAATAGGCG
The DNA here is from genome assembly GCF_964250165.1 of uncultured Sphingomonas sp. Classification (GTDB taxonomy): domain Bacteria; phylum Pseudomonadota; class Alphaproteobacteria; order Sphingomonadales; family Sphingomonadaceae; genus Sphingomonas. The sequence goes on along the minus strand of NZ_CAXUEK010000071.1, from coordinate 13,997 downwards.
GCTCGCCCATTGCAGCAACCGGTCGCTGACCGCGCCGCCGGGCAGGCGCAACCAGCCGGCGATCGCATCGACGCGCGCCCTCAGCGCGAACAACGCCGGCAGGCGATCCGTGCCCAGCAGCCGGATCGCGATGAACACGTCCTTGCCGTAGCGCGCGGCGATGTCGAACGCGGTACGATGCATGTACTCGCCTGCGATGGGCAACGTCTCGAAGCGGCGTAGGATCTCGCGGCGGATCCGCGTCAGCTCGGCGGGATCGTTCGTGCCGACGTAGAACGTCGTGGTGCCGGCCTCGCGCGGAAAGGTGTCGAGCCGCACCGCGAACAACACAAGTTTGCCCGCACTGCCCGATCCTTCGAACAGGCGGCGCGGATCGGCATTGTAGCGCGCCGGCCTATCATCGTCGATCCGTCGCACATGCTCGGCATAGGCATGGTCGTGCGCCCATAGACTAGCGTCGTCTTCGATCGCCGCAGGGTCGAAGGCGCCGGCTTCAACCTGGTGCAAGACGCTCTCGACGTCACCCGCGATACGGATGCCGAGATGATTGACCAATCTCAGCCGGCCGTCCGCGTCAATTCTGCCGAACAGCGCCAGCTGGCTGAACGCCGGACCGCGCCGGATCAGCGCACCGCCTGAATTGTTGCACACGCCGCCCATCACCGACGCGCCGATGCATGACGACCCGATCACCGAATGCGGCTCGCGCTCGAACGGCCGCAATGCGCGCTCCAGATCATGCAGAGTCGCGCCGGGCAGGCACACGACCTGACGCCCGCCGTCAATCAGGTGAACGCCGCGGACGCGCATCAGGCTGACGATCACCACGCCGCCAGGATAACCCTCACCGTCCGGCGTCGAGCCGCCGGTCAGTCCGGTATTGGCCGCCTGCAGGATGATCGTGACATCCGCCGCCAGGCAGGCGACGACGACGCGCCATTGCTCGACCAGCGAACCCGGCCGCACCACCGCGATCACCGGGCCGTCACCGTAGCGATAACCTTGGCGATAGCGGCGTGTCGCCGCGGCGGAGGTGAGGACGTTGCGCGTACCGACGACGTCCACCAGCGCAGTTAGCAAGGAAGGGTCGGCGGCAACCGTCATTTCGCGCCCGAGCGCGTCAGCTCACGCCGCCGCCAGGGTTTCGACGGCGGTTTCGTCCGGATGCGGCGGCGGAGGACCCTCGCCGAGCCAGAACGCACTGGCCTGGCTCGTGTCGCGGTCGACGACGCCTCGCACACCCAGTGCGAGGCGCGCATCTTCGAGCGGCAGGGCAAGCACGGGTTCGAGTTTCTGCATGAACAGCGGCTCCGACGCCCAACCGGCGGTCATCCCGCGGTGGATCGCGTCCGTGCAATGCCACCAGACCTCCGGGTAATGCAGGATCGTCCGCGACGTGAAGCGCAGCGCCGCAAACATCTTGTAATGCATCAGCTCGCCGACAAGCTCGGCGTTCCGGATGTATTTCGGCACGTTGGTCATCCGGAACCAGGACGGTGGCAGCTCGCCCAGCGCATCTACCGTGCCGCCGACCAGAATGTGTTCCAGATCATGCATCTGAAGCTCACGCCGCTGATAATATTCATACTGCGTCTTGGTGGCGTCCCATTGATGCGGCGATATCTGTACTTCGTATTTATCGACGAACTGCTGGTAGAGAATGCCACCGAGGCTGCCTGCGGGAAACGGCGCATAATCCTCGATCGTCATCGGCGGCGACCGATACTCCTCCGCAAACCAGGCATCCAGACGCGGGTTGATCTTGCGCTCTTCCGTGAAAAGCCACTCGATCCGGTCGAAATCACGCAAGCCGTCGAGGATCGGAATGAGCTCGACCAGCTCGGCGGGCGACGGCAGATCGGGGCCGTTCCGGCGCAACGCGATCAGCGCAAGGCAATCCCGCAGCCGTGCGTCGTTGAGAAACTTGGATGACGAGACGAGCCGGCTGCTTTCGGTCGCGACCGGCTTCACGCCGCGAAGAAAATACTGTCCTTCGTCAGCCATCTGGGATGCTCCTGAACGCGATCTGGCGCGTTCAGCCATCACTGTCGATGTGATGCCGTCAAGCGAACCATCGGGACGTCCGTCCGCAAATTAAGCCGGACGAACGCGCCAGAGGGCATCGGTGGTGCCCTTTCCTGATCGGGCGTGACGGGGCCTGCAAGGCTCGAATCGTGGCCATCCGACGGCGCGGATTGGCGCTAATCCGTCGTCTTCAGACAAGACGGCAGGTGATGATCCTCTTCGCGCACTCCAGCGTCAATGCGTGTCGCCGACCCTCGTGTCGGGCATCGGCCGTCGGTGGGCGGTGCCCGGTCCCTTGGCCCGGCAGAGTTCATGCCCGCCCGGTCACCGCGACGAGCGGATCGCCGTCACGGCCGTCGTTCAGGAGCACCGCTGCCGCCGCAGCGAAGCCGGCGCGTTCGAGATACAGACGCACCAGCGCCGCGTGCCCGTCCAGGTCGAGCGCGCGCCAGATCGCGACGGCCTTGGTCGGGAAACAGCGGTTGGAGAAGCTGACCACGAAGGGCGCGCCGGGCGCGAGCACGCGGCGCACTTCGGCGAACACGGCGACCGGTCGTCGCAGATACTGCGCGCCGACGCAGCACAGGGCCGCGTCGAACGACCCGTCGTCGAGCGGCAGCGCCGGGTCCGCATTCAGGTCCTGCACGAACCAGCGGGTGAGACGCGGGTTGGCGGCGAGTTCGGCCGCGTTCATGCCGTGCCCGACGACGTGTTCGTAGGCGCGGTCGGCGGGCAGGTGGCTCACCCAGCTCGACATCAGATCCAGCACGCGGCCGCCGGCCGGGATCACGGCCGCATACCAGCCCGTCAGCGCCCGGATCGCGCCGGCGTCGAGATGGGTGACGAGCCGCGGCTCGGCGTAGAAGGCGAGGTCGTCGCCACCGTCGATCCGATCGAAGGCGCCGTCCGGCAATTCCGGCAGGGGCTGGTCACTCATCTTTCCTCCAGTCGGCGAACAGACGGCGCCGCAATCAGTTGCGCCCGCGGCGGCGCTCACCCGGGCGGCGTCGGCCAACGACACGTCGTCCTTGACGGTCTTTGTTTGCCTGCGGCGCTACGCGCCTCGCCCATCACCGACGGGGATCACCGAGTGGTGACGCGCCGTCCCGTGCGCCATTCGATGACCGGCCAGAGCGCGAGCACCGGCACACCGAGCAGCACGTCGCGGGCGCGCAGCGTGAGCGACAGGGCCAGCGCCTGTTCCCGGCCGAGACCGAGCGCCAGCCCCGCCACGATGAAGCCCCCCTCCTGCACGCCGACGCCCGCGGGCACGAAGAACAGGATCGCGCGCACCGCATAGCCGGCGCTTTCCAGCACGATCGCGCCGACCAGCCCGAGCGGCATGCCCAGCGCCCGCGCCGCCAGCCAGACCTGCAGCCCGCCCATGAACCAGGCGGCGAAATGGATCCCGATCGCGGCCGGCATCGCGCCGCTCCGCCGCCGCCATGCCGCTCCCGCCTCGGCCCAGCGTCGCCGCAGGACACCGGCGAGCACCGCAGCGCCGGGCCGCCGCACCGTCCACCAGATCACCAGCCCGAACAGGATCGCGGCGATCAAGCCGATGCCGCCCCACGCGAGCGCGCCGCGATCCAGTCGCGGCCTGCCCACGAGGCGCGGCAGCACCGCCAGCGCGAGCAGGACGAACGGCACCTGCGCGACCGACTCGGCAAGGACGTCGAGCGCGCTTGCCGCCACCGCCGCGCGCGCGGTGCCGCCCGCCAGCACCAGCGCCCGCCCCCCGATCAGCTCCCCCAGCCCCGGCACCACCACCAGCAGGTTGCCGCCCGCATCGCGCAGCACCCGCGACAGCACGCTCGCGCCGAACGACACGCCCGGCCCCAGCACCTGAAGCGCCGCCGCGCACAGCAGGGTCGCCGCGATCTGCGCTGGCACCGTGGCCAGCACTGCGCCCCAGGTCAGCTCCCCGAACGCGCCTTCGGCCAGCGTCCGCAGCTCGGGCGACAGCGCCAGGCCGGCCGCCACCGCCGCCATGGCGGCCGCCCAGCCGACCGAGCCGGCGAGGCGCAAGCGCCGGCCGGGATCAGCCAAGATCGTCGAACCGCCACAGCCCCACGCCCTGGGCGGCGCAGGCCGCGCGGACCCGCGGATCGAGCAGCCCGGCCAGCTCGCCCGCCGGATCCCAGCCGGCGGGCGGCCGGTGCGGCCCCGCCGACCGCCCCGTCGCGGGATGCAGGCCGATCTCGCTGACGCCGGCCGGCAGGTTGCCGATGAGGCCAAGCAGCCGATCGGCATCGACATGCCCGGAATCGTTCTTGCCGAAGAACCAGTCGTTCGCGCGCATCTCCGCCCGCCGGACTTGCCGCCGCATCGCTGCCGCCAGCGGACGGTGCGCCGCCGCATGGGCGAGGCGCCTTGCGCGGTTTCGGTTCCCCGCCGCGGCCAGCGAAGGGCGGTAGGGCTCATACGGGATCCGCACCGTCCGCAGGCCCAGCGGCCGGCCGATGGCGATCGCGATCTTCAGCACCCAGGGGTGCTCGTGGCAATGCCAATGCCCGTCGAGATGGCGGATCGGCAGGCCGGTGCGCGCGCAGGCCTCGAACTGTGCCGCCACCTCGCGGCGCACCTGTCGCCTCAGCGCGGGCGACAGCGCGATGGCGGCGCCCGTCGCGCCCGGCTGCTCGCCCAGCGCACCGTCCGCCCCGAGCAGGCCGGGGATGGCGGCCGGCGGCGCGGCGGGCGGGGCGTCGTACAGCGCCAGGTGCAGCCCCAGCCCGAGCGTCGGCAGGCGGCGGGCGCGGCGGATCGCGTCGCCCGCGGCCGGACCGGTGACCAGCAGCGACGCGCCGGTGAGCACGCCGTTGCGATGCGCCTCCTCCACCGCCTCGTTGACCTCGACCGACAGGCCGAAATCGTCGGCGGTGACGATCAGGCGTCTCGGGGCGGTGGGGGGCATCACCCCGACACGATCGCGGCGTCGTCGCCTACCGCGAGCCGCTGCCCGCGCCAGGCGACCCGTCGGGTGAAGGCGCCGGCCAGCCACACCGCAAAGGCCAGCTGGTCGCGCCACCACAGCGCCAACGGCAGCAGGCGCACCATGCCGTCCGCCCGCCCGAACCGCGCCCAGACGAGCCGCGCCAACCCCCAACGCAACCCGATCAGCGCCAGCACGGCACCGAGGCTCGCCCAGCCGGGGCTCGCCAGGAACAGCAACAGCGGGATAGGGCCAGGATGCGTCACCAGCGTCGGCAGGTAGCCGGCCGGTTCCAGCCCCCGCGCCGTGCGCGCCCAGCGCAGCTCGTGCGTGACCAGCGCGGAAAGACTCGCATCATTGGCCAGCGTCTCGACGGCCATCGGCGCGAACGCGATCGAAAGGCCGAGCGCGCGCACCCGCCGCCCCAGCTCGGCATCGTCCGACAGGCTGCTCGCCAGCGCTTCGAGGCCGCCGATCCGGGCCAGCGTCTCGCGCCGGACGGCGGTAAGTGGGCCATAGGTGACGCCCAGCGGGGTCAGCCGGGCGTGGACCACCGCCTTGGGCAGGAACCAGGCGTCGATATAGAGCGCGGCCAACCGCCCGCTCAGCCCCGCCGCCGGTCCCGGCCGCCCGCGATACAGCGCGGTCACGGCGCCCACGCCCGGCGCGGCGAGCCCGTCGATCACCGCCTGCAGGCTGCCCGGCCGCGCCACGATGTCGCTGTCCGACATCACGATCACCTCGCCCTCGGCGACGGCGAGCATGTTGAGCAGATTGCTGACCTTCGGGTTCGGTCCGTGGCTGCGCGGATCGGCGACGAAGGCGACGCGGCAAGCGGGGAACTCGGCCGCGACCCCCCGGGCGAGCGCCAGCGCCGGATCGTCGGGGTCGGCGACCCCGAAGACATGGTGGACCGGCGCATCGACCTGCTGCGAGAGGAAGCTGCGCAGCGCCGTCGCCAGCCCGGCCTCCGGCCCGCACAGCGGCTTCAGCAGCGCCACTCCGCTCACCGGCGCGCCGACCGGCGGTTGCGGTGCGCGGAACGCGGCGACGCAGCCGATGGCGAGCAGCAGATAGGCCGCCGACGCCGCCACGATCGCCCAGGCCGACCAGAACAGAAGGGAAAGGACGGTGGCCATGAGATCGCTGCCCGCGTTGCCCAGCCGCGCCGCCCCGCGCAACCCCGCGCTTTGTCGCGGGCGCGCAAAGTCGGTAACGGCCCGGCATGGCGCTTCCGGACAGTTTCACGCTCGCCCGCCCGATCCAGCGGCTCGTTGCGCTCGGCGCCCGCCGTCCGCTCGCGGTGCTGGTCGCCTGCCTCGTGCTCGCGGCGATCGCGATCGCCTATGCGGCGCAGACCTTCGCGATGAACACCGACACGGGCGCGCTGATCTCGCCCAAGGTCGCCTGGCGTCGCGACGAGGCGGCGGTGGAGGCGGCCTTCCCGCAGCTCCAGGATGCCGTGCTGGTGATCGTCGATGGCCGCACGCCGGAGCTCGCCGAGGCGGGCGCGGCGCGGCTCGCCGAGACGCTGGGCCGCGACCGCCGCCATTTCAACGCGGTGCGCCGGCCCGATGGTGGCCCGTTCTTCGCGCGCGAAGGCTTGCTGTTCGGCTCGGTCGCCGACGTGCGCGCCACCACCGCGGCGCTGATCGAGGCGCAGCCGCTGCTCGGCGCGGTCGCGGCCGACCCGTCGCTGCGCGGGATCGCCGGCGCCCTCGCGACCGCGCTGCAGGGCGTGGCCCAAGGCGACGCTCCGCTCGCGCGCCTCGCCACGCCGCTCCACCGGCTGGATGCGGCGACGACGGCGGCGCTGGCCGGGCGGCCTGCCTTCTTTTCGTGGCAGCAGCTGGTCGGCGGCACCGGCGCGCTTGCTGCGCCGACGCGCCGGCTGGTGCTGCTCCAGCCCAAGCTCGATTATGCCTCGCTGGAGCCGGGCGAGGACGCGGTCGCGGCGGTCCACGCGGCCGCGGCGGCGCTGCGGCTGGACGCGGCGCATGGCGCGCGCGTGCAGGTGACGGGCGAGGTGCCGCTCGCCGACGAGGAGTTCGCCACGCTCCAGGAGAATATCGGCTGGGTCGGGCTGGTGATGGCGCTGGCGATGGTGGCGACGCTGTGGCTGGCCACGCGCTCGGCACGGATCGTCGCCGCGATCATGGGCACCACGGTGGCGGGGCTGGCGATCACCACCGCGCTGGGGCTGCTCGCGGTCGGCACGCTCAACCTGATCTCCGTCGCGTTCATCCCGTTGTTCGTCGGGCTCGGCGTCGATTTCGGCATCCAGATCAGCGTCCGCTTCAACGCCGAGCGGGCGGCGGCCGCGGATCCCGCCTTGGCGCTGAACGCGGCGGCCGCGGCGCTCGGCGCGCCGCTGGCGCTGGCGGCGGGCGCGGTGGTGCTCGGCTTCGCGGCGTTCCTGCCGACCGATTATGTCGGCATCGCGGAGCTGGGGGTCATCGCCGCGATGGGCATGGTCGTGGCGCTGCTGCTCAGCGTCACGCTGCTGCCGGCGCTGCTGGTGCTGTTCCGGCCGGGCGCGCCGGCCCGCGCGGTCGGATTTCGCGGCGCGGCGCCGGTGGATCGCTGGCTGGCGCGTCACCGGCGCACGGTGCTGTGGGCGTTCGCCGCGTCGATGGCGGTCAGCATCGCGCTGCTGCCGCAGGTCCGGTTCGATTTCAACCCCCTGCACCTGCGCGACCCGAACGGACCGGCGATGCGCGCGCTGGCCGACCTGCTGCGCGATCCGCAGCGCACTCCCAACACGCTGAACGTGCTCGCATCCGATCGCGCCGCCGCACGGAAGATCGCGGACCGCCTGTCGCGCCTGCCCGAGGTTGCCGACGCGGTGTCCCTCGACACCTTCGTCCCCGCCGACCAGCCCGCCAAGCTCGCGCTGATCGGCGACGCCTCGTTGCTGCTCGACGCGGTCGTCAACCCGTTCGAGGTCGCGCCCGCGCCCGCGGACGCCGAGGATGCCGCCGCGATCCGCACGCTCGCTGCGCGGTTGCGCGAGGCGGCGGGCGCACGGCAGGACGCGCCGGCGAGGGGGGCGAGGCACTATGCGGCGACGCTCGATCGGCTCGCCGCCGCCGATCCCGCGGCGCGGCGGCGGACGGCGCAGGCGCTGATCGAGCCGCTCGGCATCATGCTCGACAGTGTCCGCGCTTCGCTCGGCGCCACGGCGATCACTCCCGATACGCTGCCGCCTGAGCTGCGGCGCGACTGGCTCGCCCCGGACGGGCGCGCGCTGGTGGAGGTGTTCCCGCGGGGCGGGGGGGTCGATAATGCCGCGCTCGCCCGCTTCACGGCCGCCGTGCGCCGCGTTTCGCCCGGCGCGACCGGGCTGCCGGTCGCGACGCAAGAGGCCGGGCGGACGGTGACGGGCGCCTTCGTCACCGCCGGGCTACTCGCGCTGGCGCTGATCAGCCTGCTCTTGTTCGCGATGCTGCGCGACGGGCGCGAGGTAGCGTTCACGCTCGCGCCCGTCGTGCTCGCCGGCTTCCTGACGCTCGGCAGCTGCGTCGTGATCGGGCAGCCGATCAACTTCGCCAACATCATCGCCTTCCCGCTGCTGTTCGGCGTCGGCGTCGCGTTCCACATCTATTTCGTGATGGCGTGGCGGGCGGGGGCGACCGACCTGCTCCAGTCCAGCCTCGCCCGGGCGGTGTTCTTCAGCGCGCTGGCGACGGGCAGCGCGTTCGGCGCGCTCTGGCTGTCGCGCCATCCCGGCACCGCGAGCATGGGCAAGATCCTGATGATCTCGCTCGCCTGGACGCTGGTGTGCGCCTTGATCTTCGAGCCCGCGCTGCTCGGCCCTCCGCGCCGGCCGGTCGACAGCGGGCGGCGGCGCGCCTAAATGCGTCGCATGGTAAACCAAGCCACCCCTCTGCTCGACATGGTCGCGACGCCGGACGAGCTGCGTCGCCTGCGGCCCGAGCAACTGCGCCAGCTGGCGGACGAGCTGCGGGACGAGGTGATCTCGGCAGTCGGCGTCACGGGGGGGCACCTGGGCAGCGGGCTGGGCGTCGTGGAGCTGACGGTGGCGCTCCATTACGTGTTCGATACCCCGGCGGATCGGCTGGTGTGGGACGTCGGGCATCAATGCTATCCGCACAAGGTGCTGACCGGACGGCGCGACCGCATCCGGACACTGCGACAGGGCGGCGGCCTGAGCGGCTTCACCAGGCGCAGCGAGAGCGACTATGACCCGTTCGGGGCGGCGCACTCGTCGACCTCCATCTCGGCGGCGCTCGGCTTCGCGATCGCCAACAAGCTGAACGACGTGCCGGGCAAGGCGATCGCGGTGATCGGCGACGGGGCGATGTCGGCCGGCATGGCGTACGAGGCGATGAACAACGCCGAGGCCGCGGGCAATCGCCTGGTGGTGATCCTCAACGACAACGACATGTCGATCGCGCCGCCGGTGGGGGGTTTGAGCGCGTATCTCAGCCGCATCGCGTCCTCCCGCGAGTTCCTGGGCGTGCGCGAGGTGCTGAAGAAGATCGCCAAGCGCCTGCCGCGGCCGTTTGCGGACGCGGCGCGCAAGACCGACGAGTTCGCCCGCGGCATGACCATGGGCGGCACGTTGTTCGAGGAGCTGGGCTTCTATTATGTCGGCCCGATCGACGGCCACAATCTCGACCATCTGATCCCGGTGCTGGAGAATGTGCGCGATGCGGGCGAGGGGCCGATCCTGGTCCATGTCGTCACGCAGAAGGGCAAGGGCTATGCGCCCGCCGAAGCCGCGGCCGACAAATATCACGGCGTGCAGAAGTTCGACGTCGTCTCGGGCGTGCAGGCCAAGGCGCCGCCGGGGCCGCCGCAATATCAGAACGTGTTCGGCGAGGCGCTCGCCCGCGAAGCCGACGGCGATCCGCGCATCGTCGCGATCACCGCGGCGATGCCGTCGGGCACCGGCTTGGACAAGTTCGCGGCCAGGCACCCCGAGCGGTTCTTCGATGTCGGCATCGCCGAGCAGCATGCGGTGACGTTCGCGGCCGGGCTGGCGGCGCAGGGGATGCGGCCGTTCTGCGCGATCTACTCGACCTTCCTGCAGCGCGCCTACGATCAGGTGGTGCACGACGTCTGCATCCAGAACCTGCCCGTGCGGTTCGCGATCGACCGGGCCGGGCTGGTCGGCGCGGACGGGGCGACCCACGCCGGCAGTTTCGACGTGACCTATCTCGCGACGCTGCCCAACATGGTGGTGATGGCCGCGGCCGACGAGGCGGAGCTGGTGCACATGGTGCACACCGCCGTCCAGCACGATGCGAGTCCGATTGCGGTGCGCTATCCGCGCGGCAACGGGACCGGCGTGGCGCTGCCCGCGGCGCCCGAGCTCCTGGAGATCGGCAAGGGCCGGATCGTTCGCGAGGGCCATGCGGTCGCGATCCTGTCGCTCGGTACGCGGCTGGCTGAGGCGCTCAAGGCGGCGGACCAGCTGGAGGCGAGGGGGCTGACGACCACGGTGGCGGATCTCCGGTTCGCCAAGCCGCTCGACGCTGCGCTGATCCGCCGGCTGCTGACGACGCACGGCGTGGCGGTGACGATCGAGGAAGGCTCGGTCGGCGGGCTCGGGGCGCATGTGCTGACGCTGGCCAGCGACGAAGGGCTGATCGACGCCGGGCTGAAGCTGCGCACGCTGAGGCTGCCCGACCGGTTCCAGGATCAGGACGCGCCCGACAAGCAGTATCACGACGCCGGGCTCGATGCCGATGCCATCGTTACGGCCGTCCTTACCGCGCTGCGCCACAATTCCACCGGGGTGAGCGAGGCGCGGGCTTGATCCTCGCCGCATTGCTCGCGGCGGCGATGCCGTCGGGCGGTTTGCTGCTGGTCGAGGTCACCAATGTTCGCAACGGCACGGGTCGCGTCCATGTCGACCTGTGCGACGAGCGCACTTTTCTGGAGGACGGCTGCCCCTATGCGGGCGACGCGCCGGCGCGGGTGGGGACGACGATGGTGACGGTCCGTGGCGTGCCGCCCGGCCGCTACGCCATCCAGGCCTATCACGACGAGAACGCCAATGGGCGCGTCGATCGCGCCATCTTCGGCATCCCCAAGGAAGGCGTCGGTTTCTCGCGCGACGCCCGCATCCGTTTCGGTCCGCCGAAATGGGCCGATGCGGTCTTCGCGTTCCACGGCGGCGCCGAGCGCACCGCCCTGCGACTGCGCTACTTCGTGGGCGCGGGCGGCCCGCCGGCGGCGCGCTGACCGGGCGGCGGCGCGGCGGGGTCGGCCAGCGGATCGCCGAGTTCCGGCGCGGCGGTGGCTGCGGGGGATGACGACCCAGCCGGGTCGGCGAGCGGGTCCTGCAGCTCGGGCGCCGGGTGCTCCGCCGGCTTGCGGGCATCGGCCGGAGCCGTCAGGGGGCCGTCGAGCTCCGGCGCGGGTGTCGCGGCCGCCGCGTGCCCCTTCAACTGCGCGATCTCGCCCGCGCGGTCCTGGAGATAGACCGAGCGCAGGCTCGCGTAGGGATCGACCGCATCGTCGAGCAGCGCCTTCAGATCGGCGTCCGCTTCCGCGCGCCGATCCAGCCCGTCGATCACCGCGCGCGGCACGCTGAACGCGGCGCGGTTGAACGGCACGCCCGCCACGAGCGGCAGCACGAGCACCCCGTCCGCCTGCCCGCCGAACAGGTCGCGCAGGTCGGTCGGCCCGACGAACGGCAGGAACAGGTAGGGCCCCGGCTTCACGCCGTAGAAGCCCAGCGTGTCACCGAAGCCGTTGGGCCGGTGCGGCAGCCTGACGCCCGGCAGCCTGGCGATGTCGATCGCGCCGCCAAGGCCGAGCCCGACATTGACCGTGAAGCGCCCCAGCGTTTCGGCCGCCTTGCCGGGCTTGCCCTGGAGCAGGTAGTTCAGGAACACGACCGGCTCACCCAGCGTGCTCAGGATGTTGCGCAGCGCGGAGCGCAGGAAGCCGGGCACGCCATGCTTGTAGGCGAGCGCCGCCGGCCGCAGCACATGGCGATCGAAGCCCTGATGCCCGCGGAACATGCGCCGGTTGAATCGTTCGAAGGGGTCGCCGGCCGCGCGCGCGGTCTTGGTCGCGGGCGACGCCGGCGGCGTCGCAGCCGCCTGCGGCGCCGCGATCGCCACGAGGAGGGCGATCAAGAGGCGGGCTTGGCCGCGAGCTGATCGAGATGCGCGATCAGCGCCCTGGCGCCGCCGGATTGCAAGATCGACGCGAAGTCGGCGCGGCGCGTCGCCAGCTGGCTGATCGCGTTCTTGTAGAACACGTCGATGATCCGCCATTCGCCGCCCGCCGTGGCACGCAGCCGATAGCTGATCGCGACCGGCCCGTCATGGGCGTTGAGCGTGGTGCGGACCAGCTTGTCACCGCCGCGGCTCTCCACCTGCGGCGCGATCGAAAAGGTCTCGCCCGCATAGCCGTCGAAATTCCGGGCATATTGCTGGACGGTGAGCCGGCGGAACGCGGCGACGAGCCCCGCCTGCTCCGCGGGCGCGATGCCGGTCCAGCTCGGGCCGACCGCAAGGCGCGTCATCAGCGGCACGTCGAAGCTGCGGTCGACCACCGGCCCGATCCGCGCCGCCCGGCCCGCCACGCCCGCGCTGCGCCCCGCCTTCATGATCGCGAGCAGCCCGTCGTCGAGCGCCTGCACCGGCGCGCGGGCGGGATCGGCGGTTTGCGCGGCCGCCGGGACGGACAGGAACAGGAGGGCGAAGGCAGCCCCGAAGGCGCTGGTGCGCATGAAACGGCTCCGTTGGATGAAGCGCCGCTCCTAATGACGCCAACCTGACGCGTCCATGAAGATGACCTGCGGATACGCCCGAACTGGCTTTAAGCCTTTTTTTGGCCGCGCGTCGCCGCTATCTTCACCATTCGGGCGGAGCTTTCGGGCGTGCGTCCGCCCGAAAGCAAGGAAGCCGACCCCAGTGCCGCCAGTCTCCTCCGCCCCCGCCCTGCGCGTCATCCTGGCGTCGCCGCGGGGGTTTTGTGCGGGGGTGGTGCGGGCGATCGAGATCGTCGAGCGGGCGCTGGAGCGCTATGGCGCGCCCGTCTATGTCCGGCACGAGATCGTCCACAACCGCCATGTCGTCGAGAAGCTGCGCCGCAAGGGCGCGGTGTTCGTCGATCATCTGAGCGACGTGCCGGCGGGCGCGCAGACGGTGTTCAGCGCGCACGGCGTCGCCCGCTCGGTGGTGGACGAGGCGACGGCGCGCGGCCTGCCGGTGCTGGACGCGACCTGCCCGCTCGTCACCAAGGTCCATGTCCAGGGGCGCCGCTACGCCAAGGCAGGCCGCACGCTGGTGCTGATCGGCCATGCCGGCCATGCCGAGGTGGAGGGGACGATGGGGCAGGTCGACGCGCCCGTCCATCTGGTCTCCACGCCCGCCGACGTCGCCCTGCTGCCGATCGACCCCGCGACGCCGGTCGCCTACATCACCCAGACGACGCTCAGCGTCGACGACACCCGCGTCGTCATCGCCGCGCTGGAGGACCGCTTCGCCGACGTGATCGGCCCCTCGGTCGCCGAGATCTGCTACGCCACCCAGAACCGGCAGACGGCGGTGCGCGACCTCGCGCGGGTCAGCGACGTGCTGATCGTGGTCGGCGCGGGCAACAGCTCCAATTCCAGCCGCCTGCGCGAGATCGGCGACGAGATGGGCGTGCCCAGCTACCTGGTCGACGACGGCGACGGCGTCGACCCCGCCTGGATCGCGGGCGCGGGCGCGGTCGGCATCACCGCCGGCGCGTCCGCCCCCGACGAGCTGGTCGACAGCGTCATCGCCGCGCTCGCCCGCGTGCGCCCGGTCGAGGTGTCGCAGCTCGACGGCGTCGTCGAGACCATGAGCTTCAGCCTGCCGCCCGAGCTGCGCCGCCCCGCGGTGACGGCCGCGGCCGCCTAGGAGAATACCGAAGATGGGCCTTCCCCTCGCCCAGGTGGCGCGCATCGGCGCGTACACGCTCAGGCAGCACATCAAGGGCGGCAAATACCCGCTGGTGCTCATGCTGGAGCCGCTGTTCCGCTGCAACCTGGCCTGCGCCGGCTGCGGCAAGATCGACTATCCCGACG
>NZ_CAXUEK010000070.1:0-14615 GCF_964250165.1 uncultured Sphingomonas sp. | reverse complement strand
ACCTGATCGCCTATCGCCGCCGCCACGACCATCTGGTCGAGAAGCGCGCCGAGGCCCGCTTCACCAGCCGGTGGGGCGGCGACTGGACCGCACTCACCTTCTGGAACAAGGCGACGGGCTCCGAGCAGATCGCGCTGGTCAAGGGCAAGGTCGACCCGACCAGGCCGACGCTGGTCCGGATGCACGCGCTCTCCACCTTCGCCGACATCTTCGGCGAGGCGGGCGATCGCGCGTCGCTGCTGCAGCGCTCGATGGAGATCATCGGCGAGGAGGGCGCGGGCGTGGTGGTGGTCATCAACCGGCCGCGCCCCGACCAGTTCTCGGTCGCGCTCCAGGCCAAGGCCGGGACGCTGCCGCCCGCCGACGTGGAGGAGCTGCGCGATTACGGCGTCGGCGCGATGATCCTGACCGAGCTGGGCGTGGAGGAGATGGTGCTGCTGACCAACACGCACCACACGCTGGTGGCGCTCGACGGCTATGGCCTCAGCATCGTCGGCGAGCGGCGGGTGGATTGAACACGCCGTCACCCCGGCCTTGAGCCGGGGTCCAACTTGGTTCTAGGCGACAGCTCTGACGATGGAGCGCGCCGCCTGGGTTTGGCTTGGATGCCGGCTCACGGCCGGCATGACGAAGGAATGAGATGGCCCGCATCCTGATCGCCGAAGCCCGCTTCTACGACCACCTCAACGACCTGCTGATCGCCGGCGCGCGCGGCGCGATCGAGGCGGCGGGACATGGCCACGATCTGGTGACGGTGCCCGGCGCGCTGGAGCTGCCCGGCGCGATCGCGCTGGCGGCCGAGACCGGGCGCTATGACGGCTTCGTCGCGCTGGGCGTCGTGATCCGCGGCGAGACCTATCATTTCGAGATCGTCGCCAATGAAAGCGCGCGCGGGCTGATGGCGTTGACCCTGGACGGCCTCGCCATCGGCAACGGCGTGCTGACGACCGAGAACGAGGCGCAGGCGATCGCGCGCGCCGATCCCGCCCAGCTCGACAAGGGCGGCGGCGCGGCCCGCGCCGCGCTGGCGATGCTGGCGCTGAAGGAACGGTTCGCCTAGCGCTCGCCCACACCAGCGCCGCCGATCCGGCGCGCCGCGATCTGCCGGGGGAGGGCGGCTGGCCCGAGGAGCTGGTGAGCGCCTGATCCTCCCCACGATGTGGGCAGGACTCAGACGGTCGCCGCCTCCAGCGCCGGATAGTCGGTATAGCCCTCCGGCCCGGCGGTGTACCACGTCTTGGGATTGTCCCGGGCGAGCGGCGCGCCGACGCGGAAGCGTTCGGGCAGGTCGGGGTTGCCGATGAAGCGGCGGCCCCAGGCGATCGCGTCCGCCACGCCCGAAGCGAGGTCGCGCTGGGCGGTCTCGACGCTGTAATCCTGGTTGAGCACCAGCGGCCGGTGGAACACCGCGCGGATCTGCGGGCTGAGCTTGGGGACGTCGGTCTTGCCGAACGTGCTGTCCGGCGCCTGCTCGCGCAGCTCCAGGAACGCGATGCCCAGCGCGTCGAGCGCGCGGGCGGCGGGCAGGAACACCGATTCGGGATCGGAATCGTCCGCGCCCTGCGACTCGCCGTTGGGGGAGAGGCGGATGGCCGTGCGGTCGGCGCCGACCGCATCGGCGACGCGCGCCACCGATTCGCGCATGAAGCGGATGCGGTTCTCCGGTGGGCCGCCATAATCGTCGTCGCGACGGTTGGTGCCGTCGCGCAGGAACTGGTCGATCAGATAGCCGTTCGCGCCGTGCAGCTGCACCCCGTCGAAGCCGGCGCGGATGGCGTTGACGGCGCTGTCGGCATAGTCGTCCTGGGCGCGCGCGATGTCGTCGAGCGACGCGGCCTGCGCCTCGGCATAGGGGTTCGGCTCCTTGTGATAGGGCGCGCGCGTCGCCGAGGACGACAGCGGCGTCAGCCCGGTGACATCAGGGCGGGCGAGGCGGCCCATATGCCAGAGCTGCGCGAAGATCAGGCCGCCCGCCGCGTGCACGGCTTCGGTGACGGGCTTCCACGCCTCGACCTGCTCCTCGGTCCACAGCCCCGGCGCGGCGGGCCAGCCCAGCCCGCGGCGGCTGACGCCCGTGCCTTCGGAGATGATGAGCCCCGCGCCCGCGCGCTGACGGTAATAATCGATCATCAATTCGGTCGGCACATGCGCCGGCGTCGACCGGCCGCGGGTGAGCGGGGCCATGAAGATGCGGTTCTTCGCCGTGACGGCGCCGACGGTGATGGGATCGAACAGGCCGGGCATGGGCGCTCCTTTGCGGGTGTCGGGACGCGAGATAGGCGGCTACGGGGCGCCATGCACGTGGCGACGGACACAAGAAAAGCTGTGGCGACGGCAAGCGGGCCGCCGCCGCTCGCCTTCGTCGCCGTGGTGGTCGCCAACGTGGCGCTGGCGTTCGGGCCGTGGTTCGTGCGGCTGGCCGACACCGGGCCGGTCGCCGCCGGCTTCTGGCGCATGGCGCTCGGCGCGCCGTTCGTGGCGGCGCTGGCGCTGGCCGGCGGCGCGCGGCCGGGGCGGCTGACCGGGGCGCTGTGGGCGACGCTGGTGGCCGGCGGGATCGCGTTCGCCGCGGACCTGGGGAGCTGGCATCTCGGCATCCTGCGCACGACGCTGGCCAACGCGACGCTGTTCGGCAATTCGGCGACGCTGGTCTTCCCGCTCTACGGCTTCCTGGTCGCGCGCGCCTGGCCGACGCGGACGCAGGGGTTGGCGCTGGCGCTGGCGGCGGCGGGCGCGGCGCTGCTGATGGGGCGATCGTGGCAGCTGGACCCGCGCCACCTCGCGGGCGATCTGCTCTGCATCCTCGCCGGGCTGCTCTACACGGTCTATTTCATCGCGATGGCGCGGGCGCGCGAGACGATGGCGCCGCTGTCGTCGCTGACGCTGTCGACGCTGGCGAGCATCGGGCCGCTGCTGCTGTTCGCGTGGGCGCTGGGCGAGCGGCTGTGGCCGCATGCCTGGGGGCCGCTGCTCGGGTTGGCGCTGGTCAGCCAGGTGGTGGGGCAGGGCTGCATGATCTATGCGCTCGGCAAGCTGTCGCCGCTGGTGGTCGGGCTGGCCCTGCTGGTCCAGCCGGTGGTGGCGGCGACGGTGGGCTGGATCGTCTATGGCGAGCGGCTGGGCGCGCCCGATTTCGTGGGCGCGGCGTTGGTGGCGGCGGCGCTGGTGCTGGTGCGGCGCGGCGCGACCGGACGCGTGGAGGCGAAGGAGGCATCGTGACCGAGGACCGGACGCTGGACGAGCTGCGCGTGCTGCTCGCCCCTGAGATCGCCGCCAACGCCGCGTTCGACGGCTGGGGGCAGGAGGCGCTGGACCTCGCCGCCGACGCGCTGGGTGTCGATCGCGGCGTCGCGCGCCTCGCCTTTGCGGGCGGGGCGGTGGCGATGATCGACGCCTGGTTCGCGGGCGTGGATGGCGCGATGCTCGCCGCCGTGCCGCCCGCCGAGCTCTGGGCGATGAAGATCCGCCAGCGCATCGCCGCGCTGATCGAGGCGCGGCTGGCCGCCGTCGAGCCGGAACGCGAGGCGCTGCGCCGCGCGCTCGCGGTGCTGGCGCTGCCGCAGAACGTCGCGCGCGCGGCGCGGCTGGGCTGGCGCACGGTCGACCGCATCTGGCGCGCCGCCGGCGACACCGCGACGGACTACAACCACTACACCAAGCGCGCGATCCTGCTCGGCGTCTATGCTGCGACGGTCAGCGTCTTCCTCGACGACGAAAGCGAGGGCTGGGCCGACACCCGCGCGTTTCTGGGCCGCCGCATCGACGGCGTGATGCGGTTCGAGAAGGCGAAGGCAGGGTTTCTGTTGCGGTCGGAGCGATTGCCAAGCCTGTCGAGGTTCGTGGGGCGGCTGCGCTATCCGGTGGTTTGAAGTGACGAGTTGAGGAAGTGGCGCCGTCCGCTTCGTCATGCCGGCCTCGTGCCGGCATCTACCGTCGGACTTGGCGTGTCGCTCCATTGCGCTAGGAAAACATAGTTCTGGCGTGGATGCCGGCACGAGGCCGGCATGACGGGGGTGGGGAACGGCTGCCGCGTCCTGCCTGCGCGGAAGTTGTCGAAGTTGCCGCATATCACGATTATCTTCCGTTCGGCGGCGGAAGGTGGGCGGCGCAATTCATGATGCAAAGAGCGGACCGGCCAGTGCCGAGTCATTGGTACACGCCTGCATCGCAGCGGCGTTGTAGGACAGCGAAAATCTGCGGTGGGTTACGCCCGCAACCATACGCTCGGGTTAGACAATTGGGCTCCCGAAGGTGGCGATTCATTCAGAGCAATCTTCTCGTTTCTCCATCTCCGGACGACAATTTCGGGAAAGAGCAATCGGGAACAGATTACGGGAAACCGGATGCCCTGAGGGCTGTCACCGCGATCGGCTTCGCGACCGTCCCGTTCCACCTTCGTTTTGGGGAGGGAACGTCTCTCTCGCTAGCTCGCGGGTGACGCCGCCAAAGCAGGCTTTGCTGTTACCGTCGTACCAGTGGCGTCGGGACTAAAAATAAGCGGCACTTGAATGGTGCGATTACAAGCCGAAAACGTCCAAGTCTCCTGCCAGGCTTTACCGGATGCTTTGACCAGCCCTGCGTATTTCGTATCCCGCACGCTCAACTGATTACAATCGCGAACAACGGCCTGAACAGCCATGGTCGCGAATTTGAGAGCATCACGTTGCAACGTGAGATCAGCGCGCGTTTCTCCGGGCATTGCTACTATGCTAAGTATCCTCTCGCTAGGTTGCCCCCTAAAGTAGAAGTTGATTGTTGTGTCATTCCCGCAGCCGCTCACTGGAAAGCTCTGCTTCCATAGTCCAGAAATCGGATAACCATCCGATGCAAAAGATACCGGCTCGATTGTTGTAACCCTTGATCCGTTTGAAACCAAGTTTGGACATCTCCGAAACACGGTGGGGGGCAACTGTGAGAACAGGCGAGCTATGTTGCCTTGATACCCTGGAGATTGGACGAGGGCCTGCAAAGCGGGCGACGGCTGAGGTTCCGACGATACCGCAGCAGATGAAGTAGCGATAAGAGCAACGATCACGATCGACGGAAAAGTCATGGCCTCTCCCTTTCCCCGCTCTCTTGGGATGCGAAAGCGGCACAGGCAACCCAGCGATGGTTCTCTTGGTCACCCCGCCATCGCTCGGCTCCCTCCCGATGAACCATCCTTTTTCGGGAAAGGCGACAGGGCCGCGCAATGTCGGCTATCGCCATCTGCACTCCCGTAAGTGGACATTCGCTGCCGGACCGGCGGGTAAGCCCGGCAGTGCAAAGGGCTTTCCTTCCGCCATCGTTACTGATAATCATTCGCACATGGAGATGGTCGGTCGCCTCACGCCTTCGCTCAGCCTGGAGACGCTGCCACGTCGCCAGGGGGCGACGGTGCATCTGATCGACTGGTCGCGACTCGGCGCGCCCGAAGCGCGGCGGCTGCGCGAGCTGGGGTTCGACGAGGGCGTCGAGGTGGAGGTGCTGCACCGCGCCCGGCTCGGCGGCGGGCCGATCGCGTGCCGGATCGGCCGCATGCAGGTGGCGCTGCGCCGCGCGGTGGCCGCCGCCATCCTCGTCGCGCCCCGCGCCGCCTGATCCAGCCCCCGCTGGCCTGATGGCCGAGCTGCTCACCCGCCCGCCTGCCGCTCCCGTGACGACGCGGCCGCCGCTCGTCGCGGTCGTCGGCAATCCCAATGCGGGCAAGAGCGCGCTGTTCAACGCGCTCACCGGCGCGCGGCAGAAGGTGGGCAACTATCCCGGCGTCACCGTCGAGCGCCATTCCGGCCGCATCGCGCTGCCCGATGGCCGGCCGGTGGAGCTGGTCGACCTGCCCGGCGCCTACAGCCTCGATCCCTCCTCCCCCGACGAGCGGGTGACGCGCGACGTCGTCACCGGCGCGAGCGCGCTGGAGGCGGCGCCGGACGCGCTGCTGGTGGTGGTGGACGCCGCCAACCTCGACAACCACCTGCGCTTCACGCTGCAGCTGCTCGCGCTCGGCCGGCCGCTGGTGGTGGCGCTCAACATGGTCGATCTCGCCGAGCGCGACGGGCTCACCCTCTCCGCCGAGCGGCTCGCCGCCGAGCTGGGGGTGGCGGTGATCCCCACCGTCGCGGTGCGCCGCCGCGGCCTCGACGCGCTGCGCGAGGCGCTTGCCGCCGCGCTGGACCACGGCACCGCGCGGCCGGCTTCCCGCGCCTCGCCCGACATGACGACCGTGCAGCGCCGGGCCCGCCAGATCGCCCGGGCCGCGACGCTGTCCGAGACGCCGACGCGGCGCTGGGGCCACGCGTTCGACACGGTGGCGCTGCACCCGGTCGGGGGCGTCGCGCTGCTGGTGGCGGTGCTGTTCGTGATGTTCCAGGCGGTGTTCTACGCCGGCGCCGCGCCCGCCGACGCGATCGCCGCCGGGTTCGATCGGCTAGGCGGGCTCGTCAAGGACGTCATGCCCGATTCGGTGCTGCGCTCGCTGATTACCGACGGGTGCATCGCGGGCGTCGGCGCGGTGGTGAAGTTCCTGCCGCAGATCCTCATCATGTTCCTGTTCATCCTGGTGCTGGAGGCATCGGGCTACATGGTCCGCGCCGCGTTCCTGATGGACCGGCTGATGGCCTCGGTCGGGCTGTCGGGGCGCGCCTTCATCCCGCTGCTGTCGTCCTTCGCCTGCGCGGTGCCCGGCATCATGGCGACGCGCACGATCGAGGACGAGAAGGACCGGCTGACCACCATCCTGATCGCGCCGCTGATGACCTGCTCGGCGCGGCTGCCGGTCTACACGCTGGTGATCGGCGCGCTGATCCCCGACATCCGGGTGCTGCCCTTCGCGGGATTGCAGGGGCTGGTGATGCTCGCGCTCTACATCATCGGCGTGGCGGGCGCGTTCGTGGCGGCGTGGGTGCTGCGGCGCACCGTGACCAAGGGCTCGTCCTCGGGCTTCATGATGGAAATGCCCAAATACCAGCTGCCGCGCCTGCGCGATCTGGCGATCGGGCTGTGGAGCCGCGCGGAGATCTTCCTCAAGCGCGCCGGCACCACCATCGCGCTCACCACGATCGTGCTCTGGGCGCTGCTGAGTTTCCCCAAGCCGCCGGCGGACGCGCATGTCTCGCCGGTGAACTATTCGATCGCCGGGCGGATCGCCAACGGCATCGAGCCCGCCTTCCGGCCGATCGGCTTCAACCGCGACATCGTGCTGGCGCTGATCCCGGCGATGGCGGCGCGCGAGGTGTCGGTGGCGGCGCTCGGCACCGTCTACGCGATCGACAATGCCGGCGGCGACAATGACGACGCGAAGATCGGCCGGACGCTGCAGGCGCGCTGGAGCCTGCCCACCGCGCTCGCCTTCCTGATGTGGTTCGTGTTCGCGCCGCAATGCATCTCCACCATCGCGGTGACCCGGCGCGAGACCAACGGGTGGAAATGGCCGCTGTTCATGGTTGGCTATCTGTTCACGGCGGCCTACGTCATGGCGGGGTTAACATACTGGCTCGCGATCCTCGCGGGCCTCTAGGGGCAGGCGATGGCAGGCAGCGTCAACAAGGTCATCCTGATCGGCAATCTCGGCCGCGATCCCGAGAGCCGGTCGTTCCAGAACGGCGGCAAGGTCGTCGAGCTGCGCATCGCGACGTCCGAGCAGTGGAAGGACCGCGCCTCGGGCGAGCGCAAGGACAAGACCGAGTGGCACACGGTCAAGGTGTTCCAGGAGAATGCCGCCAATTTCGCCGAGCGCTACCTGCGCAAGGGCGCCAAGGTCTATGTCGAGGGCCAGCTGGAAACGCGCAAATGGCAGGATCAGGCCGGCGCGGACCGCTATTCCACCGAGGTGGTGATCCGGCCGTTTAACGGCACGCTGACCTCGCTCGACGGTGGCCAGGGCGGCGGTGCGGGTGGCGGTGGCGGGGGGCGTGGCGGCGATGACTGGGGCGGCGGCGACGATGCCGGCGGTGGGTCGGGCGGCGGCTTTGGCGGCGGCGGCCGGGCGGGATCGGGTGGTGGCGGGAACCGTGGCGGCGGTTTCGGCGGCGGCGGTGGCGGTGCCAGCGGGGGCGGCGGCTTTGGGGATGATCTCGACGACGACGTGCCGTTCTGACGATGACGGGCAACGACGCGCGCGCGCGCGGGCGCGGCTGGCGGATCGACGAGTCGGCGCGCGCGGCGGTGATCGCGGCCTATGATCTCGAACGGCTCCGCCACTCGACGGCGCTCCGGCGCATCACCGATTTCGCCGCCGCGCTGTGCGAGGCGCCGGTCGCGCTCGTCACGCTGCTGGACGAGGCGGAGCAGACCTTCCTGGCGCGCACCGGGCTGGACGTGGAGTCGATGCCGCGCGACATCTCGTTCTGCCGCTACGCGATCGAGACCGACGATCTGCTGGTGGTCGACGACCTGTCGGTCGATCCCCGCTTCGTCGACAATCCGCTCGTCACGGGCGATCAGCATGCGCGCTTCTATGCCGGGGCGCCGCTCGTCACCGACGAGGGCGTGGCGCTCGGCGCGCTGTGCGTGATCGACCGGGTCGCCCATCCGGGCGGCCTCACCCCGCTGCAGCGCCTGGGGTTGGAGACGCTCGCCGAGAACGTCATGGCACGCCTGCGCGACACCCGCGACGCCGCCGCCTGGCGCCATGCGGAAAACGACGCCCGGCGCGCGCTGGGCGATTCGGAATCGCGCTTCCACACGCTCGCAGACACCATGCCCCAGATGGTCTGGTCGGCGCTGCCCGACGGCTACCATGATTATTTCAACGCGCGCTGGTACGAGTTCACCGGGATGCCCGTCGGCGCCACCGACGGGGAGGGCTGGAGCGGCATGTTCCATCCCGACGATCAGGAGCGCGCCTGGGCGACCTGGCGCCATTCGCTCTCGACCGGCGAGCCGTATCAGATCGAATATCGCCTGCGCCGGCACGACGGCGAATATCGCTGGGTGCTCGGCCGCGCGCTGCCGATCCGCGCCGGCGCCGACCACGGTGAAGAGGGCCGCATCACGCGCTGGTTCGGCACCTGCACCGACATCCACGAAGGCAAGACGGCGGCGGACGAGCGCGAGATGGTCGCGCACGAGCTCAGCCATCGGATCAAGAACATCTTCGCGGTGATCGCCGGCCTCATCACCTTCACCGCGCGCCAGCGGCCCGAGTTCAAGCCGGCGGCGGAGGATCTGCGCCAGCGCATCACCGCGCTCGGCCGCGCGCATGATTTCGTGCGGCCGCACAGCCGCCGGTCGCGTCCGGCGCAGCAGCAGGACAGCCTGCACGGTCTGCTCGCCGAGCTGTTCGCGCCCTATGCCCGCGAGATCGGCGGCATCCGCATCGCCGGCGACGATGTGCAGGTGGACGACCGCTCGGCGACGCCGCTCGCGCTGCTGTTCCACGAGCTCGCCACCAACGCGACCAAATACGGCGCGCTCGCCGCGGACGGCGGCGCGGTCACGGTGGCGATCGCCGCGTCGGGCGAGGCGGTGGTGCTCGACTGGACGGAGATGGGCGGCCCGCCGGTCGTGCCGACGGCGGCGGCAGGGTTCGGCAGCCAGTTGATCGAGCTGTCGGCGATGCGTCAGCTCGGCGGAACGGTGACGCGCGACTGGCGGCCGGGCGGCCTCGCGGTCAGGATCACCTTGCCGTCAGCCGCCTTCCACCGGGCATAGCACCACGCCTTCGTCGCGCGCCGAGGCGTGATCGCCCGAGGCGAGCGCGGCGGCGGCGCGGATCGTACGCTCGCTGAACGGCTTGCGGACGAAGGCGAGCGCGGGGGCGCCGCCGATCTGCGCCGGATTGGCGGTCACGAACACCACTTTGACGCCGTGCGCCTGGGCGATCGTCCGGGCGATGCCGGGGCCGCTCGGGCCGTCGCGCAGGTTGATGTCGATGAAGGCGAACTGGCAGCCGCCGGCCGCCTCCAGCGCGCTTTCGCGGTCCGCGGCGATCGCCGCGACCTGATAGCCCGCGTCGGTCAGGATGCGTTCCAGATCGAGCGCGACGAAGATCTCGTCCTCGACGATCAGCGCGGTCTTGTTCATGCGTTAACCCAGATCATCACTAACGAATGTCTGCGGGATGCATCAGTTCCCCCGGCGCAGCAGAAAGATCGCGTGCTCGGCGAACAGGTTGGCCGCCCAGGCGCCGCGCTGGCGGTCGCCCGCCAGGAACCAGGCGCGCTCCACCGTGATCGCGCGGGCCGCCAGGAAGGCGCGGAAGTCGTCCACCGTCACGTGATGGATGTTGGGCGTGTCGTACCAGCCGCTCGGCAGCAGTCGCGTGACGGGCATCCGCCCGCCCCACATCAGCGACAGCCGCACGCCCCAATGCGCGAAGTTGGGGAACGAGACGAACGCGCGCCGGCCGATCCGCAGCAGCTCGTCGAGCACCCGGTCCGGCGCCCGCGTGGTCTGCAGCGTCTGCGACAAGATGGCGTAATCGAAGCCGCCCGACGGATAGTCGGCGAGGTCGGTATCCGCGTCCCCCTGCACCACCGACAGCCCGCGCGCGACCGCGGCGGCGACATTGGCCGGATCGATCTCCAGCCCGCGCGCATCGACCTGCCGCTGGTCGCGCAGCGCCGCCATCAGCGCCCCGTCGCCGCAGCCGATGTCGAGCACGCGGCCGCCCGGCGCGACATGCGCGGCGATGAGCGCGAGGTCGGGACGCAGGCTCATGTCCCCGTTCCCAGGAACCCGCGCACCACCCGGTCGAGCGCGGGCGATTCGAGCAGGAAGGCGTCATGCCCATAAGGGCTCGACAGCTCGACGAAGCTGGTCGGCGCGCCCGCCGCGTTGAGCGCGTGGACGATCGCGCGGGCGTCGGCGGTGGGGTAGAGCCAGTCGGTGTCGAAGCTGACCAGGCAGAAGCGCGTGGCGGGGCTGAACGCGTCCGCCAGCCGCCCGCCATGCTCTTCCGCGAGGTCGAAATAGTCCATCGCGCGGGTGATGTAGAGATAGGCGTTGGCATCGAACCGGTCGACGAAGCTCAGCCCCTGGTGGCGCAGATAGCTCTCGACCTGGAAATCGGCGTCGAAGCCGAACGACTTGGCTCCGTCCGGGCTGTCGGGCCGCGCCTGCAGCCGGCGGCCGAACTTCTCGGTCAGCCCGGCTTCGGACAGATAGGTGATGTGCGCCGCCATCCGCGCCACCGCCAGCCCGGCGGCGGGCGGCTCCGCCGCGTCGTAGTCGCCGCCCTTCCAGCGCGGGTCGGCCATCACCGCCTGCCGCCCGAGCTCGTGGAAGGCGATGTTCTGCGCCGAATGCCGCGCGGTCGACGCGATCACCAGCGCCGCGCCGACGCGCGCGGGAAAGGTCGCCGCCCAGCTCAGCGCCTGCATCCCCCCCATCGAGCCGCCGACCACCGCCGCGAGCCGGCCGATCCCGAGATGGTCGAGCAGCAGCGCCTGCGCGCGCACCATGTCGCGCACGGTGATGACCGGGAACGCCATGCCCCACGGCCGCCCCGTCGCCGGATCGGTCGTGGCGGGGCCGGAGGATCCCATGCACGAGCCGAGCACGTTGGCGCAGATCACCAGCCGCCGGTCGGTGTCGATCGGCCTGCCCGGCCCGACCATCCGTTCCCACCAGCCCGGCTTGCCGGTGCGCGGGTGGGGCGACGCGACGTGCTGATCGCCGGTCAGCGCGTGGCAGACGAGGATCGCGTTGTCCGCGCCCGGCGCGAGCGCGCCATAGGTCTCGTAGGCGATCTCGACCGGCGCGAGGCTGCCGCCGCCATCCAGCGCCAGCGGCCCGGGCAGCACGACGCGGCGGTCGAGACCGAAGCGCTGGTCGAACGGGGCGGCGGCAGCCATCGCCGCCGCATAGGAGCGCCGACCGCCGGCGTCATCCCCCGCGACCGGCTGGGGGATGGCGGTGGAGAGCGTACACCGATCAGAGCACAAGAGAGCCGCCGATCTTTCGACCAGCGGCTCTCGCTCGGTCCGACAGGGGGTCTATCAGGCGAGGTGCAAATTCGTACTGGTCTTGCGGCGACGCATCGACGCTCCGACCAGGCCAAAGCCTCCGATCATCATCGCCCAAGTGGCCGGCTCGGGCACTCCGCCGGGCGCGGCGGCGGCGGGTACGAGGGTGACCAGGTCGAGCGCAGTGTCGTTATCGCCGGTGGTCGTGGGCGCGCCCAAGAACAATAGCGTGCCCGAGCTGGCCGTGGCGACGAAGCTTCCCGACGTGAACTGCTGGAATGCGGGGTTCAAGGTGGCGTCGATCGGCGCGAACACGCCCAAACCGGTGCCCCCAAAGCTCACCGTCAGCGCGTCGGGAGCAAAGCCCGGGCGCGCGGCCAGATAGAAGTTCGCGGCGTAGCTGCTCCCGATCGTCAGTCCGCTGAAGAGGAGCGACACACTACCCTGAACGCGGGTGCCCCCGTCGCTGACGCTCTGGATGAACGCGGCTTGCGAGCCATTCGGCGGCGTGCTGGCAAAGAAGATGCCGTTGTACACGCCCGACTTCGCGCTGAAGGTCGCGCCTGAAAAGTCGGTCGGGTTGTAGCCGATTGTGCCTCCCTCGAATGAATAGGTTTGCGCCGAGGCGGCCGTGCTACCCGCCAGCGCTGCGCCGGCTGCAAGAGCGGCAAGGATAATGTGACTGTTCATTGTACTTCCCCCGGTTAACCGCTGGCCCACGCCAGGCGGCATGGGCGCATTATGTCCGGCCAGGTAAGTCCCGCATTGGAAAAACCCGCCAATCATGCGAGGGGTCGTCTGTCTCGTTGTGAGACCGCGGTTCGGTGCCTTGGCCATTGTGCTTGCCGGCCATTCAGACACGAGCCGCTCGGTTGCCTGCTTACCCGCGCCGGCTGCTGTCGCCTGATCTCACCGGCGAACATCGGCCCGAACCTGTTCCGCCACATCGGCACCGTCTCGTCCGCTATGGGGGGTGGGTTCAACGGCGAAAGCGGACGGCGCTGTCCGACATCGCGGCGCATGGCTAGCGCGGCGTCATGCCAGGTCCATCGATCCCCGCATCCTCCTTTCGCCACCCCGTCCGATCGACGCGGACCTGGACATGGCGAGGGGGACGTGGTGTCCAGGTCCACCGCCGCGAGCCTTCCGGCGCCGGCGAAACATGCTAAGCGCGCGCGGATGACCGCCCCGCAGCCCAAGCCCTGGATCATGGCGATCGCCCCCTACGTTCCGGGGCGCGCCACGACCGACGACGGGCGCACGGTCGCCAAGCTCTCGTCCAACGAGAACCCGCTCGGCACGTCGCCCGCGGCGCGCGCGGCGTTCGCGCAGGCCGCGGGGCGGCTGGAGCGCTACCCGGACGCGGGCGCGACCGAGCTGCGCGACGTGCTGGCGGCCAAGCACGGGCTTGATCCGGCGCGGATCATCTACGGCAACGGCTCGGACGAGGTGCTGCACCTCGCCGCCGGCGCGTTCGCGGGGCCGGGCGACGAGGTGATCCACGTCCGCTACGGCTTCGCGGTCTACGAGATCGCGACGCGCCGCGTGGGCGCCGAGCCGGTGATCGCGCCCGACCGCGACTATGCGACCGACGTCGACGCGGTGCTGGCGTGCGTCACCGGGCGGACGCGCCTGGTCTACATCGCCAATCCCAACAATCCGACCGGCACCTATGTCGGCCGCGACGAGATCGCGCGCCTCCACGCCGGGCTGCCGCCGCACGTGCTGCTCGTGCTGGACCACGCCTATGCCGAGTATATCGACGGCGACGTGGAGGACGGCGGCATGGCGCTGGCCGAGACCGCGCCCAACGTGCTCGTCACGCGCACCTTCTCGAAGCTGTACGGCCTCGCCGCCGAGCGGATCGGCTGGGGCTATGCCGCCGCGCCGGTGATCGAGGCGATGCACCGCATCCGCCTGCCCTTCTCGATCACCATCGCCGGCACCGCGGCCGCGACGGCGGCGCTGGGCGACGAGGCGTTCGTGACGCACACGCGCGAGCACAATGCACGCTGGCGGCGCTGGTTCACCGACGAGATCGCCAAGCTCGGCAATGCCGGCCTGCGCGCGATTCCGAGCCAGGCCAATTTCGTGCTGGTGGTGTTCGGCGGCGCGCTGACCGCCGAGACGGCGTACAAGGGGCTGATGGACGCGGGCTATATCGTCCGCTGGCTGCCCGGCCAGGGGCTGCCGGAGGCGCTCAGGATCACGATCGGGACGGAAGACGAGTGCCGCGGCGTGATCGCGGCGCTCAGGGCGCTTGCGGACAAGGGATGACCCCTTGCCTGCGTCATCCCGGCCTTGTGCCGGGATCCACCCCCGTACCGGTCCAAGGCATCGCCGCCGAGCGACACGCGCGGTCCTGCCGTGGATGCCGGCGCGAGGCCGGCATGACGAAGACCTGACATGCTCCCCTTCGCCCGCATCTCGATCATCGGCCTCGGCCTGATCGGCTCCTCGATCGCGCGCGCGGTGCGTGCGACGATGCCGACCGTCCGCCTGACCGGCCACGACGCCGATCCGGACGTGCGCGCCGCGGCGATCGCGCTGCGGCTCTGCGACGACGTCGCCGACACGCCGGGCGCGGCGGTGATCGACGCGGACCTCGTCATCCTCTGCGTGCCGGTCGGCGCGATGGGCGCGGTCGCCGCCGAGCTCGCCCCCGATCTGCCCGCCGACGCGATCGTCAGCGACGTCGGCAGCTGCAAGGCGGAGGTCGCGCGCGCGCTGCGC
>NZ_CAXUEK010000069.1:0-14708 GCF_964250165.1 uncultured Sphingomonas sp. | reverse complement strand
TCCTGCGCTGCAGCCACGAGCATCACAGCCTGGCGATGTTCCAGACCGCCGAGGCCCGGCTCGACCATCACTGCCTGGAGGCGGGCGACTGGGGCCTGATCCGCGACTGGGGCGATCATTTCGCCGGCGAGCACATCCCGCTGAAATGGGGCCCGGGGCGGCACGGTCCGGGCAACAACCTGTTCATGTTCATCCACGACCTCGACGGGAACTGGATCGAGCTGTCCGCCGAACTCGAGCAGGTCGCACCCGACCGCGCGGTCGGCGACTGGCTGCACGAGGAGCGCACGCTCAACAGCTGGGGCGCCGGCCTGCTGCGGAGCTGAACCGATGGCGACGGGTATCTCGCGCCGCGGCGCCGGCAGGATGGCGGCGGGCGCGCTGGCGGCCGGTCTCGCCGGGCGGGCGGCGGCAAGGCCGATCGCGCCCGTCCTGCAGTACGGGCGGCTGACGAAGGGCGACGCGGCCGCCGGCCGGCCGGCGGTGTTCTACGACCTGCTCGAACCCGCGGGCGGAGCGAGCCGCCCGCCCATCCTGATGATCCATGGTGGCGCGCATACCGGCGCCTGCTACCTCGCCACCGCGGACGGGCGCCCCGGCTGGGCACCGTATTTCGCGGCGCGCGGCCACCGGGTCTTCGTGCCCGACTGGCCCGGCGTCGGGCGCAGCGGCGGGGTCGCGCTTGGCCGCCTCGACGGCGCGCTCGTCCATGCCGGGCTGGCCGAGGTCCTCGCCGCGGCGGGCGAGCCGGCGATCGTGGTCGCGCACTCGATGGGCGGCACGTTCGGCTGGACGCTGCTCGAAAGCCACGGCGCGCGCATCCGCAAGCTGGTGGCGGTGGCGCCCGCGCCGCCGGGCAACATCCAGCCGGCCGCCGTCGTGGTCGCGCGCGGCGCCGGCTATGTCGATGTCCGGCAACCTGCCGGCGTCATTCGCCTGCTCCTCGACGCGCCCTTCTTCCCGCCGCGGTCATGGGCCGAGCACAAGCTGATCGGCACGGGCAGGCAATTTCCTGCCGACGCGCACGAGGCCTATCTCGCCTCGCTGCAGCCGATCGCGCCGAAGCTGCTGCTGGAGCGCACGAACGTCGACGGGCGGCAGCTGCGGATTGCCGATTTCGCCGGCTTCGCGCGCAAGCCCGTGCTGCTGGTGGTCGGCACCGACGACCTCGACCATGGCGAAGCCGCCGACCGACCGATCGTCGACTGGCTCAACGCGCGCGGCGCGGACTCGCGCTTCCTGGCGCTCGGCAGCGAGGGCATCTCGGGAAACGGCCACATGATGATGCTGGAGCGCAACAGCGATGCGATCGCCGCGCTGCTCGCCCGCTGGATCGACGACTGACTCCCGACGATGGTGCTCGGCACGACACGATTCTTACCATTTGCGAATTGGGTGGTGTCGTCCTACACAACAGGATGGCCGCAAGGGGCCGTGGACGGCGACCGGCTGGATGAGGATCATGCGACGCATACGGCGTCCGGCTCATCCCAGATTTCGTTCCTGATCTCGGGAACGGGTGCAGCCGAGCAGAGAGGATGACCCAGGAGATGCGGATCATGTCTGGATGGCGTCGCGGCGTGATGACGGCCGGCGCGCTGTCGCTCGCGGCCGGCGCGCAGGCGCAGGCGCGGCAGCTGCTGGTGCTCGACGGTGTGACCGTCGTCGACACGCGCAGCGGCGCCTTGTCGCCGCGCCGCGCGGTCGTGATCGAGGGCGATCGGATCGTCCGCATCGCGGCGGCGGGTTCGGTCAAGGCCGCGCCGGGCGTGCGCACGATCGTCGCGCGCGGCAAGTATGTCGTGCCCGGCTATTTGGACATGCACGCCCACCCGCTGACCACGGGCAGCGCGGCGGGCGACCTGCGGGTGATGCTGTCGCTCGGCGTCACCGGCTATCGCCAGATGAACGGCAGCCCCGAGCTGCTCGCGCAGCGCGCGGCGGGCACGCTGTCGCCGCCGGGCGCACCGACGCTGCTGGCGCTGTCGGGCACGATCCTCGCCGGTCCGCCGTTCGCGACGCCCGAGCTGGCGGTCGCCGAGATCCGCCGCCAGAAGGCGGCAGGCGCGGACTTCATCAAGGCGATCGACCTGCCGCCGCCCGCCCTGTTCGCCGCCTATGCCGAGGCGAAGGCCGACGGGCTGAGCATCGCCGGGCACCTCTCGCCGCTGGTCGACGTGCGCCAGGCGGCGGCCAGGGGCATGAACGCGATCGAGCATCTCGGCCCACGCGAGTCGATCCTGCTCGGCTGCTCGTCGGCCGAAGCCGCGCTGCGCGCCGACCCGCCGTCGGCGCCGCAGCGCCCGCAAGGCGCGCCCGCGGGTCCGCCGCCGCCGGCCGTCATGGCGCGGATGCTGGTCAACCCGATCGCCTTCACGACGCCCGACACGTTCCGGCGCTATGCCCGGGTGCTCGATACCTATGACGCGGCGAAGTGCCGCGAGCTGGCGGGTGAGTTCGCGCGCTACGGCACGTGGCAGACCCCGACGCTCATCCGCCTGCGCACGATGGAGCTGGGCGACGATCCTGCCTATGTGAACGATCCGAACCTGCGCTACGTCGCGCGCCCCAACCGCGAGTTGTGGGCGTCGGTCGCCAAGCAGTTCCAGGGCGCCATCGGCGCGCCCGCGCGCGCCGAACTCGCGCGCCTGTTCGCGGCGCAGCTCGCGCTGACCAAATTGTTCTACGACACGCACGTACCGATGATGGCGGGTTCGGACCTGGGCGGCGGGTTCGTCGTTGCCGGCTACGGTCTTCATCAGGAACTCGACCTGCTCGCGCAGGCCGGGCTGCCGCCGCTCGCCGTGCTGCAGATGACGACGCTGAACGGTGCCAAATATCTGCACCGCGAGGCGACGATGGGCAGCGTCGACGCCGGCAAGGTCGCCGATCTCGTGGTGCTCGACGGCAATCCGATCGCGTCCGTCGCCAACCTCCACCGGATCGACGCGGTGGTGCATGACGGCCGCTATTACACGGCGGACGACCTCGCTGCGCTGCGTCGCCAGACCGAGCAGGAATCGCGGTGAGCGCCGCGGCGAGCGACCTCGCCGCAGGGGTGATCGGCGAGGTCGCGGCCGATCCGCGCGCGCGCCTGATGGCGGCGCCGATGAGCCGGTTCCAGTGGATGGCGGTGGCGATCACCGTCGCGCTGTGTGCGCTCGACGGGTTCGATGTGCTCGCGATCACCTTCGCCGCGCCGGCGATCGCGGCGGGATGGGGGATCACCAAGGCGGGGCTCGGCTGGGTGTTCTCGGCCGGGCTGCTCGGCATGGCGGGGGGGTCGTTCTTCCTCGCGCCGCTCGCCGACGTCATCGGGCGGCGGCCGCTCGTTCTCGTCAGCCTGGCGATCATGGCGGTCGGTTCGTTTGTCGCGGCGTCGGCCGGCGGGATCCCGCTGCTGCTGACGGCGCGGCTGTGCACCGGCGTCGGCGTCGGCGCGATGATCGCCACGATCAACCCGCTCGGCGCGGAATACGCCAACGAGCGACGCCGCGAGGTGGCGCTGTCGGTCCTCAACATCGGCTATCCGCTCGGCGGCGTCGTCGGCGGGTTCGTCGCGGCGCTGCTGCTGCCGCATCTCGGCTGGCGCGCGATCTTCCTGACCGGCGGCGTGCTCGACGTGACCATGTTCGTCGTCGCGATCGCGCTGCTGCCGGAGCCGCTGGCGTTCCTGCTGGCACGGCCGCGTCCGGGCTCGCTCGCCCGCGCCAACGCGTATCTGCGCCGCTGCGGGCATGCGCCCGTGACCGAGCTGCCCCCCGCCGCCTTGCGCCAGGCCGCGCCGACGATCCAGCTGTTCCGCGGCGGCATGGCCGCGCTCACGCTCCAGGTGACCGCGATCTACCTGCTCTACGTCATCTCGATGTTCTTCATGCAGAACTGGCTGCCGACGCTGGTGACCGACCGCGGCTATACTCCCGCGCAGGGCGCGACCGTCTCGATGCTGATGAGCATCGGCGGGATCGCCGGCGGGCTGTTCGTCGGCGCCGCGGCGGGCCGGCTCGGGCTGAAGGCGGTGGTGGTCGGCGCGATGCTGCTGGCGGCGTGCTTCATCGCGGTCTTCGGGCTCACGCCGCGCGACCTGCTGCTGCTCTCGGTCGGCGCGGTGGTGGTCGGCGTGGCGCTGTTCGGCGGCATGATCGGCCTCTACTCGGTGATCTCGCGCACCTTCCCGGTCGGCATGCGCGCCAGCGGCACCGGCCTGGTGATCGGCATCGGCAGGCTCGGCAGCGTGACGTCGCCCATCGTCGCGGGCGCGCTGTTCACCGCGGGGCTCGCTGCCGGCGCGGTATCGGCGGTGATGGCGGTGCCGGCGCTGGTCGCGGGCATTCTGCTCCTCCGCTTCCGCGTCGGGGCAGGAGAGCGGATGACCGGCTGACGCCGTCAGCGTGCCGTCGTGGCGGCGCAGCGGCGAGCGAAGGCGAGCTGCTCGTCCTGAAACGCGGCACCGTCGCGGTGTAAGTCGGTGCAATGCCCCGTTCCCGGCCGCAACGCGGCATCGACGTCGGGTGCCGCCGCCAGCAGCGCGGCAAACCGCGCGACCTCGTCCGCACCGCCGACCCAGAGACGGTCGTGCTCGGCCAGCCGATAGTGCACCGGCACCCGGACCTTGCCGAGCAGTTCGGGTGCGATCGCGGGCCAGCCCGTCACGATGTCGATCAACTCGGCGCGCGGCACCGGCGCGTCGGCATCGTGGCTCAATCCCGGCATCGACGCGTCGAACGTTTCGGGAGGCCCGAACATCACGGCGTTCTTGAGCGCCGCCGGCAGCTCCACCATCGTGGTTTCGGGCAGGCTTGCCCAGGCGGCGCCGGCTTCGGGCGGGCTGTCCAGGCACATGCCCGAAACCGCGACGCCGATCAGCGGCCACGACGGTTGCCGCGCCGCGATCGCCAGCGCGATCGCCGCGCCGATCGAGTGGCCGAGCAGGACGACCGCGCGCTCCGGTGCCGGCCCGACCAGCGCGGCGATGATCGCGTCGAGCCGCTCGGCACTGTTGCGGATCGTCTCGCTGCCGGGATCGAGCGGCGTCGTCTCGCCGTAGCACGGTCGGTCGAGCGCGACGATCGGAATGCCGGCGTCGGCCGCGCGCTCGATCAGCGAGAAGCCGGGCAGGTCGAAATAGGCGGAGGTATAGGTGCCGCCGTGCAGCGCGATGATCAGCGGCGCGTCGGGCGCTGCGGGACGATCGGACGTGCTCCGGCGACCGGACACGCGCCATCCCCGGATGGTGTCCACAAACCGTTCGCTGACATGGTCATGCATCGCGCAGCTCCCGTGCGGGTTCGTCATCCACGTCGAGCGCTTCGCCGTTCGCGTCGGATGCCGGCGGCGACCACCCGGCGACCCGGTCGAACACGCCTGCCACCCACTGCGCACCACGCCATGCGACATGCTGGTCGGGCCGCACGAGCGTCAGCGGCCGGTCGTAGCGCCCGTCCGCCTCGTCGTCGGTGATGTGTATGATGGCCAGCCCGATGCCATGCCGGGCGGCATCGGCCAGCGCCATGGCCACCTGCTCGGCATCGGCGTCGGACCGCGCGATCAATGCGAACCCGGGCCCGAACACGTCGTAGAGCGACCGTCCGTCGGCACGCCAGACATGCGGTGCCAGGCAGCCGATCCGGCTCGACGGCACGTACCGGCGGTCGTCCGGTGCATCGCGCACCGGCGGCTCTCCGGTCGCGAGCACCGGCGAGGTCTTGTAGCAGCCGCCGAGCACGGTCTTCAGCGTGTGGAACTCGCGCTGCTTCACCGCGACGATCCGCTCGCCCACCGCGCGGCGCATCGCGTCGCCGGCATCGCCCGGCTGCTCCAGCCCGTCCGACCAGAAATCATTCGACAGCACCGCGTGATTCGCCTTCGCCTCGGCGATCACCTCCTCATGGATCGCGCGGCGCTCGATCTCGTAGCTGTCCAGCAGCGCCGGGCCGCCCCAGCCCTGCACCGTCGCGGCGAGCTTCCAGCCCAGGTCCACGCCGTCGGCGACGCCCATGTTCATGCCGTAGCCGCCGAACGGGGGGTGCAGGTGGCAGGCATCGCCGATCAGGAACACGCGGCCCTTGCGATAGCAGTCGGCGATCAGGCTGCTGGCAACCCACTCGTCGCTGCTCAGGATCTCGTAGGGAAGGTCGATCCCGGTCGACTCGCGGATCAGCGCGGCGGCATTGTCGGGCGTGATCTTGAAGCCGTCGGGTAGCCGCGTCGGCATGAAGAACCATATGTCGCCCTGGTCCATCGGACCGATCAGGCTGGGAGCGGCCGGGTTGACCTGCCAGTACATCGTCGCCGGGCCATGCCCGTGCGCCTCGGCAAGACCCGGTGCGCGGAACACGATGTTGTAGTTTCGCGACAGCCCGTAGGTGCCGTGCATCGTCGCACCGACCACGTCGCGCAACGCGCTGCGCGCGCCGTCGGCGCCGACGGCATAGCCGCACCGGACGGGCAGTTCCGCGCCGGTGCCGCGATCGCGCAGGACCAGGTTGATCCCGTCGGCGTCCTGCGCGGCCGACACGAACTCGGTGCTGAAGCGCAGCGTGACCGACGGCAGCGTCTCGGCATGCTCACGCATTACCTGTTCCAGCTTGTACTGCGGCACCCATTGCCCATGCTCGGGATAGAGCTCGTTCCTTGCGGGATGGCAGTTGGATGCGTCCTCGATCCGCGCCAGTCCGAACCCGCCGAGGCGGGTCACGAAATTGACGGTCGAGGGATATTCGACTCCGAACGGCGAGACCGCCGCCAGTCGATCGGCGATCCCCCAGCGCCGCAGATGCGTGCGGGTGCGGACATTGGTGGTCTTCGCGCGCGGCGCGTAGCCGACCCGGTCGTTGCGTTCCACCAGCAGGCAGCGGATGCCACGCGTGCCGGCCTCGATCGCGAGGGCCAGGCCGCTTGGCCCGGCACCGACGACCACGACATCATATTCCGTGATCTTGCCCATCCCGCCCGCTTCTCCGTCTGTACGGCGCATCACGCTCCGCCGGGCGTCTGGCGCGCCCTGGATTGCCAGTGATAGGCCAGCGGCCACGATTGCAAAACGATGGCAAATGGTGCGCGGTGTTGCCGGATCGGCATCGTTCAGCGCCCGGTTCCCCATGGCGGGTGATCGCCGAGCGCAAGATCGGGCTGCCCAGCGACAGTGGCGCCATGGCCCCACGCTTTGCCCGTCGGCGCGTCGGACCGCGGCCGGATCGGCGGCGGGACGCCGCAGGCCGGTTACGGGGAGAGCACCGGCTGATTCAACGCAGACCGGCGCAACAGGTCGCAGAGGTGCTGGGCGACCGGCGTCAGCGGCAGGCGCGAGCGGCTGACGATGCAGATCGCCGGCGCGTTCAGCTCCTCCGCCACCTTGATCTGAACCAGCAGCCTGCTGCTGCGCACGAAGCTCAGCCACTGCTGCGGCAGCATGGCGAGCACGTCGGACGCGGCGGCGACCGTAATCATCGACAATGCGCTCTGCGCCTCAACGGCGATCACCGGCTTCGGCAGACCATAGTGTCGGAACAGCGGCGACAACTCGGCTTCGCTGTCCATCGTCACCGAGGTCGCGACCCACCGTGCGTCGGCCAGACCGGCGAGCGAGCCGGCCTCGCGCAGCGGGTGTCCGCGTCTGGCCAGGATCACCCGGCTGTTCTCGAACAGCTTCTCGCTGGCATAGTCTCCCCCCAGCTTGTCCTCGGCGAGCGGCCCGACATAGAAGTCGATCGTCCCGCCGCGGATGTCGGCCTCCATCGCCGGGAACAGCCCTTCGGTGATCCGCAGCCGAACGTCGGGGTAGCGCCGCTGGAAGGGACCGAGCACTAGGGGCAGCATCGACACATGGGGCGCCGTCGACAAGCCGATCGAGACCGTGCCCGTACTGGCGCCCTTCAATTGCTGCACCTCATCGCGGGCGCGCTCGAGCTCCAGCTGGACGGCGGCGGTGCGTCGGACGAACGCCTCGCCGATCGGGGTCAACGTCATGCCGACGGCGCTGCGCTCGAACAGGGTGACGCCGAGTTCGTGTTCGAGTTCCTGGATGCTGCGGGTCACGGCGGGCTGCGCGATGCCGAGATGGCGCGCCGCGCGCCGCAGGCCGCCCAGTTCGGCGACAGCGACCACATGATTGAGTTGCACGAGTTTCACGGTGATGCGCCTTTAGCAACACCCTGATATATTTGCCATCGTTTCCCCATCGCCGAGCTTGGCCTATCGCAATCGCCAAGAAGGCGCGTAGACGCCGGCCGGAGCGCGTCGCGCGGCTTTGATCTAGGAGGGGTGATGATGATTTCGCACAAACTGGGCCTGATGGCGGCGAGTTCGATGATGAGCCTGGCCCTCGCGGTCGCTCCCGCGGCCGCGCAGGACACTTCGACCCCGGTCACGCCCGCGGCGCAGCCCGACCCGACCGCCCAGGCGACGCCGCTCACGCAGAGCACCGCGCCCTCCGCGGATGCGGCGTCGGCCAATGCGACGCCCGGTCAGGAGGGGCTTGGCGATATCATCGTCACGGCGCAGCGGCGCTCGGAGAACCTGCAGCGCGCGGCGGTCGCGGTCAGCGTCGTCCAGGGGGCGGATCTGGTCGCGGCGGGCATCACCCAGCCCGGCCGGCTCGGCGAGCTTGCGCCCGCGCTGACCGTGCAGCCGTCGAGCACCGGCAACCTCATCTTCCTGCGCGGCGTCGGCAACTTCACGCTGACGCCGAACAGCGATCCGGCGATCGCGTTCAACTATGACGGCGTCTATATCGGTCGCCCGTCCTCGACCAGCGGCCTGTTCTTCGATCTCGACCGGATCGAGGTGCTGAAGGGGCCGCAGGGCACGCTCTACGGCCGCAACGCGACCGGCGGCGCGATCAACGTGATCCCCGCCCAGCCCAAGCTGGGCGAGTTTTCCGGATACGTGACGGCCAGCTACGGCAACTACAATGCCCTGGTGGCGGAAGGTGCCGTCAACCTGCCGCTGGGGGAGAACGGCGCGTTGCGCGTCTCGGCGAGCAGGTCGAAGCATGACGGATATCTCAAGGACGGCACGTCCGACGACGATACGACGTCGTTGCGCGTGCAGCTGAAGGCGGCACTTACCCCGTCCCTGACCGTCCGCGTCGCCAGCGACTACAGCCATATCGGCGGCGCCGGATTCGGCGTCTCCTACGTCAGCAACTACAACCTCAACCCGGTCGCCGGCAGCTATGTGACGATCAAGCCGCCGCTCGGCCTCGACGAGGGTTTGTACACCGCGGCCTCGCAGGCCTACCGTTCGACCATCTTCCTGCCCGTGTCGGGCCGCCGGCTGGATGCGATCGCGCCCTATCCGTTTCAGGACAACAATTTCTACGGCGCCAATGCGCAGATCGACTATGACACCGGCGCGGGGACGCTGACGATCATTCCGGCATGGCGTTATGCCGCGCAGGACTATCTCTCCGAGGCAGGGTCGTTTCCCTACCGCAACCGCGAGAAGGACGAACAGTTCAGCGTCGAGGCGCGCTTTACCGGCACCCGGATCGGCGCCTTCGATTACACGCTCGGCGGCTATTTCTACAGCGACTCGATCAATTCGCGCGTGGCACTGAACCTGTCGTCGCAGGAGAGCTTCACCCGCGCACGGTATCTGACCAAGTCGTTCGCGCCGTTCGGACGGTTGACGGCGCATCTTTCCGACCGCCTGCGCATCGTCGGCGGCCTGCGCTATTCGAAGGACATCAAGCAATTTAACAGCGACGGCACTTCGCTCACGCTGGCCTGTCTGGTGCGCGTGAACGGCGTTCCGACCTGCCCGAACGCGACGCTGTTCGCCAGCGTCGACGACATCTCGCAAGTGCCGTTCCCGATCCCGCCCGGGCCGGGCGCAATCCCGCAGGGAACCTCCGGCGCGCTCGTTGTTCGGGCCGCCTCGGCCTATAACAGCCGGCTGACCAACGACCGCGTGACCTATCACGGCGGCGTCGAGTTCGATCTGGCGCCGCGGTCGCTCTTCTATGCGACGGTCGAGAGCGGCTATCGTTCCGGCGGCTTCTCCGGCGCGGTTGGTTTCGAGACCTACCAGCCCGAACTCATCACGGCCTATACGGTCGGGCTGAAGAACCGCTTCTTCGACAACCGCGTCCAGCTGAACATCGAGGGCTTCTGGTGGGATTATACCAACCAGCAGGTCTCCCATGTGGGCCTCGATCTCAGCACGCCGCCGCGCACCGCGCAGTTCATCCAGAACATCGGCACGTCGCGGATCAAGGGGGTGGAGGCAGAGGGGCGCGTGCTCGTGACGCCCACCACGCTGCTGAGCGCGGACGTCCAGTATCTCGATGCGAAGAACCGGGCGTTTACCTATCAGCAGGGCAGCGCCAACGGCGCGCCGCTGACCGGCTGTGCCTTTTCGCTGGCGCCCAACCCGCTCTATTACAATGTGAACTGTGCCGGCAAGCAGGCCTACAACTCGCCCACCTGGACGGTTAACCTGACAGCGCAGCAGACCTTCAACGTCGGTGACTACAAGGTCGTCGCGGGAGGCGACACGCAGTACAAGAG
This sequence comes from uncultured Sphingomonas sp., assembly GCF_964250165.1. GTDB lineage: Bacteria > Pseudomonadota > Alphaproteobacteria > Sphingomonadales > Sphingomonadaceae > Sphingomonas. Next base: position 4,197 of record NZ_CAXUEK010000069.1, on the reverse strand, counting down.
CAGCCGCACGGTCGGGTTCGAGTTCCTGCCGGAACAGCGTCAGGGCCCGACCTGGACGACGAACGCGCAGCTGTCGTTCGGTCCGGCAAGCGACCGCTGGTCGATCGCCGGCTTCGTGCGCAACATCGAGGACGACCGCATCCTGAACTTCGCGACGACGCATCCGCTGGCCAATGTACTGGTCGGCGGATCGACTGCGCCGCGGACCTATGGCGCACGCGTATCGACCAAGTTTTGACGGCCGGAACAACGATCGGATGAGGTGAATGAGGTTCGTACGGTTCGACGACGGCGACGGCGCGAAGATCGGTGCCGTGAAGGGCGATGCGATCGTGGACCTCGCCGCTGCGGGTTGTCGCTGGACGACGATCCGGGCGATCGCCGGCGGCGGGGCGGCGGTGTTGGCGTCGCTTCAGGACACGGTCGCCAAAGCTGAGCCGGTGTTGGCGTTGAGCGAGGCGCGCCTGCTCGCGCCGATCGAGCGTCCGGGCAAATATCTGGCGATCGGGATGAACTACGCCAAGCACCTGGAGGAGGCCGACAAGCTCGGTGTTGCGCGCGCGAAGCACCAGACCTGGTTCAACAAGCAGACGACCTGCATCTCGGGCCCCTATGATGACATCGACCCGGGGGTGACGGAGCAGCTGGACTATGAGGTCGAGCTGGGTGCGGTGATCGGCGCGCCGGCGAAGCATGTGAGCGAGGCGGAGGCGCCCGCCCACGTGTTCGGCTATTTCGTCGTCAACGACGTGTCGGCGCGCGACTGGCAGTTCCACACGCCGACGTTCACGATGGGCAAGTCGTTCGACACGCACGGCCCGATCGGGCCGTGGATCGTCACGGCTGACGAGGTTCCCGATCCGCACGCGCTCGCCTTGCGCTGCTCCGTCAACGGCGAGCTGCGGCAGCGCAGCGACACCGGGCAGATGATCCACAATCTGTGGGCGCAGATCGCCTATCTGTCGACCGCCTTCACGCTGGAGACCGGCGACCTGATCGCGACCGGCACCCCGGAAGGGGTCGGGGTCGGGATGGAGCCGCAACAGTTCCTGCAACCGGGCGATGTGGTGCGGTGCGAGATCGACGGGATCGGGGCGATCGAGAACAGGGTCATCGCGCCCAGGCCCTGAGCTCGGGCGCACAAGCGAAGGATATGCCGACATGCCGGTTCTGGGACCACTCTCCTTCACGCTCGAAGTGCCCTCGCTCGACGAGGGCGTGACCTTCTACACCGACGCGGGGCTCGTGGCCGACGTCGCGGGCGATATCGCGCGGCTGCGCTGCCCGGGGCAGGACCGCGACTCGATCGTGCTGCTCGGCGGATATCCCCGCAAGCGCCTGCACCACATCTCGCTGCGTGCGGACCAGCTGGACGAGATGGCGACGCTCGCGCCGCAACATGGCGGGAAGACGGTCGCCGCGCCCGAGGGGTTCGAGGATAACGGCCTGTGGGTCGAGGATCCGCACGGCATGCTGATCCACCTGTCGGAACGCCCCGCCGACCCGGAACTGGAAGCGGCCGAGCCGTTTCAGGTCAACGCGCCCGGGCTGACGGTGCGCAAGCGCCGCTCGGCGATGCTGCCCGGCGCCTCCTATGCGCCCGCCAAGCCGCTGCGGCTCGGCCATATCCTGGTGTTCAGCCCCGACGTGCCGGCGAGCGTCGCCTTCATGACCGACGCGCTCGGCATGGGGCTCGCCGACCGCGCGCAGGACATCATCGCGTTCTGCTGCGCGCGCAAGGACAGCGACCATCACGTCGTGGCCTTCGCCAAGTCGCCCGGCGTCGGCTTCCATCACGGCAGCTTCATGGTCAGCGATCCCGACGAGGTCGGCCGCGGCGGCCGCGCCCTGCTCGCCAAGGCGAGGCTGGGCGACTGGGGCTTCGGCCGGCATACGATCGGATCGAACTTCTTCCATTACATCCAGGACCCGTGGGGCAGCTGGTTCGAATATTATTCCGACATGGATCACATCGACGATTATGCGCTGTGGACCCCGACCAATTACGAGATGGCGGACAGCCTGGCGAACTGGGGGCCGGATGTTCCGCACGATTTCGTGCACAATTACGAAGCGGACGCAGAAGCCTTCCGCGCCGATCGCAGGAAACCGGTCAGCGTTTTGACCGGATAGGAGCTTGATGTCGAGCCTGGACCATATCAACGTCACGCGGTGGGGCGAGTCCGGCCCGAGCGTCGTGCTCGTCCATGGCAGCGCGCAGGGCAGCAGGGTCGGCGGCGATCATCATTTCCGCGCGCAGCAGGCGCTGGCCGCCGAAGGCTGGCAGCTGATCGTCCCCGATCGCCCGGGGCACGGCGCCAGCCCCGCGCCGGGTCGTCCGGACGATGCCGAGGCCGATGGCGCCTGGGTCGCGGAGCTGCTGGGTGACGGCGCGCATCTGGTCGGTCATTCGTTCGGGGGTTGCGTCGCGCTCGCGGCCGCCGCGCGGCGCCCCGAGGCCGTGCGTTCGCTCACGCTGATCGAGCCGGCCATGCAGAAGCTGGCGGTCGACAATCCGCACGTGCGTCGGTTCGTGCTGAAGCTGGTGAGCACGATCATCTTCTCCTTCTCGCCCGAGCGCCGCGCGGTGCGCTTCGCCAAGCTGATCGGCATCCCCGGCGGTATCCGCGGCGGGTCGAGCCGTGCGGAGCTGAAGGCGATGGGCCGCGGCATCGCCAAGCTCAAGGTGCCCGCGGCCGCGACGCTGCGGCACGAGCTGGAGACGATCAGGCAGGCCGGTATCCCGCTGCTGGTGGTGACGGGGGGCTGGAACCCCGCATTTGACGCGGTCGGCGCACGGGCCGCCTCAGTCGGCGGCGGCCGGCACGAGATCGTCGCATCGGCCGATCACTTCCCCAATCTGACGCCGGCGTTCAATGCCGTGCTGACCGGGTTCATGCGCGGCGCGGCCGCATCCGCAGAGGCGCCGCGTGCGTGACGACGGCTGCCCGCCGGCGGACGATCCGTCCGGCCCGGCGCTGCTGGCCGATCTGCTGGCGATCAGGCGGCGATAACTCCCGCCTGAACCGACAGCGTCATGGGTCGCCCAGCGCGACCTCGACCGCAGCGATCACGTCATGCAGGATCCGACGCAGGCGCGTCCTGTCCGCCTCGTCGACGCGCGCCAGCGCCTCTGCGCTGACGCTGTCGATCGCGGCCGTGATCGCCGCGCGCTGCGCGATCGCCTGCGGCGTAAGCCGCACCAGCGCGCTGCGCCGGTCGTCGGGATCGGGCTCGCGCTCGATGACGCCGTCGCGCTCCATCCGGCCGAGCGTCGCGGCCATGGTCGGCTGCTCGATCCCGGCCCGCTCGGTCAGGACCTTCTGCGCCAGCCGCTCGCCGGGCATGAGCGCGGTCAATACCGGCAGGTATCCTGACGAGAGGCCGAGCGGCATGAGCCGGCGGTCGGCAAGCCGCCTGAGCAGCCGCGCGGTTCGGTTTACCAGCTCCCCCAGCGAGGGCTCACGCTCCACAGTATAGCTTGCTATGCATATCCATCGTACGCTATATAAACGGGGATCGGTAACGGCAGCAAGGACACGGGCAATGACATTGAGAGGCAATGCCGGACGCTACGGCATAGGGGCCGCCACGTTGCACTGGGTGTCGGCCGCCGCCATCGTGGGGATGGTGACGATCGGTTTCGTGGCGGCCAACAGTGCGGATGCGGAACGGACGGCGGCGTTGCTGCGGGTCCACGTGCCACTGGGCCTGCTCGTGCTCGCCCTCACCCTGGCGCGACTGGGGTGGCGGCTGTTCGATCGCCGGCCCGCCGCACCGGCCGGGCCTCGCTGGCAGCGCATCGCCGGCCGCCTGAACCACGCCGCCCTGTACGGCATCGTCATCCTGATGGGCGTGAGCGGCATCGGCGTCATGGTCCTGTCGGGCGCGGCCGCCATCTTGTTCTCGGGCGCCACGACGGCGCTGCCGCGCTTTTTCGACTTCGCGCCAATGAAAGCGCACGCATTCGGCGCGATCGTACTTGTCGGCCTCGTCGGCCTCCATGTCGGCGCCGCGATGTACCATCAATTCTACCGCCGCGATCACCTGCTCGCGCGGATGAGGATCGGGAGCGGCGATGTGGAGAGTGCGTCGGATGTGACCGCGTTCAACTACGGCGCGGCCATCCGGCCGATCGCCGACTAGACTTGCTTTCTGATTGATTGAATCGATTTGGGGTACACGGGCGCTGTATTG
>NZ_CAXUEK010000068.1:4802-15181 GCF_964250165.1 uncultured Sphingomonas sp. | reverse complement strand
GGGCCGGCCGCCACAATGCGTGGGAGCATTCGAATGAAGAAGATTGCGATTGCCGCCGTCGCGGCCGCCGGCCTGCTGACGCTCGGCGCGTGCAACAAGCACGACGACAACCCTGCCGCCCAGAATCTGGAAGCGGCCGCCGACAACCTCGACGAGGCGGCAGACAATGCGACGACCGAGAACGGCGGCGCGATGCTCGACAATGCAGCTGACAACCTGCACGCGATGGCAGACAATGCCGCCGACGCCAGCGACAACGGCGCGACCGCCAATCCGGCGACCGCTGCGAACGTTGCCGCCGGCAACGCGATGGGCCATTGAGCCGCTGACCTTCGGATGACGGGTACAGGGGCCGGTCCCGGACGCTAGCGCGCCGGGGCCGGCCCCTTTTCTTTGTCTGGTGAGGATCGCCGATGAAGCTGCTTGTTCTTGTCTCGATCGCCGGGCTGGTTTTGCTGACCGCCTGCCGGCAAACGCCCGAGGCTTCGGCGATCGACCACAATGCCGCGATGATCGCCGACAGCCTGGAGCGGCAGGCCGACAATATGGAGGCGATGGCAGGCAACGTCGCCGATCCGAACATGTCGGACGCGCTGGAAAACGCCGCCGACCGGCTCGATGACGTGAAGGACAACGTCGAGCGCATCGCGGCAAAGCCGCGCCGTCGGTCGTAGCTGTCGCCACGCCGGCCGCGCGCACTGCGCGTCGCGATCAGCTACGCTATCCGCGTCCGCAGCGCGCGGTGGGCCCGGCAGGACTCGAACCCGCAACCTAGCCGTTATGAGCGGCCAGCTCTAACCATTGAGCTACAGGCCCCCACCGCCGGGCGCACGCGAACAGCCAAGCTGTTGCGCAACGCCCAAGGTCGGCCAGCGCATCCGTGCGACTGACGAAAGGGCTTTGCCGCGACGGCCGTGCCGAAGCAAGTTTCCGTTTCGCGGGCGCCTCTCGCGCCGTCGTCGCTCGTCATCTCCGCCAATTCTGCCGCGCGTGCCGCTTTGCGTTTAGCGCCGCTGCCGGCGTGCCGGCTGTACCTTGGTCGGGGAGACAGGATTTGAACCTGCGACATCCTGCTCCCAAAGCAGGCGCGCTACCGGGCTGCGCCACTCCCCGACGCGGGCACGGCGCCTAGCCGAGCCGGGCGGTGCGCGCAACGCATCACGCGCCTGCCGCCGCCAGCACTTCCGTCAGCGACGCATGGGCGTAGCCGCGCGCGGCCAGCCGCTCCAGCACCGCGTTCCACCAGCGCCAGAACGCCGCCAGGTCGTCCTCGTCGCGGACATAGGGGGTGAACCCCGGCACCAGCGACGGCGAGTGGAAGGAGAAGGCGAGCAGCCGTTCGCCGTCCTGCACGGCGACGTCGATCGCCTGGAGCGCTGCCGCCAGCGGCATGTCCTCGGGCGTCAGCGCGACGCGCTGGATGAGCCCGGCGCGCGCCGCCAGGCCGCGGCCGAACGGCACCGCCCCCAGCGCGCGATACAATGCCCGGCCGCCGTGCCGCGCCAGGCCGGTATGGATGGTGGTCAGCGGCAGCTCGACCACGCCGTCATCCCGCCAGGCCGCGTTGCCGAGCGCCCGGAAATCCGGGCCGCCATCGGCACGATAGTCGTAACCGGCACGCACGGAGCTATCGAGCCGGTAGCCCGCGTCGCGCAGCAGCCCCAGCGTCGCCGGCCCGAGCCCGTACCGCCCCGCCCTGAACGCCCGCGGTGGGGCATCGAACGCCGCCGTCAGCGCCGCCGTCAGAGCCGCGATCTTCGCCGCCTCCAGCGCCGTCGGAAGATTGCCCTGATAGCTGGTGAAGGGTGTCACCGGCGCCGCGGACGGCGGTGTCACCCAGGCGTGAAGCTGCGCGCCGATCGCCGAGCGCGGATGCGCCGCGGCCTCCGCCAGCAGGTCGACCGCGACGGGATCGGTCGCGACCGGGTGATCGACCATGCAGGTGAGCCCCGCCCCTGCCTCGGCAAAACGTCGGTGGGCGGCGGGGAAGGCCCGCATCGCCGTCGTGGCGCGCTGGCCAGGATCGAGCGGGGCGCGCCAGTCGAACTCCTCCTCGACATCGCAGAAGAGGGTGAAGCGCCGCCCGAAAGCGTCGGGCCAGCGGATTGGCGTGGCAGGCGTGGGGCGAAACGGGCGATGACCCGCAGGAAGGCCGCGCGGGCCGCCCGCGTCGTCCGTCACTGCGCCGCCGCCTGCTCCACCTCCGCATTGAAGGCGGCAGGGAGCCGCAAAGTCAAGCGATCGTCCTCGATCGTAAGCCGGCCGCCCAGCTCGGCAGCGAGATTGCGCAACAGCCTGAGCGTGAAGCCTGCCCCGAGCAGCGGACCGCCCTGGTCCTCGCTCTCGGCATCGATCGCGAGCAGCTCGCCGCCATTCGTCACCGCCAGCCCGCGCGGGCGGGTGACCGCCACGCGCACGGTGCGCGTCTTCGCCGCCACCTGCACCCGCAGCCGCTCGCCAGCCTGGGCGGCGGCGATCAGGGTCGCGAGCAGGCGCGAGACCAGCCGCGTCGCCGCGCGCTCGTCCGCCGCCGCCAGGGCGGGCTCGCCCGCGTCGATCGCCACCGTCGCGCCGCGCTCGGCCATCAGCGGCGTCAGCTCTTCCGCCGCGTGGCGGACCAGTTCGGCAAGGTCGACCTGGCCCGGCCGCAGTTCCAGCGCGCCGCCCTCGATACGGGCCGCCGCGTCCAGATCGTCGATGGCGGCGAGCAGGTCGCCCGCCTGGCGCTGGATGCCCGCCGCCCGCTCGCGATAGACGGGCGCGACCGGGCCCAGCAGCTCGCTGCCGATCAGCTCGGCGAAGCCGGCGATCGCATTCATCGGCGTGCGTAGCTCGTGCACCAGCTGCCGCAGCTGGTCCGAGGCGCTGGCGGCGGGCGCGGCGGTTTCGTGCGGGTGCGGGCGCCGCGCGACGCCGCGCATCCCGGCGAACCGGCCGCTCGCGGCGTCGAACACCGGCTCGGCCGCCAGCCGCCATGTCCCGGCCGCCGCCGACACGCCGCCCACCTCCAGCCGCGCGTCGCGAAACGCCGCGCGTCGCCGGAGCGCGCCGCCGGGCGCGGCGTCGAGCTGCACCACCCCCTGCGGCCGCGCGTGCGCCAGCGTCGCGCCGATCAGCGGCCCGCGGGGCACGCCCTCCACCCAGCGGATCACGCCGGCCGCATCAGTAGCGAAGCGAAACCGGTCCGCGTCCGGCGCGGCGGGGGGAGAGGCGGACGGCGCCGGGCGCGCGCGCTGGAAGGCGTCGATCCGCGCCACCAGCTCGGCGATCTCGAAGCGGGGCGCGGGCTCGGCCGTCCGGCCCAGCGCCTCGGCGACGAGCGGGATGGCGCGCGCCGCCTCCGCGACCGAGACGAACGGCGTCGTGTCGAGCGGCGCGACCGGACGCGGGGCCGGCAATGCGGGCGCGGTCTCGGCCGTCGCCGGTGCGTCGTGCCCAAGCACGAAGTCGGTCGCGCCGAACGCCTCCAGCCCGCGCACGACGTCGGCCGGGAGATCGCGGCGATGCCGCAGCACCGACCGCAACTCGGGCGTGAGCCGCGGCAGCAACGCCAGCCAGGCGTCCGCGTCGAGTTCCGCCGTGCGCAGCACCGGCGCGGCGACCGCGAGCGAATCTGCGGCGAAGAAGGCGACCAGCGCAGCCGGCGGCCGCGCGAAGGCGAGCGCGCGGGCGCTGGCTGCCCGCACCCCCGCCGCCACGTCGGGCCGGAGCGCCGCCAGCCGCGCCACGGCCGCATCGATGTCCGCCACGCGCCCTCGTCCCGCGAGATCGACGAGCTGCCGCCACGCCGCCTGCGCGCCGTTGGCGCTCGCGGTTTCGGCGGCGAGCACCGTCGTCAGGCTATCGTCGAAACGCACGCTGGTCCTCCCCGGCGAGCGCTGGCGGGCCGGTCACATATCCTTAACCGTTCGGCGGCCCCGGCGGAACGACGGACTTCGTCGCAAAGTGGCACAATTGCGTTTGCCCGCAAGCTTATTACAGCGTCTCCCGCAACGCTGCCGGCAACCGGCGAGGAGTCCCGCCCCGCGATGATGCTGGACCGTATCGATCACGAAATCCTGGCGTTGCTGCAGACCAATGGCCGGATGACCAATGTGGAATTGGCCGAACGGGTCGGGCTGACCGCCCCGCCCTGCCTGCGCCGGGTCCGCGCGCTGGAGGAGGCGGGGCTGATCCGCGGCTATCACGCCAATCTCGACGCGGTGAAGCTGGGCTATCCCATCACCGTCTTCGCGATGGTCAGCCTGAAGACCCAGGCCGAGCGCGACCTCGCCGCCTTCGAGGAGCATGTCGCCGGGATCGACGAGGTGCGCGAGTGCCACATGCTGAACGGCGAGATCGACTTCATCCTGAAGATCGTGGCCCGCGACCTCAACGCGTTCCAGGCCATCCTGACCACGCGGCTGACGGCGGCGCCCAACGTCGCGAGCGTCAAGACGTCGCTCACCATCCGCACCGCCAAGGCCGCGCCCGGGGTGCCGGTCGACCCGGCCTGACCGGCCGGGTCGGGGGCGCGGCGGCTCAGGCCGGGGTGCCTGCCGCCTGGTTGGTCCAGGTCGTCCAGAAACGGGCGATGTCGGCGCGCGGTGCGGCCTTCACCGCCGCGAACGCGGCAGTCGCGCCTGCCTTGTCGCCCGAGCGCGCCAGCGCGATGCCCAGACGCGTGTTCACGACGTCGGCATCGACGCCGCCCTTGGTCAGCGCCAGCCGGTACAGCTCGATCGCCTTGGCGTAGTTGCCGGTGCCCAGATACACCTCCGCCGTCTGCGAGGCGGAGGCGCCCGTCGACGCGGCCCTGGCCCTGGTTTCGAGCGCCGGCAGCGAGCCCTCGTTACGGATGCCGTTGGCGGTCTCGACCAGCATTGCCTTGGCTTCGGTGTTGGCGGCCGGGATCTTGCCGTTGGCGAGGCCCTCCTTCAGCACCGCCTGCGCCTCCGCGGGCAGGCCGGCAAGCTGCGCCTTCTGGGCATATTCAAGGTAGAAATACTGATCCGCCAGCCCGCCGGACGCGCGCATCAGGCGGAACAGGTCGATCTTCTGCTGATTGTCGAGCTTGGCGACCGAATCCTGCTGGAAGCCGTAGACGGCGAGCACCTCATACCAGGTCTTCGGGCTGGGATAGGCCGCGACATATTTGTTCAGCCACTCCAGCGTCTGCGGACCCATATGCTGGTGGTTGGACTGCGCGATCGCGTAGCGATACCATTCGTCGGGCGCCTTCTGCCCCTGCGCGGTCTTCTCGCCGATTGCCTTGTCGAGGTCCGCGGACCCGCCCGCGACATCGCCATTCTCGATCCTGGCCTTGACCAGATACAGGCTGAGGTTCGGATCGGTATAGCCCAGCTCGCGGGCCTTGGTGAAATAGTCGATCGCGACCGGATACTGCTTGCCGTTATAGGCGAGCGCAGCGCGCCGGAAATAATATTTGCCGCGGTCCGCCGCCGGCGTGCTCGGGTTGGCGATCAGCGTGTCCAGCGGCTTGGCGAGCGTGGCGTCGCTGGCGGGCGCGTTGGGATTCGCCTGCTGCGCCGCGTTCACCTTCAGGATCTCGACATTGTAGCGCAGTACCGCGCCGATATACCGGTCGTCGTCGGTCTGCGACGCGGCCTCGATCTGGGCGACCAGCGGCTCGGCCGTGGTCGGATCGTTGGCCGCGATCGCGTCCTGCGCGGGCTTGGCGACCTTGATGACGGCAGGGCTCAGCTTCAGGCCGGGCGCCTTGGCCGCCTCCTTGTCCTTGGCGAGCGCCGGCGGGCCGGCGACGAACACGGCGCCGCTGGCGAGCGCCGCGGCGAGCGCGAGACGGGACAGCATCTTCATGGGACTTCTCTCCTGAACGACGCGCGGGGGCCGCGCCGGGCTGCGCGCGCGTGTATAACCGGGCCGCGCGCCGTTCAAGCGATGGCGAGCGCGGTCATGCCCCTGCCCCGCCCGGCTTGAACGGGCATTGAACGGCTCCGGTGGGGTCGTTACCGCGCCGCCATGCCCGATCTCGCCATCCTGTACGAGCACCCCCTCTGGTTCGAGCCGCTGTTCGCCGCGCTCGACCGGCGCGGGGTCGACCATGTCCGGCTCTCCCCCGATGGCGCCTGGGACCCCGCGGACACCACGCCGCCGGCGCGCGTCGTGCTGAACCGGATCGCCATGTCGAGCTTCCTGCGCGAGCAAGAGCACCCGATCTTCCACGCCCAGGCGCTGCTCGACCATTGGCGGCGGGCCGGCGCGCGCGTCGTCAACGGCGCCGACGTGATGGCGGTGGACGCGTCCAAGGCGCGCCAGCTGTCGCTGATCGCCGGGCTCGGGCTCGCCATCCCCGCCACCCGCGTCGTCCACCGCGCCGCCGACGTCCCCGCGGCGGCGGCGGCGATCGGCTTTCCGCTGGTGGTGAAAGCCAATATCGGCGGCTCCGGCGCGGGGATCAGCCGCTTCGACAACCTGGCGGAGCTGCGCTACGCGGCGGCGGCCGGCGAGCTGCCGACCAGCGTCGACGGCGTGCTGCTGGTGCAGGAGTACGTCCCCGTCCGCGGCGGCGCGATCACCCGGCTCGAAACGCTCGATCGCCGCTTCCTCTACGCGATCGAGGTGGCGGGCGGCGGCGCGTTCGATCTCTGTCCGGCCGACGCCTGCGTCGAGGGCTCGGGGATCAGCATGACGGCGGTCGCGCCCGCGCCGGCGCTGGTCGAGGCGGCCGAGGCGATCGCCCGCGCGATGGATCTCGACGTCGGCGGGGTCGAGGTGATGGTCGACGACCGCGACGGCGTCGCGCGCTTCTACGACATCAACGCGCTCTCCAATTTCGTCGCCAGGCCCCTGGATGTGCTCGGCTGGGACCCGCACGACCGCCTGGTCGATTATCTCATCGCCCGGATCGAGGAGGCGGCCTGATGCGCTACGGTTACTGGATGCCCGTGTTCGGCGGCTGGCTGCGCAACGTGGCCGACGAGGGCATGGCGGCGAGCTGGGCCTATGCCAGGCAGCTGGCGCAGGACTCCGAGCGCTGGGGCTATTCGCTCAGCCTCGTCGCCGAGCTCAACCTCAACGACATCAAGGGGGTGGAGCAGCCCGCGCTCGACGCCTGGTCCACCGCCGCCGCGCTCGCCGCGGTGACGGATAGCCTGGAGCTGATGGTCGCGGTCCGCCCCAATTTCCACCATCCGGCGCTGTTCGCCAAGGCCGCGGCGAACATCGACCAGATCAGCGGCGGCCGCCTGGCGCTCAACGTGGTCAGCAGCTGGTGGGCGGACGAGGCGCGGCAATACGGCCTGCAGTTCGATCAGCATGACGATCGTTACGCGCGGACGTCGGAATGGCTGAAGGTGGTCGAGGGGCTGTGGTCGCAGGAGCGCTTCTCCTTCGCGGGCGACTTCTACACGACGCAGGACGCCATCTGCGCGCCCAAGCCGGCGCACCACCCGGTGATCTATGCCGGCGGCGAGAGCGACAAGGCGAAGGCGCTGATCGCGGCGCAGTGCGATGCCTATGTCATGCACGGCGATCCCGCCGCCGCGATCGCGCCCAAGATCGCCGACATGGCCGCGCGCCGCGAGGCGATCGGCAAGCCGCCGATGCAATACGGCATGGCCGCTTACGCCATCGTCCGCGATTCGGAAGCCGAGGCGAAGCGCGAGCTGGCGCGGATCACCACCGTCTCCGAGCTGCCTGCCGGCTACGCCAATTTCGACCAGTGGCTGTCGGGCACGCAGCTGGAGCGCGAGCTGAAGATCCAGGAGTACAGCGTCTCGAACCGCGGCCTGCGCCCCAACCTGGTCGGCACGCCCGAGCAGCTGAAGGAGCGCATCGCCGAATATGAAGCCGCGGGCCTCGACCTGCTGCTGCTGCAGATGAGCCCGCAGGCGGAGGAGATGGAGCGGTTCGCGAACCAGGTGATGGGCAGCTAGGAAGAGCGCGGTCGCACCGCGCCGCTGGCAAGCACGGCCGGCGGCGTTTACGCGTGCGAAGAAGCGGGACCCCGCATGAGGCCGGGGTGACGGCGTGAGGGGCCTGCACCGTTTCTTCACATCGGTCGCCGTCTCATCTCCACGTCACGTCGCTATCCAGCGCGCATGCTCCACGCCGCCATTGACGCCGCCGCGCCGCTCACCATCGTGTCGCCGATGCCCCGCACCGTCCTGGTGGTCGACGACGACCCGCATATCCGCGAGCTGCTCGTCTTCGCGCTGGCCAAGGCGGGGCTGGACACGCGCGAGGCCGGCGACGGCGAGGCGGCGCTCGCCAGCGTCGCGCAAGCCGCGCCCGACTTGGTCGTGCTCGACATCAACATGCCGCGGATGGACGGGCTGGAGGTCTGCCGCCGCCTGCGCGCGCCCAACACCTCGCACGCCGACGTGCCCGTCCTGTTCCTCTCCAGCCGCGATGACGAGATCGACCGCATCCTCGGCATCGAGCTGGGTGCCGACGATTACGTCACCAAGCCTTTCTCCCCGCGCGAGGTGGTCGCCCGCGTCCAGGCAGTGCTGCGCCGTACCGCTGCACTGCCGCCGGCAATCGCCGGCCCCGCCATCCGCCACGGCCGCCTGACGCTCGACCTCGACGGCTGGCGCGCCGAATGGGCCGGCGAGGAGGTCGCGCTCACGCTCACCGAGTTCTCGATCCTGCGCACGCTGGCCGCGCACCCGGCCAAGGTGTTCAGCCGCGACGCGATCATCGATCGGCTGCACGGCCCCGGCTTCGCGATCACCGACCGCACGATCGACAGCCACGTCCGCAACCTGCGCGCCAAGTTCGCCGCCATGGGCGCGACCGACCTGATCGAGACCCGCGCCGGCATCGGCTATCGCCTCGGCTTGTGCGGGGAATGACCGCTCGCTCTCCCTCCCGCCCCCGGGAGGGGGCTTGATCGCCCAGGCCAAGACCTGGCTCAAGGCGCGCTGGCCGCGGCTGCGGTTGCGCACCGTGCTGTTCGCGACGCTGTTCGTGGTCGCGGCGCTGCCCGGCTTCGGCGCGGTGGGCCTGCGCGTCTACGAGAACACGCTGGTCCGCCAGACCGAGGCGGAGCTGGTGGCACAGGGCGCGGCGCTCGCCGCCGCCGCGGCCGCCGACTGGCCGGCCGCCGTGGCCGAGCGGCTCCCTGCGGCGACCGACCTTCGCCCCGAGCCGCCGCGCATCGACCTGAACGCCACGCCGATCCTCCCCGCCCGGCCGCAACCGGTCGCCGCGGGGCCGCCCGATCCCGCTGCGGTCACGGCCGCGCAACGTCTTGCGCCGGTGCTCGCGCGCACCCGCCAGGTCACGCTGGCCGCGCCGCTGCTGCTCGATGCCCGCGGCCGGGTCGCGGCCGGTCCGCTCGCGGGCGGCAGCTACGCCGCCCTGCCGGAGGTGCACGCGGCGCTCGCCGGCCGGCCCGCCACCGTGCTTCGGCACAACGCCGGCTATCGCGCGGTCTATGCCTTCGAATGGCTGTCGCGTGCCGCCGATATCCGCGTCCATCATGCCCGCCCGATCGTCGTGAACGGCCGGGTCGTCGGCGTGCTGCTGCTGTCGCGCTCGGCGCGGGCGCTGTTCCGCGGGTTGTACGAGGATCGCGGCAAGATCGCGCTCGGTGTCGCGGCCATCTTTGCCGCACTCCTGTTCCTGACGGCGCTGCTCTCGCGCAGCATCGCCCGGCCGGTGGAGGCGCTGAGCGCCGCCACACGCAGCGTCGCGGCCGGCGGCGGCATGGTGCCGGACGCGCCGCCCACCGCCGCCGTCGAGATCCAGGACCTGTACCGCGACTTCGCCGCGATGGCCGCCGCGATCGAACGCCGCTCGCGCTACCTGCGCGACTTCGCCTATGCCGTCAGCCACGAGTTCAAGACGCCGCTCGCCGGCATCCGCGGCGCGCTGGAGGTGCTCGGCGAGCCCGATCTCGGTGCCGCCGACCGCACCCGCTTCCTCGCCAACGCCGATGCCGACGCGGCGCGTCTCCAGCGCCTCGTCACGCGCCTGCTGGAGCTCGCCCGCGCCGACATGGCCCGCGCCGGCGACGGGGCGGCGGACGTGGCGCGCGTCGTCGCCGCGCTGCACGTCGACCCGATCGCGATCGTCGCCGACGTGCAGGCGGCCCTGCCACCGGTCGCGATCGCTCCGGCTGCGCTGGAGCGAGCGCTGGTGACGCTGGTCGAGAACAGCCGCCAGGCCGGCGCGCGCCAGGTGCGGCTGACCGCACGGCAGGAGGCGGACCGCGTCGTCCTCGCCCTCGCCGACGACGGCCCCGGCATCCCGCCCGCCGATCGCGCCCGCATCTTCGAGCCCTTCTTCACCACCCGCCGCGCCGAGGGCGGCAGCGGCCTGGGCCTGCCCATCGCCCGCTCGCTGCTCGACACCGCCGGGGCGACGATCGCGCTGGGTGACGCGGCGACGGGCGCCTGCTTCGTGCTGTC
>NZ_CAXUEK010000068.1:4277-4792 GCF_964250165.1 uncultured Sphingomonas sp. | reverse complement strand
TGCCCATCGCCGATCGCGCGTGATACGGTCAGAGGTTCGCCCCCGAGAGCGTTTGCGATCGGTCCGGGACGGCCCGGGCCATTCCCGTGCTGGAGCCGGTCGCGTCGGTTGCCCTCTTCTCCCACCTCGTCATCCCCGCGCAGGCGGGGATCCAGGCCCGATCCAGGTGGACAGCAACGATGTGTTCGCATCGAGTGGATCAGCCTGGATCCCCGCCTTCGCGGGGATGACGGAACAGGAGCGGTCGGACGAGCCAGGCTGATCACCACCGGCGCTAGTGCTTGTCATAAATGCGACTACAAGCTCGCTGTGCCCACGCCCGCCCCCTCGCTGCTCACCCAGCGCCGCTTCGCGCCGTTGTTCGCGGTGCAGTTTCTCGGCGCGTTCAACGACAACCTGCTGCGCTTCGCGATGGTGTTCCTCGCCACCTTCACCATCTACCGCGCCGAGCCCGCGCGCGCGGAAATGCTGGCGACGCTGGCGGCGGGGTTGTTCACGCTCCCCTATTTCCTGTT
>NZ_CAXUEK010000068.1:0-4267 GCF_964250165.1 uncultured Sphingomonas sp. | reverse complement strand
TGTGTTCCTCGGCGGTCCGCCGGGTGACCCCGAGCCGCGCGGCGATGCTGGCGACGGTGGCGGCGGGGCTGTTCACCCTGCCCTATCTCCTGCTGTCGTCGATCGCCGGCCAGCTCGCCGACGGGATGGACAAGGCGCGGCTGGTGCGCTGGGTCAAGGTGGCGGAGATCGCGATCATGGCGGTCGCGCTCGTCGGTTTCCGCCTCGCCTCGGTCCCCATCCTGCTCGGCTGCGTGGTGGCGATGGGCGTGCATTCGGCGATCTTCGGGCCGGTCAAATACTCGATCCTGCCGCAGCATCTCCGGCGCGACGAGATCATGGCGGGCACCGGGCTGGTCGAGGCGGGCACCTTCGTCGCCATCCTCGCGGGGCAGCTGCTCGGCGGGCTGGTCGTGCCGGAGCGGGCCGGACTGATCGCGCTGGCGGTCGCGGTCGCCGGCTTCGGCGCGAGCTGGCTCGTGCCCGCCGCCCCGCCGCCCGCGCCGGGGCCGCCGATCGACTGGAACCTCGTCCGCGGCACCGTACGCATCCTGCGCGTCGCGCGCGGCGGTCGCGGGCTGTGGCTCGCCGTCCTCGGCATCAGCTGGTTCTTCGGCGTCGGCACGGTGGTGACGGCGCAGCTAGCACCGCTGGCGCACGGCGTGCTGGGGGCGGGGCCGCGCGTCGTCACGCTGTTCCTGCTCGTCTTCTCGGTCGGCGTGGCGGGCGGCTCGGTGCTGGTCAGCCGGCTGCTCGGCGGCGTGGTGTCGGGGCGCTACCTCCCGGCCGCCGCGCTTG
Organism: uncultured Sphingomonas sp.; assembly: GCF_964250165.1. GTDB lineage: Bacteria > Pseudomonadota > Alphaproteobacteria > Sphingomonadales > Sphingomonadaceae > Sphingomonas. The sequence goes on along the minus strand of NZ_CAXUEK010000068.1, from coordinate 3,490 downwards.
GCATGGCGGTGTTCCTGCTCGATCTGTGGTTCGCCACGCGGCGCTATGCGCCCGCGCCGGCCATCGGCTGGCACGCCTTTCTGGGGGAGCCGCAGGGCTGGCATGTGGTCTTCGCGCTCGCGGGCCTGTCGGTGGCGGGCGGCATGTTCGTGGTGCCGCTCTATGCCTGGCTGCAGACGCACGCCGACGCGGCCGAGCGCTCGCGCGTCATCGCCGCCAACAACGTCGTCAACTCGGTCGTCACCGTCGCGCTGACGCTGGTCGCGGTCCTGCTGACCGGCCGCGGCACCGGCGTGCCGGAGATCATGGGCGCCATGGGCGTGGCGACGCTGCCGTTCGCCCTCATCATGCGCCGGCTGCGCTAGATCTCGACGTCCGCGAGCGCGCTGCGCTGCCGCGTGTCGCGCATCAGCAGCGCGGTGAGCAGCGACCCCGCCGACACCGCCGTCACATACCAGTAGAACCCGCTCTCGTGCCCCGCGCGCTTGAACGCCAGCGCGATGTTCTCGGCGGTGCCGCCGAACAGCGCGTTGCCGACGCCATAGGCCAGCCCGACGCCGAGCGCGCGGACCTGCACGGGGAACAGCTCGGCTTTGAACAGCCCGCTGACCGACGTGTAGAGCGCGTTGATCGCCAGCCCGGCGAGGACGAGTCCGAACGCCGCCGCCCCGGTGTGCGCCTGCGCGAGCGCCGTCATCAGCGGCACCGTGAGCAGCGTCGCCAGCGCGCCGAACAGGATCAGGTTCGCGCGCCGCCCCCAGCGATCGGCCAGCGCGCCGAACAGCGGCTGGAGCAGCATGAACGGCGCCAGCACCGCCGTCATCACCAGCGTCGCCTCGCCTTTCGGCAGGCCGGTGGTGAGCACCAGATATTTCTGCATGTAGGTCGTGAAGGTGTAGAAGACGAGGCTGCCGCCCGCCGTCAGCCCGATCACCGTCCACAGCGCCGGCCAGTGCGCGCGCAGCGCCGCGAGCGAGCCTGCCGCCGGCCCGCGCTGCTCGGCGCGCGTCGTCTCCGGCATCCACCGGCGCAGCAGCAGGAACAGCGCCGCCCCCACCGCCCCGCCCGCAAAGGCGATGCGCCACCCGAAGCGCTGCATCTCGGCCTCGGACAGCCAGTGCTGGAGCGCCAGCACCACGGCGGTGGCGAGCAGCTGGCCGCCGATCAGCGTGACATATTGGAACGAGCCCCAGAACCCGCGCCGCCCCGCCGCCGCGATCTCGCTCAGATAGGTCGCCGCGGTGCCGTATTGCCCGCCGGTCGAGAAGCCCTGCGCCATGCGGCCGACGAGCAGCAGCAGCGGCGCCAGCGCGCCGACCTGGCCATAGGTGGGCAGCACCGCGATCGCGAGCGAGCCCGCGCCCATCATCAGCACCGATACCATCATCGCCCGCTGCCGCCCGTGCCGGTCGGCGTAGCGCCCGAAGAACCAGCCACCGATCGGCCGCAGCAGGAAACCGACCGCGAAGATGCCGCTGGTCGCCATGACCTGCGCCAGCGGGTCGGTGATCGGGAAGAACTCGGACGAGAAATACAGCGCGGTGAAGGCGTAGACGTAGAAGTCGAACCACTCGATCAGGTTGCCCGCCGATCCCGCCAGGATCGCGCCCACCCGCCGCGCCGGCGTCAGCGCGCCCGCATCCCCCGTCATGCGCTGCTCAGGCCGCGAACGCCGCCGCCGGGAGGGCATAGAGCACGTCCGCGCTGGCGGTGGCCGCGGCGCGCAGGCCGAGCGCCTCGGGCACGATCTGGTCGAGGTAGAAGCGCGCCGTCACCCGCTTGGCGCGGCCGAAATCATCGTCGGGCGCGGCGCGGCTCTCGCGCTCCAGCAGCCAGCCGCACACCGCCACCGCCAGCATGGTGAGGAAGGGATAGCTCGCCGCCAGCCGGTCGTCATGCCCCGCGCCGGCGAGCGTCAGACCGACGGCGTCGCAGGTCGCGACCAGTGCTTTCAGCTCCGGATGCGCCGCGTCACGTGCCATGTCGGCGATCAGCGCGGCGAACACCGCGCCATTCTCCAGCCCCAGCTTGCGCCCGACCAGATCGGCGGCCTGGATGCCGTTGGTGCCCTCGTAGATCGGCGTGATCCGCGCATCGCGCAGGAACTGCGCCGCGCCGGTCTCCTCGACATAGCCCATGCCGCCGTGCACCTGCACGCCCAGCGACGCGACCTCGCAGCCGAGATCGGTGCCGTGCGCCTTGGCGAGCGGCGTCAGCAGCTCCAGCCGCGCGCGCGCATCCACATCCCCGAGCGTGGCGCGATCCACCTGCCCCGCGGCGTAATAGACCAGCGCGCGCGCCGCCTGGGTCTGCGCCTTCATCCGCAGCAGCATCCGGCGCACGTCCGGGTGCTCGACGATCGGCACGGAGTCGCGACTGGCGCCGCCCGCGCGCGCGGACTGCACGCGGTCGAGCGCATAGGCGATCGCCGCCTGCGTCGCCCCCTCCGCCACCTGCACGCCCTGCAGGCCGACATTGAGCCGCGCGTTGTTCATCATGATGAACATCGCGCGCATGCCGCCATGCTCGGGGCCGATCAGCTCGCCGAGACAATCGTCCCGGTCGCCGAACGAGAGCACGCAGGTGGGCGAGGCGTGCAGCCCCAGCTTGTGCTCGATCGAGACGACGCGGACGTCGTTCGGCGTCCCGTCCAGCCGCATCTTGGGCACCAGGAACAGCGAGATGCCGCGCGTCCCCGCCGGCGCGTCCGGCGTGCGGGCGAGGACGAGATGGACGATGTTGGCGGCGAGATCGTGGTCGCCGAACGAGATGAAGATCTTCGTGCCCTTGAGCCGCCACTGGCCATCGCCGGCGGGCGTCGCCTGGGTGCGCAGCGCGCCGACGTCGGAGCCCGCCTGCGGCTCGGTCAGGTTCATGGTGCCCGTCCACTCGCCGGTCGCGAGCTTGGGGAGATAAGCCGCCTGCTGCGCGGGCGTGCCGTGATGCGCCAGCGCCTCGATCGCGCCGACCGTCAGCGTCGGGCACAGCGCGAAGGCCATGTTGGCCGCACCCAGCGTTTCCAGCACCGCCGTCTGCACCGCGAAGGGGAGGCCCTGCCCGCCCCAGCGCTCGTCGACGCCGATCGTGCCCCAGCCGCCATCGACATAGTCGCGATAAGCGCGGGCATAGCCATCCGGCATGACCACGCCGTCGGGCGTCCAGCGCGCGCCCACGGTGTCGCCCGCGCGCGACAGCGGCGCCCATTCGCCCGCCGCGAACTGGCCGACGCCGTCCAGCACCGCATCGATCAGATCCGGCGTCGCCGCCGCGAACCGCGCGTTCGCCGCCAGCTCGGGCAGGCGCACGACCTGATCCAGCACGAAGCGCTGCTCGGCGGTGGGCGGCGTGAAGGGCATGATCGTCTTTCGTCTGCGGGGCTCAGGCCTTGCACCGCGGGCCGCTCGATGTGCAAGGGCGGCCCCGAAAGGACATCCGTCATGAAGACCCGCGCTGCCGTCGCGTTCGAGGCCAAGCGGCCGCTGGAGATCGT
>NZ_CAXUEK010000067.1:0-15267 GCF_964250165.1 uncultured Sphingomonas sp. | reverse complement strand
ACCGACAGCCGGCGGAACTCGATCTGCGGGAAGCCGAGCGTGTCGGCCACCAGCCGCGCCTGGGCGAGGTAGCGTTCGTCCTCGTCGATGCCGACCACCCGCGCCGCGCCGCGCCGCGCCATCTCCACCGAGTAGAAGCCGGCGTTGCAGCCGATGTCGAGCACCGATTTGCCGCTGAGATCCGTCGGCAGCGCATCGGCGAAGCGAGCATATTTGAAGCGCGGGTAATCGCCCAGGAAATGGTCCGGCGCGGTGACGACGCCCTCGCCCAGATCGATGTTGTGGAACCAGGGCGCGAGCGCCGTCACCTTCTCCCGCAAAGTCGCGGCGTCCGCCATCATGTCTCCCTTCGCCCTGCCGCCCCGCGCCGGCGCCCCTTCGCCTACCCGGCGGTCACATTCAAGTTTAGCAGCCGCGCTCCCCAATCGCCCATCACCACGGTCGACACCGACGCGGGGTCGACGTCGAAGGAGCAGAGATGGTCGAGCGGAAGTCCGAGCACCTGCGCCACCGCGCCGCGCACCATGTCGGAGTGGGTGACGACGGCGATGGTCTGATCGGGGAACGCCGCCGCCGTCGCGCGCAGCCAGCCGGTGATCCGCGCCGCCGCCTCCGCCATGCTCTCGCCGCCGGGCGCGCATGCGGTGCCACGCTGCTCGTTCCATACCCGCCAGCGCGGGTCGTCATGAAGGGCGTCGAGCGCCTCGCCGGTCCACTCGCCAAGATCGAGCTCGGTCAGCGCCTCGACCGGCTCGGGCGGAGCGAGGCCGCAGCCCTGCGCGATCGCCGCCGCCGTGGCCATCGTGCGCTCGAGCGGGCTGGCGACCACGCGCGTGATCCCTGCCGCGGCCAACCGCCGGCCCAGCGCCGCCGCCTGCGCCACACCGGCGGGGCTCAGCGCCACCCCCGGCCGCCGGCCGGACAGTCTGATGTCGAAATCCGCGTGCATGGCGTGGCGGATCAGGAGAAAGGTCGCCGTCACGCCGTCATCACCTCGATTCCGCACGGCAGCCCAAACCACTTGACTCCGGCGCGCGTTCCGGCTCCGTGACGAACAAAGAAGAAGATGCTTCGTTACGCCGTTCGTGACGGGTTCATAAGGGGGCAAGCCGCACGGATGCAATCAACCTGGATCAATACCGTCGCGGACCGTTTCCTCGGATGAGCGAAACCGTCCTCGTCACCGGCGGCGCGGGGTTCATCGGCCGCTTCGTCACGGAAGAACTGCTGCGCCGCGGCCATCGCGTGCGCGTGCTCGACAGCCTGATCGATCAGGTCCACGGCCAGGTCGACGGCTCCGCGCTGCTCGACGCCGACGCCGAGCTGGTCCGCGCCGACGTGCGCGATGCGGCCGCGGTTGCCTGCGCGCTGCAGGGCGTCGACAGCGTCATCCACCTCGCCGCGGAGGTCGGCGTCGGTCAGTCGATGTACGAGGTGGAACGCTACACCTCGACCAACGACGTCGGCACCGCCGTGCTGTTCGAGCAGCTCATCACGCGTCCCGTCCGCCGCGTCGTCACCGCCTCCTCGATGTCGATCTACGGCGAGGGCCTGTATCGCGACATGGACGGCCATACCGTCGAGGACGCCGACCGGCCCAATCTGCGCGACGGCCTGTCGCAATGGGAGCCGACCGACGGGGCCGGACGCCCGCTCGCACCGCTGCCGACGCCCGAATGGAAGCGGCCGGCGCTCTCGTCCATCTACGCGCTCAACAAATACGTGCAGGAGCGAACGACGCACATCATGGCCGCGCCGTACGGGATGGAGAGCGTGTGCCTGCGCCTGTTCAACGTCTACGGGCCCGGCCAGGCGCTCTCGAATCCCTACACCGGCGTGCTGGCGATCTTCGCTTCGCGGCTGCTGAACGGGGAGGCGCCGATGATCTTCGAGGACGGCGAGCAGCGCCGCGATTTCATCCATGTGACGGATGTCGCGCGCGCGTTTGCCGATGCGCTGGTCAAGCCCGAGGCGGCGGGGCAGACGTTCAACATCGGCTCGGGGCAGCATCGGTCCGTGCGCGACGTCGCGGTCGCGCTCGCCGGGGCCATGGGCAAGAACCGGATCGAGCCCGAGATCGTCGGCAAGGCGCGGATCGGCGATATCCGGCACTGCTTCTGCGACACGGCGCTCGCGCGCGATCATCTGAGCTTCGAGGCGCGGCAGGATTTCGGCGACGGGCTGGCGCAGCTCGCCGGCTGGGTGGCCGAGCAGACCGCAACCGACAACGTCGCCAGGATGCGCGCGGAGCTGGAGCAGCGGGGGTTGGTGGCGTGAGGGGCCGGCCGGAAATCCTCCCCGGGACGGGGAGGGGGACCATCGCGTCAGCGATGGTGGAGGGGGCTGAGTCACCAGCGAGCCGCTCTGATCCGAACCCCGTCCACCGGCTGCGCCGGTCCCCCTCCCCGCAAGCGGGGAGGATCTGATGGCCCCGATCCTCATCACCGGCGGGGCGGGATTCATCGGCTCCAACCTCGCCGACCGCCTCGCCCGCGACGGGCACCGCGTCCGCATCCTCGACGCGCTTTCCCGCGCCGGCACCGAACGCAACCTCGCCTGGCTCCAGCACAACCATGGCGAACGGATCGAGTTCGTGCGCGCCGACATCCGCGATCATGCCGCGGTCGCACACGCGGCGGCCGACGCGCAGGCCGTCTTCCATTTCGCCGCCCAGGTCGCCGTCACCACCAGTCTGGACGATCCAGCCGAGGATTTCGCGATCAACATCGGCGGTACCTTCGCGCTGCTGGAGGCGCTGCGCCGGCGCGGCGGGCAGGTTCCGCTGATCTTCGCGTCGACCAACAAGGTCTATGGCGATCTCGCCGACCTCAGCTTCACGCTCAGCGACGACGCCTATGTCCCCGACGACCCGGCGGTCCGCGAGCACGGCGTCGCCGAGACGCGCCCGCTCGACTTCCATACGCCCTATGGCGTCTCCAAGGGCGCGGCCGACCAATATGTCCTCGATTACGCCCGCAGCTTCGGCATGCCGACCTGCGTGCTGCGCATGTCGTGCATCTACGGCCGGCGCCAGATGGGGACGGAGGACCAAGGCTGGGTCGCGCATTTCCTGATCCGCGCGCTGGAGCGCCGGCCGATCACGCTCTACGGCGACGGCTGTCAGGTGCGCGATATCCTTGACGTGGCGAACGCAGTCGACGCCTATGTGCAGGCGTGGCGGCGGATCGATCGGGTGAAGGGCAGGGCGTTCAATCTCGGCGGCGGCCCGGCCAATGCCGTGTCGCTGCGGCGGCTGCTCGACCATATCGGCGAGCTGGTCGGCCATCCTGTCGACGTCGAATGGTCGAATTGGCGCGCCGGCGACCAGCGCTATTTCGTCGCCGACACGCGCGCGGCGGAAGCGGCGTTGGGATTGCAGCCGAAGGTCGACTGGCGGACCGGCGTCGCCGAGCTGGCGCGCTGGCTGGCGGCGGAACGTCGCCTCAACCTGCCGATCGCGCCAGAGATCGTCGCCTCGTCCCGGCGCATGGCCGCCTCGTGAAGCTGTTGATGACCTGCGACGCCGTCGGCGGTGTCTGGCAGTACGCGACCGATCTCGCCACCGCACTGGCGGGGGAACAGGTCGAGGTTGTGCTGGCAGTGCTGGGACCCTTCGCGGAGCACCCTCCCCTCGACGGCCTTTCCACCGATGCTGCGCATCGGCGGAACCTTGGGCCGTCTCGCCCTTCCGGCGCTGGCGCGCCTCCCTCCCTCTCCCGGTGGGAGAGGGAACAGCTCGCCGCAGGCGAGCGAAAGGGTGAGGGTGCGGCGCATATGTCGCTGGTGAAGACCGATCTCCCTCTCGACTGGCTCGCCGCCGGCCCCGACGAGGTGCTCGCCGCCGGTCGCGCCATCGCGTCTCTCGCGGTCGAGTACCGGGCCGACATCGTCCAGCTCAATTCCCCCGCGCTCGCCGCGGCCGGAGGGTTTCCCGCGCCGGTCGTGGCGGTCGCGCACGGTTGCGTCGGCACCTGGTGGGCGGCGGCACACGGGACCGCACCGGACGCAGCCTATGCCTGGCACGGGGAGCTGATGCGCGCGGGCCTGCTCGCCGCGGACGCCGTCGTCGCCCCCAGCGCCGCCCACGCCGCGAATGTGCAGCGCCATTACGGGCTGCCGATGCCGCCGCTCGCGATCCACAACGGCCGCACCCCGCTGCCGCTGCCGGCACGCGAGACCGCCGATCACGTCCTGACCGCCGGCCGGCTCTGGGACCGCGTCAAGGCGACCGACCTGCTCGACCAGGTCGCCGCGCGCCTCCCCGTGCCGTTGCGCGCCGCCGGTCCGATCACGGCTCCGCACGGCGAGAAGGTCGCGCCGGCGCACCTGCGACTGCTCGGGGTGCTCGCCGACGCCGAACTCGCCGCCGAATACGCCACGCGGCCGATCTTCGTCTCGGCCGCCCGCTTCGAGCCGTTCGGCCTCGCGGTGCTGGAGGCGGCGCAGGCGGGCTGCCCGCTGGTGCTGTCCGGCATCGACACCTTCCGCGAGCTGTGGACCGGCGCGGCGCTGTTCGTGCCCGAAGAAACGCCCGACGCCTATGCCGCCGCGATCGCGCGCGTCCGCACCGAGCCGGACCTCCGCACCCATTTGTCGGAAGCTGCCCGCGCCCGCGCCGCACGCTACACGCCGCGGGCGACCGCCGCGGCAATGCTGGCGCTCTACCGCGGGCTGGTCTCGCCGGAGCGCGCCGCGGCGTGAACATTGTCTATTTCACCCACTCGCTGCGCTCGTGCTGGAACCACGGCAACGCCCATTTCCTGCGCGGCGTGCTGCGCGAGCTGCAGGCCAAGGGCCACCAGGTCCGCGCGCTGGAGCCGGCCGTCAACTGGAGCCTCGACAACCTGCTCGCCGATGCCGGCGAGGCAGGGCTGGCCGCGTTCGCCGCCTCCTATCCGGATCTCCAACCCGAAACCTTTGCCCCCGACACCGACCCGGCCGAGCTGGTCGCCGATGCCGATCTGGTGATCGTCCACGAGTGGAACGAGCCGCTGCTGGTCGCGGCGATCGGCGAGCTGCGGCGCGCGGGTGGGCGCTTCCGCCTGCTGTTTCACGACACGCATCACCGCGCCGTCAGCGCGCCGGCCGAGATGCAGGCGTTCGACCTGTCGGGCTATGACGGCGTGCTCGCCTTCGGCGAGACGCTGGCCGAAGTTTATCGCGCTTGGGGCTGGGCGGGGCGCGTCTGGACGTGGCACGAGGCGGCGGACACGCGCCTGTTCCGCCCGCCTGCCGTGGAGCAGGCGCGCGAAGGGGTCGTCTGGATCGGCAATTGGGGCGATGGCGAGCGCACGGGCGAACTCGAGCAATTCCTGTTCCAGCCGGCGCAGGCGGTCGGCATACCGCTCGACATCTACGGCGTCCGTTATCCCGAGGAGGCGCGCGCGGCGCTCGCCCGCTACGGCGCGCGCTATCATGGCTGGGCACCCAATGCCCGCGCCCCGGCCATCTTCGCGCGCCATCTCGCCACCGTTCACGTGCCGCGGCGCTATTACGCGACGATCCTGCCCGGCATCCCGACCATTCGCGTGTTCGAGGCGCTCGCCTGCGGCATCCCGCTGGTGTCCGCGCCCTGGGCGGATAGCGAGCAGTTGTTCCGTCCCGGTCAGGACTTCCTGATCGCGCGGAACGGCGAGCAGGTCGCGGCGCACCTCGCGGCGCTGCGCGACGATCCGGCGATGCGATCCGCGCTGGTCGCCGCCGGTCTCGAGACGATCCGCGCCCGCCATACCTGCGCCCACCGCGCCGACGAGCTGCTGGCGATCGCCGCCGGCCTCGCCGCCCAGCCGACAAGGACCGCCGCGTGAAACTCGCCTTTTACGGCTCCAGCCTGCTGTCCTCCTACTGGAACGGCGCGGCGACCTATTATCGCGGCATCCTGCGCGCGCTCGCCGGGCACGGCTACGACATCACTTTCTACGAGCCCGACGCGTTCGACCGGCAGCAGCACCGCGACATCGATCCTCCGCCCTATGCCAAGGTCGTGGTGTATCCCGCGACGGGGGAGGGTCTGCGCGGCGTGCTGGCGGAGGCGCCCAGGGCCGACATCGTCGTCAAGGCGAGCGGCGTCGGGGTGTTCGACGCGGAGCTGCTCGACGGCGTGCAGCGCCACGCCCGGCCGGACGCGCTCAAGCTGTTCTGGGACGTGGATGCCGCCGCGACGCTGGACGAGATGCGCGGCGACCCCTCGCATCCGGTGCTGCGCGCACTCCCGGCGCTCGACATGGTGCTCACCTATGGCGGCGGCCCGCCGGTGGTGGACGCCTATACCGGCTTCGGCGCAGTCGCCTGCGTCCCCGTCTACAACGCGCTCGATCCCGACACCCACCATCCGGTGCCGCCGGACGAGCGGTTCGCCTGCGACCTGGCGTTCCTCGGCAATCGGCTGCCGGACCGCGAGGCGCGGGTGGAGGAGTTCTTCCTGCGCGCCGCCGAGGCACTGCCGGCGCGCCGGTTCCTGATTGGCGGCAACGGCTGGGAGAGCAAGGCGATGCCCGCCAATGTCCGCCACCGCGGTCATGTCTACACCGCCGAGCACAACGCCTTCAATTGCACGCCCGCCGCCGTGCTCAACGTCGCGCGCGATTCGATGGCGCATATCGGCTTCTCGCCGGCCACGCGGGTGTTCGAGGCGGCGGGCGCGGCGGCCTGCCTCATCACTGACGCGTGGGAGGGGATCGAGCAGTTCCTGGCGCCCGACCGCGAGGTGCTGGTCGCGCGCGACGGGCAGGACGTCGCGGACCATTTGGCCGCGCTCACCCCCGCGCGCGCCCGCGCCATCGGCCGGGCCGCGCTCGCCCGCGTGCTCGCCGAGCACACCTATGCGTTGCGCGGCGTGCAGGTGGATGCGCTGCTGCGGGAGCGTCTCGGGCGGGTCCGGAAGGCGGCATGAGGCTGGTCGTCCTCGGGCTGTCGCTGTCGTCCTCCTGGGGCAACGGCCATGCCACCACCTGGCGCGCATTGCTCAAGGCCTTTCACGCGCGCGGCCATGACGTGCTGTTCCTGGAGCGCGACGTGCCCTGGTATGCGGGCAATCGCGACCTGACCGATCCAGACTGGTGCCGGATCGCCTTTTACCGCGACCTTGCCGAGCTGAAGCACTGGACCGGCGAGATCGAGCGCGCCGATGCGGTGATCGTAGGCTCGTATGTGCCGGACGGGGTCGCGGTCGGCGCCTGGGTGCAGCGCACGGCGACCGGCGTCACGGCCTTTTACGACATCGACACGCCGGTCACGCTGGCGAAGCTGGCGCGCGGCGACCACGAATATCTCTCGCCCGAGCTGGTGCCGGCCTATGATGTCTATCTTTCCTTCACCGGCGGCCCGACGCTGCGCCATCTCGAGGAGCAGCACGGTGCGCCCGCCGCCCGCGCGCTCTATTGCTCCGTCGACCCGGCCGACTATCGCCCGACGACGACGGCCAGGCGCTGGGACCTCTCCTATCTCGGCACCTATAGCGACGATCGCCAGCCGGCGCTGGAGCGCCTGCTGATCGCGCCGGCGCGCCGCACGCCGGACAAGCGGTTCGTCGTCGCCGGCCCGCAATATCCGGCGACGATCGATTGGCCCGCCAACGTCGAGCGGATCGAGCACCTGCCACCGAGCGATCACGCCGCCTTCTATTCCGCCTCACGCTGGACGCTGAACGTCACACGCGCCGACATGATCGCGCGCGGCTGGTCGCCCTCGGTGCGGCTGTTCGAGGCGGCGGCGTGCGCGACGCCGATCGTCTCGGATCGCTGGGACGGGCTCGACCGGCTGTTCGCGCCGGACCGCGAGATCGTGCTGGCCGACACCACCGATCAGGTGCTCGCCGCGCTCAACCGGGCCGACGCGCCCGGGATCGGCCGCGCCGGGCAGGCCCGCGTGCTCGCCGAGCACACCGCCGCCCACCGCGCCGCCGAGCTGGAAGGCTATCTGCGCGAGGCGGCAACAGGTCGCCACGCGTTGCGCGGCGCGGCTTAGACCGCTCCGTCATCCCCGCGCAGGCGGGGATCCATTATCGCCATATCGAGCATGGCAGCCTTACGCACCGAATGCGGATTCCCGCCTAGGCGGGAATGACGGGGCTTCCGGTCGCGCCGGCGCCAGCGTCAAGCCGCTGTAATCGCCGCCAGCACCGCGCCGGCGAGCTCCTTGCGGCAGATCAGCAGGTCCGGCAGCAGCGGGTCCTCGCCGTTATAGGCGAGCGGCGTGCCGTCGATGCGCGACGCGTGCAGCCCTGCTGCGAGCGCGACCGCCGCGGGCGCGCAATTGTCCCACTGATATTGGCCGCCGGCATGGAGGTAGATCTCGGCGCGGCCGTCCACCACCGCCATCGCCTTCGCACCCGCGGAGCCCATGCCGACCAGCTCCGCGCCCAGCGCCGCGCCGACCCGCGTCACCACCTCGGCGCTGCGCGTCCGGCTCACGACCATGCGCGGGCGTGCGGGGAGCGGCGGTCGCGGAAGCGGCGGATCGTCGCTTGCGTGGAGGCGCCCCAGCACCGGCAGCCCGACGACGCCGGCGGCCGGGAACCCGTCCACGGCGAGCCCGATATGCACCGCCCAGTCGTCGCGCCCCTCGGCATAGTCGCGCGTGCCGTCGAGCGGATCGATCACCCACACCCGGCTGGCGGCGCACCGCGCCCGGTCGTCATGCGACTCTTCGGAAAGAATGCAGTCATCGGGCCGCGCTGCCCGCAACCGGGCGAGGATCAGGTCGTCCGCCGCGCGATCGCCCCGCGCTCCCAACGCCGTGCCGGTCAGTCCGCTATCGGCGCGCAGCCGCAGCAGCAGCGCGCCCGTCTCCGCCGCGATGCCGCGCGCCAGCTCGATATCGTCGCCCAAGTCCATCCGCGCAATCATCCGCCACGCGATCGCCCGTGTCCATTGCGCCGATCAGCCTCGCTCAGCCTCCAGCGAATGGAGAATGCGGCCGCCCGCCATGAACACCGCCACCGGGCACAGCGCGAACAGCATCTTGCCCTCGGCACCCGGATAGACCTGGAGATAGTGCACGCCCCGCTCGGCCGCGCCGAGGCCGAGCCCGTAGATGACGAGGAACGCCTCGAACTTGGTCTTGATCGTGAACAGGCGGGTGATGCGGGGCCACATGCCTCGTGCACAGCAAGTTCCGGGCCAGCGGCGGATTACGGCGATTTCGCCCCGGCCGGACATGGTTAGCTGTCAATTAATTCGACAAGCGCCAGCTCCTCCAGCAACGCCTGGCGGGCCTGCGCCGCCGCCGGCCACGCGCCCAGGGTGGCGTGATCGTCCGGCCCGACGCGCTCGGGCCAGTGCTTGGCGACGACGGCGGCGATGCGGTCCAGCTTGCCCGCGTCGACCAGGAAGCGCGGGTCCACCGTGGCGGGATCACATACGACGCGCAGCCGCAGGCAGGCGGGGCCGCCGCCGTTGGCCATCGACTGGCGGACGTCGACCGGCACGATCTCGCGGATCGGCCCGTTACCCGCGACCAGCGCCTCCAGCCACGCCCACGCGCGCCCGACCCCTCGCGCCTCATCGGGCAGCACCAGCGCCATGCCGCCGGCCGGCCGCGTCACGAGCTGCGCGTTGAAGAGATAGCTCGCCACCGCCTCGGCAAGGCTGACTGCCGCCGCCGGCACCTCGATGATCTGCACCGACGGCAGCCGTTCGCGCAGCCCGGCGTAGAACGCCTCCTTGTCTGCGAATGCCTGTTCGTGCGCGAGCAGCACGCCCTCGTTCGCGACCGCCACAACGTCGTTGTGGAAGGCTCCCGCCGCGATCGCCGCGGGCGATTGCCGCACGAACAGCGTGCGCGCCGGATCGAGGCCGTGCCGCCGCGCGATCGCCTCGGATGCGCTGCGATGCTGGCGCGCGGGGAAGGGGCCGGCACTTTCGCCGAACACGAACACCTCCACGCCGGGTCTATCGTGTGCCGGGCACAGCCGCATGTGGTTCGCCGCGCCCTCGTCCCCGAACGGCGGCGGCACGGGCCCGTGCACCACGAAGGCCGGATCGCCGAAAGCGAGCTGCAGCTGCCGCAGCGTCGCGGGCCATTCGTGGCTCCGGTGCGGCATGGTCACGAGATTGGCGACGGATAGTTGACAGCGCCCGTCCGCCGTGTCCGGCGCGGGCGAGACGGTCGCCGCGTTCGCCGCCCACATCGCCGAGGCGGAGGCCGCCTGCGCCCACAGCGTCGGCGTGGCACCGGCCGGGGTCGTTCCGAGCGCCGCGAGCCAGCGTGCATCCGGGCGGGGATGGGGCAGGAGCACACCCTGCACCAGCCCCAGCCGCAGGTTGACCCGCATCTTCGCGATGCCCTCCATCGCCGCCGCGCGCGGGAAGCTCTCCCGCCCCGCGTTGCGGGTTGCGGCCAGATTGCCCAGGCTCAGCCCCGCATAATTATGGGTCGGGCCGACGATCCCGTCGAAGTTGATCTCGACGAGGGTCACAGCCTGGGAACGTGCCGCACCGTGTCGCCCGGCACGACGCCGATCGCGCGCGCCGCCCCCGTGGCCAGCACGATCCCGCCCGGCACTTCCTCGACCTCGGCGAACGCGGCCCGGAACCCGGCGAGCCGTCCTGCCGTGACCAGCGACTCGACACCGGCCTCGCCATCCAGAGCCACGACCGAGCTCTCGCGCGCGTTGGCGATCGACCGGACCTGATCGGTCCGCGCCGTCATGGTCGGGCCGCCGTCGAAGATGTCGACATAGCGGTCGTGGTGGAAGCCCTCGCCCTCCAGCATCCGCATCGCCGCCCGGCCGCTAGGGTGCGGCAGGCCGATGGCCGCGCGGGCAGTCTCGGACAGCATGGCGGTATAGATCGGATGCTTGGGCATCAGATCGGCGATGAACTGATGGCCGTTGATGGCGTTGAACTGGTCCGCCTCCTGGAAGTTCATGCCGAAGAACCGGCCCGCCAGGCCGTCCCAGAAGGGCGAGCCCCCCGCCTCGTCGATGATCCCGCGCAGCTCGGCCAGGATGCGATCGGCAAAGCGCGCCCGGTGCGCGGCGATGAACAGGTAGCGCGCGCGCGCCAGCAGCAGCCCGAGCCCGCCCGCGCGCTCGTTGGGATGGAGGAAGAGGCCGCCGACCTCGCTCGCACCCTCCAGGTCGGTGGTGAGCGACAGCATGTCGGCGCGGAAGGTGCGGCCGAGCTCGGCGGAGTGCTGCGTCAGCGTGCCGATGCGATAGCTGTAAAAGGGCTGCTGGCCGCCCACCTCGGTGAACAGCTGACACGTCCCGCGCACCTCGCCGGTGGCGCTGTTCTCGAGCACCAGCACGAACAGCTCGTCGGCGCGATGCTCGGCGTCGCGCGCGAACGCGGCCCGGCTGCGGTCCAGCTTTGCCTTCAAGGCGCGCCGGTCCGGCGGCAGGTTGGTGAAGCCGCCACCGGTCAGCTTCGCCATCTCGTAGAGCGGCTTCAGGTCCCGGTCGGTCGCGGGCCGGACGACGAACGTCATAGCTGCGCGGCGAAGATCGCCAGCAGGTCGCGGTAGAGCTGCTGCTTGAACGGCACAGCGAGCGCCGGCAGATCGGCGGGGTCGATCCAGCGCCAGGCACGGAACTCGGGATGCTCGGTGACGAGGTTCACGTCGCCGTCGTCGCCCAGGAAGCGGAACAGGAACCAGCGCTGGCGCTGACCGCGATATCGGCCCTTCCACACCTTGCCGACCAGCTCGGGCGGCAGATCATAAAACAGCTCGTCTTCGGCCTTGGCAAGCAGCTCGACCTTCTCCGCCGCGATCCCCGTTTCCTCGCCCAGCTCGCGCAACGCCGCCGCCAACGCGTCCTCGCCGGGGTCGATGCCCCCCTGCGGCAGCTGCCACGCCTCCAGCACCGTGTCGATCCGCTGGCCCACGAACACGCGGCCGTCGCGGTCCAGCAGCATGATGCCGGCGGCGGGGCGATAGGGGAGGGTCAACACTATTCTCCTCCACCGCGATAGCGGGGGAGGGGAACCGCTCGGCGCAGCCGAGTGGTGGAGAGGGGACGCGCCATATCCAGGGCATCGCGAGCCCCCTCCGTCACGCAGGCTGACGCCCGCGCGCCACCTCCCCCGCTATCGCGGTGGAGGAGCATCAGCCCGCCGCCTGCGCCATCACTCGCCGCGCTTCGGCCTCGACCACCGCCTGCTTCACCGCTGCGAGGTATCCCGCCACGTCGCCCGCGCTCGACGGAATCGCCTGGCGCAGCGTGATGAAGCCGTGGACGTTGCCCACCGCCTCGCGGAAGATCACCGGCACGCCCGCCGCCGCCAGCGCGCCGACATAGGCGCGGCCCTGATCGCGGATCGGATCCAAGCTGGCGGTGACGACCACCGCGGGCGGCAGGCCGGCCAGATCGCCGCGCAGCGGCGAGCCCCGGGCATGCGACAGGTCGGCGCCATAGCAGTCGGCGAACCAGTCCATCGACGCGCGCGTCAGCAGATGTCCTTCGGCGAACTGCCGGAACGACGGATGATCGGCGCCCAGATCGGCGGCGGGATAGATCGGCGCCTGCACCAGCACCGGCACCGCGGCCGGCCGGTTGCGCAGGTCCATCGCCGCGACGATGGTCAGCGTGCCACCCGCGGAGTCGCCCATCAGCACCAGGCCCGTGACGGCGCGTGCCAGCTCGGCCGGGCTCGCAGCCACCCAGCGCGCCGCCGCCTCGGCGTCGTCGGGCGCCGCAGGCCATTTCGCCTCGGGCGAGAGGCGATAGTCGACCGCGATCACCGGCAGGTCGAGCACGCGCGCCGCCTCCGCGGTGAAGCTCGCATGCGTGTCGAGGTCGCCGATCACGAAGCCGCCGCCGTGGAAGAACACCACCGCCGGCCCGGGCTGCCGCTCCGCACGCGCGTCGAACAGCCGCGCGGGGATGTCGCCCGCCGGCCCGGGGATGGTCAGGTCGCGGACGACCGCCAACTCGCCCACCGGCGGGTCGGCGACGTCCTTCATCGCGCGATACATCTCTCGCGCCGCCGGTGCGCCGAGCTCGTGCGTCTTGGGGCCGGGCAGGGCGTTCAGATAATCGAGGAACTGGCGCACGTCCGGCCGGACATAGGGTGCGGCCGCCGCGATCCGGGGCTGCGCCTCGGGGGACATGTCGTTCATCACCGGCTCCTCTCGTGGCGCGCGCGCGCCTCGCCGCCTACCTATGCGCGGTGATCCCGGTCGTCCACCACCCCGACTATGTCGCCCCCGCACCGGCCGGCTCCGCCTATCGGTGGGGCAAGAACGGCCTGATCCGCGACCTCCTCGCCGCGCAGGGCGACCGCATCGCCTGGCACGAGCCCGAGCCGATGCCGCAGGCGTGGCTGGAAGCGGTGCATGACCCCGATTACGTCGCCGAGGTACTCGCCGCCGCCGTGCCGCGCCCCAAGGAGCGTCGCATCGGCTTCCCGGTCACGCCCGAGGTCGCGCGCCGGGCACAGGTGGTGCCCGGCGGCACCTGGCTCGCCGCGCGGCTGGCGCTCGAGCATGGCTTTGCCGCGAACAGCGCCGGCGGCTCGCATCACGCGCTGGCGGACACCGGCGCGGGCTTCTGCGTGTTCAACGACCTCGCCATCGCCGCGCACCGGCTGATCGACGAGAGGACGGTCGACCGGCTGATGATCGTCGATGTCGACGTCCATCAGGGCGACGGCACCGCGGCGCTCCTCGCCGGCCGGCCGGAGATCGCGACCTATTCCATCCATGCCGAGAAGAACTTCCCGGCCCGCAAGGCGCGCTCGACGCTCGACGTGCCGCTGGACGACGGGGTGGGTGACGAGGCCTACCTCGCCACGCTGGAACGGACACTCGCACCGCTGCTCGACCGGTTCCGCCCCGAGCTGGTCCTCTATCAGGCGGGCGTCGACCCCTACGCCGGCGATCGCCTCGGCCGGCTGGCACTCACGCGCGAGGGCCTGATCCGCCGCGACCGTCTGGTGGCTACGCTCATGCGGCGGCGCGGCCTCCCGCTGGCGAGCACCGTCGGGGGCGGCTACGGCGCCGACGTGCTGGAGATCGCGCAGCGCCACGCCGCGGCGATCCTCGCGCTGGGTAAGGCGTTCGGGCTCGGCTGAAGCGGGCCTTGCCCGGCTGGGCGTCATTCTACTTGGCCCCGCCGCCCCGACGGGCTTAGAGGGCGGGCAAGCAAAAGGACCGATCATGGCGACCGCCATCCACGAAGTGACGCCTGCCGAGGCGTCCGCCCATCCAACGGCCGAGTCGATCGTCGTGCGTTTCGCGGGCGACTCAGGCGACGGCATGCAGCTGACGGGCGGCCAGTTCACGCTGTCGACCGCGCTCGCCGGCAACGACCTCGCGACCTTCCCCGATTTTCCGGCCGAGATCCGGGCGCCGCAGGGCACGCTGTTCGGCGTCTCGGCGTTCCAGATCAACTTCGGCTCGATCGCGATCGAGACGGCGGGCGATCAGCCGGATGTGCTCGTCGCGATGAACCCCGCCGCGCTCAAGACCAATCTCGATGCGCTCAAGCCCGGCGGTCTCGTCATCGCCGACGAAGGCGAGTTCTCCGAACGCAACCTCGCCAAGGCCAAATACGCCGCCAACCCGCTGACCGACGGCAGCCTCGCGAAATGGCAGCTGATGGCGCTCAACATCAGCCAGCTGACGCTCGACGCGGTGAAGCCCTACGGCCTCGGCAACAAGGAGGCGCTGCGCTGCAAGAACATGTGGACGCTGGGGCTGGCGCTCTGGATGTTCGATCGCGACCGCCAGCCGCTGATCGACTGGCTCAAGGCCAAGTTTGCCAAGGCGCCGACGCTCGCCGAGGCGAACATCGCCGCGCTCAACGCCGGTCACGCCTTCGGCGAGACGGCCGAGCTGTCCGGCCCGATGAAGCAGCACGCCATCGCCGCCGCGCCGGTCGAGGCGGGGCTGTACCGCACGGTCTCGGGCGCGGAGGCGATCAGCCTCGGCCTCGTCGCGGGCACGCAGCTTGCCGGCGTGCCGATGTTCTTCGGCGGCTATCCGATCACGCCGGCCTCGGCCATCCTCCACCAGCTGGCGCGGATGAAGGAATATGGCGTCACCACCTTCCAGGCGGAGGACGAGATCGCCGCGATCGCCTCGGCGCTGGGCGCGTCCTATGCCGGCCAGCTCGGCGTCACCTCCTCGTCAGGCCCAGGCATCGCGCTCAAGACCGAGGCGATCGGGCTGGCGATCATGACCGAGCTGCCGCTCGTCATCGTCAACTCGCAGCGCGGCGGCCCCTCGACCGGGCTGCCGACCAAGACCGAGCAGTCCGATCTCTACCAGGCGGTGTACGGCCGCAACGGCGACGCGCCGATGCCGGTGATCGCCGCGCGCTCG